>JBBQDZ010000059.1:0-12154 GCA_038320185.1 Gaiellales bacterium
ACGCGAGCGTGGCGCTCGACGCGACCCGGAACACCTACGTCCTCGAGGTGGGGCGCGTCGTCCTCGGCGGTCCGAGCGCCGAGCTCCGCCAGCACGAGCGCGTCCGCTCGTCCTACCTGGGGTACTAGCGTGGGGGAACCCTAGGTGGCTGAGTTCTTCCAGCAGCTCGTTGCGGGGCTCGCCACCGGCGGCATCTACGCGACGCTTGCGCTCGCGCTCGTTCTCATCCACCGCGCGACCGGCGTCATCAACTTCGCGCAGGGCGAGATGGGGATGCTCTCGACCTACATCGCGTGGTCGCTCATCTACACCTACGGACTCACCTACTGGCTCGCCTTCGCGATCGTGCTGCTGATCTCGTTCGGCGGCGGCGCCGGCATCTACGGAACCGTGATCCGCCCCCTTCAGCGGTCCGGCGAGCTCACGGTCGTCGTCGCCACGATCGCGCTGTTCGTGATCCTGAACGGCGCCGCCGGCTGGATCTGGTCGCCCGAGGAGCGGGCGTTCAACAGTCCCTTCCCGAACAGGGTGTTCACGCTCGGAAGCGTCACGATCAGCTGGCAGGACGTGGGGACGATCGGCGTCTCGCTCGCCTGCGTCCTCGTCGTCTTCCTCTTCTTCCGGCTGACCCGCACTGGGCTGATGATGCGGGCCGCCGCGCTGCGCCCCGTCACCAGCCGCCTGCTCGGAATCCGCGTGACGATCATGCTCGGGCTGGGCTGGGGCCTCGCCGCCGCACTGAGCGCCGTGGCCGGGATGATGGCGGCGCCCGTGCTCGTGCTGACGCCGAACTACATGCTGACGGTGCTCGTCTACGCGTTCGCGGCCGCCGTGCTCGGCGGCATCGACAGCCCGCTCGGCGCCGTTGCCGGGGCCTACATCCTCGGCGTGGGGATCAGCATGCTCTCCACCTACGTCGACTACATCGCGACGGCGCCGGAACTCCAGCTCCCGGTCGCGCTCGGCGTCCTGCTCGTGATCCTCCTCTTCCGGCCCGCAGGGCTTTTCGGCCGGGCCGTGGTGCGGCGAGTCTGATGACCTGGCGGCCGGATGCAGGGCTCGTCGGGCGTCTCGCCGCGCTCGGCGCGGCCGCGCTCTTCGTCGGTCTCTACCCCCTCTTCGTCAGCAGCTACAAGGCCTCGGAGTTCGTCCTCGTCGGCATCTACTTCATCGCCATCCTCGGGCTCAACATCCTGAGCGGCTACAACGGCCAGATCTCGCTCGGCCACGGGGCGTTCATGGGGATCGGCGCCTACACCACGGCGATCCTCGTCTCGAAGTATCACGTCGGCGAGCTCTGGACGATCCCCCTCGCGGCGCTCGTAGCGGGCGGGATCGGTTTCCTGTTCGGGTTTCCGGCACTGCGCCTCTCGGGCGTCTACCTCGCGCTCGCCACCTTCGGCCTCGCGGTCGCCTTCGTCCAGCTGGCGCAGTCGTTCCACTTCGCGAGCTTGACCGGCGGCGGCACCGGGCTCTCGATCGGCCTCCCGAAGACGCCGTACTACCTGACCTGGGGCATCGCGGCAGGCCTGTTCTGCTTCGCCTGGCTTCTCCTGCGCGGCCGCATCGGGCGAGCGTTCACGGCGGTGCGGGACGCTCCGCTCGCCGCGGTCTCCTCGGGCGTCAGCCTCGCCACCTACAAGACGCTCGCCTTCGGCATCTCCGCCGCCTATGCCGGTGTCGCGGGCTCGCTCTTCGCGATGCGCTACGGCTTCATCAATCCGCTCGAGTTCTCGGTCGCGCTCTCGATCCTGCTGCTCACCGGCGCGGCGCTCGGGGGTCTCGGATCGCTCGAGGGGATGATCTTCGGCGCGCTTTTCATCCAGTACGCGCCCGGCTATGGAGAGAAGATCTCGAAGACGGCTCCGTCGGTGATGTACGGCGTCATCCTCCTGGCCGTCCTCTTCCTCGTCCCTGGGGGCGCCGCAGAACTCATCAAAAGGCTGATCAGATTCTTGAAGCGTGCCGTAAAACCCCTGTACAGTCGGACAACTCCAGCGGTGGAGACGGCCGCTACCTCGAGAAGGAGCGAAACATGAAGAAAGGGATGCTGGCGCTCTGTGCAGTCGCCGCCACGCTTTCGGTGGGCCTGACGGGAGCGCTCGGCGGCTCGGCGGCGACGCCAGGCGTGACGTCGAAGATCATCAAGATCGGCGGGACGTTCCCGCTCACGGGGCCGGCCTCGAGCTATGGGCCGATCCCGCGCGGGATGACGGCGTACTTCAGCTACCTCAACTCGCAGAAGGGCAAGAAGCGGGGGATCAACGGGCGCCAGGTCCAGTTCATCTACTACGACGACGCGTACAACCCGGCGCAGACCGTGCAGCAGACGCAGCGGCTCGTCGAGCAGGACAAGGTCTTCGCGCTCATCGGCGGCCTCGGAACCGAGCCCCAGCTCGCGGTTCGGGACTACCTGAATCAGAAGCAGGTGCCGCAGGTCTATGTCTCCACCGGCGCCACGACCTTCGGCTCCGACCAGGCGAAGCACCCGTGGACGGTCGGCTGGCAGCCGGACTACCAGGCCGAGGGCGCGCTCTACGGGAAGACGATCGCGAAGGACAACCCGAACGCGAAGATCGCGATCATCGTCCAGAACGACGACTACGGCAACGACTACATCGCCGGGTTCAAGGCGGGCCTCGGAGGAAAGCAGAGCCAGATTATCGCGACCCGCGGCTTCCAGGTCACCGACCCCTCGGTTGCATCGCAGCTAACCGACCTGAAGCGCTCCGGAGCCGACACGCTGATGATCTTCGCCACTCCGGCGAAGACGATCCAGACCTACGCGACGCTCGCGCGTATCGGCTGGAAGCCGGGCAACATCTACCTCAACTCGGTCTCGGCGACCGACGCGTTCATGACGACTGCCGTCAGGCTTGCCGGCGCGGACACCGTCAACGGCTCGATCAGCGTCGAATACCTGAAGGACCCGGCGAACCCGAAGTGGGCGAACGACGCCGGGGTGCAGCTCTATCGCAAGATCATGTCGCAGTTCCTGCCGGACGCGAACGCGAACGACGGCCTGTACATCTACGGGATGGCCAAGGCGTACAGCTTTGTCCAGGCGGTCCTGAAGGCCGGCCCGAACTTGACACGGGCGAGCTTCATGAAAGCCGTCCTCAACATGACCGACAAGTCGAATCCGTTCGCCTTGCCGGGCGTCGTCGTCCAGACCGGCAAGAAGGATCCGTTCCCCATCTCTCAGATGAAGATGATCAAGTTCAACAACGGCACCTGGACCGAGGTCGGATCGCTCGTCAACGGCCGCGGCAAGTAAGCCGCGACTCCAACCGTTTCTAACGGGGCCGGCGCGAAGCCGGCCCCGTTGCTTTCGCTGACTCATGGACTTCTCGCTCACTCCCGACCAGGAGCTGATCCGCTCCTCGGCGCGGGAGTTCTGCGCCCGCGAGGTCGTCCAGCACGCCAGCGAATGGGATCGGACCGAGGAGATGGACCGCGCGATCGTCGCGCGGCTGGCGGAGGCCGGCTACCTCGGCGCGTCGCTCCCCGAAGCCTACGGCGGCGGCGGCATCGACACCGTCTCCTACGCGCTCCTCGCCGAGGAGCTTGGCCGCGCGGACTCCTCCGTCCGGGGCATCGTCTCCGTCAGCGTCGGCCTCGTCGGCAAGACGCTCGTACGCTTCGGAAGCGAGGAGCAGAGGCGGGAGTGGCTGCCGCGGCTCTGCGCAGGTGAGGCCCTTGGCTGCTACGCGCTCACCGAGCCCGGGTCGGGATCGGACGCCGCCAGCCTCACGACCCGCGCCGAGCGGGACGGTGGCGACTGGCTTCTCAGCGGCTCGAAGCTCTTCATCACCCTCGGTACGTGGGCGGCCTTCGCGCTCGTCTTCGCCCGCACGGGCGGGCCTGGTCCGCGCGGCATCACCTGCTTCGTCGTACCGACGGACGTGACCGGCTTCTCGGCGCGCCCGGTGAAGGGGAAGCTCGGGCTTCGCGCCCAGGACACGGGCGAGCTTTTTCTCGACGGCGTGCGCGTGCCCGACTCGGGCCGCCTCGGTGAGGAAGGGCAGGGCTTCAAGATCGCGATGTCGGCCCTCGACAACGGCCGCATCTCGCTCGCCGCGGGATGCGTCGGGATCGCCGCCGGCTCACTCGACGCATCGGTCGCATACGCGAAGGAGCGACGTCAGTTCGATCGGCCGCTCGCCGGCTTCCAGCTCGTGCAGGAGCACCTCGCGCTCATGGCCGTGGAGACCGAAGCGGCGCGGCTCCTGACCTGGCGGGCGGCGGCTCTCTCCGACGAGGGCATGCCGCACACGGTCGAATCGTCCTACGCCAAGCTCTACGCGAGCGAGGTCGCCGTGAGAGCCGCGAATGCCGCCGTCCAGGTGCACGGCGGCTACGGCTACGTCGATGAGTACCCAGCGGGGAAGTACCTCCGCGACGCCCGCGTTACGACGTTGTACGAGGGGACGAGCGAGATTCAGAAGCTGATTATCGGCCGTGCGCTCACCGGCGAGAGCGCATTCGTATGACAGGAGGAGAGATGCCCGAAGCAGTCATCGTCTCGACCGCGAGGACGCCGATCGGACGGGCCCGCAAGGGCTCGCTCGTCGATGCGCGGCCGGACGACCTCGTTGCCTTCGCCATCCGTGAGGCTCTTGCCAAGGTGCCTGCGCTCGATACGGCCGAGGTGGTCGACGTCATGGTCGGTTGCGGCTTCCCGCAGGAGCGCCAGGGCATGAACCTCGCGCGGCGAGCCGCCCTCCTCGCCGGGCTGCCGGAGACCGTGCCGGGAACGACGGTGAACCGCTTCTGCGCCTCGAGCCTGCAGACGATCCGGATGGCCTTCCACGCGGCGCGCGCGGGCGAGGGCGATGCATTCGTCGCCGCCGGTGTCGAGTCGATCTCGCAGGTGAACGGCTACCCGAAGGACGCCCAGGAGCTGCACCCGAAGCTCTGCGGCGACAACGCCGAGATCGCGAACGTCTACATCCCGATGGGCCTGACGGCTGAGAATGTCGCCGAACGCTTCGGCGTGTCCCGCGAGGAGATGGACCGCTTCGCGCAGCGCTCGCAGGAACGCGCGGTCGCCGCGCAGGCGAGTGGCTTTTTCGAGCGCGAGCTGACGCCCTGGAACGGCACGGCGCGAGACGACGGGCCGCGTGCGGACTCGACCCTCGAAAAGCTCGGCTCGCTCGAGCCCGCGTTCAAGCCGGACGGCAGGGTCACGGCGGGAAATGCCTGCCCGCTGAACGACGGGGCTGCTGCCGTGGTGGTGATGAGCGAGGAGCGAGCCCGCGAGCTCGGCCTCGCCCCACGGGCGCGGATCCTCGCCTCGGCAGTCTCAGGCATTGCGCCGGAGATCATGGGCGTCGGGCCCATAGAGGCGGTGAGAAAGGTTCTGCGTCAGGCGGGATTGACGATCGAGGACGTCGACGTCGTCGAGCTGAACGAGGCCTTCGCGGCGCAGGTCATCCCCGTCTGCCGGGAGATCGGCGTCGACCCGTTCGGCGAGAAGCTGAACCCGCACGGCGGAGCGATCGCGCTCGGCCACCCCTACGGGATGACCGGAGCACGAATCATGTGCACGCTGCTGAACGACCTCGAGACACTCGACGCCACGATCGGTCTCGAGACGATGTGCGTGGGCGGCGGCCAGGGGATGGCGATGCTCGTCGAGCGGCTCTCCTAGCAGCTTGCCGCTCGTCCGCGTCTCCGCGGGAGAGCTGTACGTCGAGGAGCGCGGCGAGGGCCCGGCGCTCCTACTCGTGCAGGGCCTCGGCAACTCCTCCTGGCCTGCCCGGTTCCTGTTCGGCGCGCTCGCGAGGCGCCGGCGGGTGATCGCCTTCGACAACCGCGGCACCGGATCTTCCTTCAAGGAGCCGCCGCCGGAGACGATCGATGACCTCGCGGAGGACGCGGCCGGTCTGGTCGAGGTGCTCGGCCTCGACTCGGCGCACGTCCTCGGCCACTCGATGGGCGGCTACATCGCCCAGACGCTCGCGCTGCGGCGGCCCGAGCTCGTCCGCTCGCTCATCCTCGTCGGCACCGGTCCGGGCGAGCCGACGCACGAGCCGGTGCCGGCCGAGACGCTCCACGCGTGGCTGGCGAACGCGCATCTGCCGCCGGAGGCCTACGCGCGCGCGACCATGCACCTGTCGTTCGCGCCGGGCTGGAACGAGGCACACGCCGAGGAGTTCGAGCGCCTGCTCGCGGCGCGGGTGGAGCGCCCGACGCCGCGCGAGTCCTGGCGGGCGCAGTTCGAGGCCTGCACGCGCTTCGTGGGGGACGGTGTCCCGGTGGAAGAGATTCACGCGCCCACACTCGTCGTGCACGGGGATGCGGACCGGGTGGTGCCGATCGCGAACGGCCGCGCGCTCGCGGGCAGGATTCCGGGCGCAGAGCTGGCGGTGCTTGCCGGCTGCGGCCACTACCCCCAGTTCGAGGCGCAGGAGCGCTTCGTGTCGCTTGTCGACGAGTTCCTCGCGCCGGTCGAGCGCGGGTGAGGGTCTTCCGCACACCGGAGAAGCGCTTCGCCGCGCTTCCAGGCTGGCCGTTCGCAGCTCGCTACGTCGAGCAGGACGGGCTGCGGATGCACTACGTCGACGAGGGCGAGGGCGAGCCGGTCCTGCTCCTGCACGGCGAGCCGACCTGGGGCTACCTCTACCGAAACGTGATCCCGCCTCTGGCCGCCGCCGCCCGGGTGCTGGCACCCGACTACTTCGGGTTTGGCCGCTCCGACAAGCCCGTCGAGCAAGGGTGGTACGGCTACGGCCGCCACTACGAGTCGATCGAGCGGTTCGTGATGGAGCTCGACCTGCACCGCCTGACCGTCGTCGTCCACGACTGGGGCGGCCCGATCGGACTGCGATTTGCGGTCGCCCACCCGGAGCGCGTGGAACGCCTCGTCGTCCTCAACACGGGGATCGGCGCCGGGCGCGCGCCCTCGGATACGTGGCTGCGCTTCCGGGAGCTCGTGCGGCGGACCGGAGCGGATCTGCAGGCCGGACGGATGGTGCAGTCGGGGTGTGCCCGAGAGGTGTCGGAGCAGGTCGTCGCCGCCTACGACGCACCCTTCTCGACCCCGGAATCGAAGGCCGGGATGCTGACCTTCCCCGAGCTCGTGCCCGTCGAGGCGGATCATCCGTCGGCGGCCGCGATGATCGAGGTGCGCGACGCCCTGCGCCACTGGGAGAAGCCCGCCCTCGTGCTCTTCGGCGATCGAGACCGGATCTTTCCGCCCGGGGCTGCGGAGCGGATGGCCGAGCTGATGCCGGGCGCCGGCCCGGCGGAGCTCGTGGCGCAGGCCGGCCACTTCGTCCAGGAAGACGCCGGGCAGGAGGTAGGCGAGCGGATCGTCCGCTGGCTCTACGATCGCCGGCCGAGCGCGATGTCGGTGTAGACCTTCTCGCCGCGGAACAGTCTTCGCTCCTCGTCCCAGGGGAAGAAGATGACGACGTTCCAGGTGAGCTTCTCCCCGGACGCCGGATGCCCGAGCCAGTCGCGCGTGTGCGTTCCGGTGACGCGCGCCTCCTCGCAGACGCCCTGCGGACCGATCACGATGTCCGTCAAGTCGAAGTGGATGTCCGGGAAAGCCGTGAGGAGCTCCGTGTAGAAGCGGATCGCGCCCTCATGAGCTTCCCAGCGCTCGCCCGTCGGCCGCAGCTCGTAGACGCAGTCCGGCGTGAGCGTCGAGATCAGCCCCGGGAGGTCGCGGCTGTCCTCGGCGATCGAGTGGCGCTTCCAGAGCTCCCGGATCTGGTCGTAGGACTCGTCGGTCAGGTCGCGACGGATCAGCTCGATCACGGTGTCGTGCTCGGGATGCGTCGTCGTCATCGTTGGCTCCTTTCGTCGTCGCGGGAGACTCGCGGTCCCCTCCAACCCCCTCCACCGGCCCGCTTAAGCGGACGGGCGCTCCGAGCCGGCAGGTACGCCCGGTACAGCTCCTCCATCGTCGTGTCGCGGCCGCGCGCGTGCAGTGGATCGTACGGCGCGTGATTCACGGCGCGGACGATCCAGTCCGCCTCGCCGACGTCCAGGATGTTGATGCAGGCCGGCGCCTGCTCGAAGCCGCCGAGGAAGCGCCGCTCGCCGGTGAGCGCGTAGGAGAGGATCGCGCGGTTGACGCCTCCGTGGAGGACGGCCAGCGCGGTGTCCCAGCCGAGGTCGGCGAGGAGGCGGTCGACCGCCGGCAGGACCCGGTCGAGGAGCGACCCGATCGTCTCGCCGCCGAGGAAGCTGGTGTCGAGAGGCACGTCGCCCCGGAAGGCGTCCGTAAAGGCCGCCTCGAGCTCCTCCTCGGGCAGATCGCCAAGCCGGCCCGCCTGGAGCTCGCGCAGCTCCAGCCACGACTCCGGCTCGATGCGAGGGGCGGCGACGCGCGCCGTCTCCAGTGCGCGCGTAAGGCCGCTCGTCACGACGCGGTCGAACCGGATGTCCTCGAGCGCGACCGCCGCGGCGCGCGCCTGCTCGCGCCCCGCCGCCGTCAGCGGAACCTCGTGAGGGTCGTGAGGTCGCCCGCCCTCGTCGAAGTACGCCACCTCGGCGTGACGCATGAGATAGAGGCGCCTGCGACTCACCTGTAGCGCTCGAGGTAGCGCGGGCTCGCCACGCGCAGCTTTGCCTCGACGTGCGCCTGCAGAACCGGGAGCGCGTCGGCGGGACCCTCTCCGGCTCGGAGCGCCTGCGCGAGCTCGCCCGGGGTCAGACCCTGTAAGGATCCCTGCACCCGCGCCGGTTTTTCGGGCTCTGACGCCGCTTCCAGCTCGCGCTGGAGGATCCCGACCGCGTTCGCGGCGACGTGCGTCCGAAAGCGGAGCCGAGGGTCTTCGAGCACCGGCAGGATCTCCGTCTCGAGAAACTCTCGCGTCGCCTCGGCGAGCTCCGCCGGTGTCGGGCGGTCGTGTGTCGCGATCACGGAGCGAGCCTCCCCGGGCGACGCGGGCGCGGGCGCGGGCGCGTCTGCCCGCTGGATGAGGTCGAGCAGCTCGTACTCCATCTCCGCGGCCAGGCGGCCGAGGACAGCGAGCTCGATGCTGCGCTCCTGACCGGACAGGTGCCGCCGCGACTGCGTCAGCGCTCCGACGGCCCACTTCGCGTTCCCGAGCACTTCCCACCAGAGCAGGTCCTCGAGCGCGATCTTCCGCCCTGTCAGCTCGGCGTAGCGCTCGAGGTAGGGCTCGGGCTGGCCGACCCCGCCGAGCCGGCGGGCGTCTGCGCCAAAGCGCCAGGCGCGGACGAGTGGCCAGGAGAGATCCTCGCGGGGGTCGGAGAGATGGGCGAACTCCCAGTCCAGGAGATACTCGAGCCCGCGATCCGAGACGACGACGTTGCCGATCCGGAAGTCCCCGTGGCTGACGACCGGCGGCAGCGGCTGCGGGCGGCGCTCCCGCAGCCACCGGAGGCCGTACTCGATCGCGGGATGCGGCTCGCCGACCGAGTCGAGCTCCAGGCGAAACGTCTCGAGCGGGTCACGCGCCTGCAGGAAGGGGAGGCGCTCGGACGGAATCGCATGAATTCTGGCGAGCTCCTCGGCCAGCTGGAGGGGGAGTCCGGGCGGCGGCTTCTTCACGATCCGCCGACCGATCGTCTCACCCTCGACTCGCTCCGTGGCGAAGGCCTCGCGGCCGCCGAGCTCCCCGAGGTACGCGACGGCCCGCGGTACCCGCACCCCCGCCTCGTAGGCCGCCTCGACGACGCGGAACTCCTCCTCGAGCGACAGCGTGTACTGGTGGATGACGCCGCCGGCCGCGCGGCGGACGAGCAGGCGCCGCCCGCCGGCGTCCACCGCCCAGGCCTCCTTCGAGGCGCCGCCGGCTAGCAGGCGCATCGAGCTCACGGGCACCCCGAGGCGCTCCGCCAGCTCGCCTTCCCAGGCGACGGGCACTACAGAACGAGCTCGGCGAGAGCGCGGAGTGTCACGGAATCGCGCGCCTGGACGTGCAGCGAGGTGACGCCGCACTCACGCCAGGCGGCGAGGCGATCGGCGATCCGCTCCCGAGGGCCGACGAGCGCGACCTCGTCGACGAGTGCGTCCGGCACCGCGGCCGCCGCGTCGCGATGCTTGCCGTCGAGGTAGAGATCCTGAACCCGCCGAGCCTCCGTTTCGTAGCCGTACCGACTGACGAGGCTGTTATAGAAGTTGCGCCCCCGCGCGCCCATGCCTCCGACGTAGAGCGCGAGCATCGGCTTCAGCGCCTCGATTCCGGCCGCCACGTCGTCCACCACGGCGACCGGGACGCCGGCCGCGATGTCGAAGGCGCCGCGGTCGCGGCCACCGCGCGCGAACCCCTCGCGGAGCGATGGCTCGAAGGCATCCGCGAAACGCTCCGGCGAGAGCAGGAAGGCGAGCCAGCCGTCGGCGATCTCCGCTGCGAGCGCGACGTTCTTCGGCCCCATCGCCGCGAGGTAGATCGGAATGTCGGCGCGCAGCGGGCGGAGCATCAGCTTCAGCGGGATCCCGAGCCCGGTCGCGCCCGTGCCCTGAAACGGCACGTCGTAGTGCTCACCGTGGTGCTCGACCGGCTCGCGCCGCAGCGCCGACCGGACGATCTCGACGTACTCGCGCGTCTTGCGAAGCGGCTTCCCCCACGGCTGCCCATGCCAGCCCTCGGCCACCTGCGGACCTGACGTGCCGAGCCCGAGCAGGAAGCGTCCGCCGGACATGAGGTCGAGGGTCGCGGCCGCCATCGCCGTCGCCGCCGGCGTCCGCGCCGGTATCTGCATGATCGCCGCGCCGACCTTCAGCTTCGACGTCGTGGCAGCGAGCCAGCTGAGGACGGTGACGACGTCGGTGCCCCAGGCCTCCGCCGCCCAGGCCGATTCGTACCCGAGCCGCTCGGCCTCCTGCGCGAGGGCGATCAGCTCGGTCGGGTTCGTGCCGGGCGGCGCGTAGCCCATGGCGAGTCCCAGGCGCATCGTGCGATGCTAAACGGATGGCGGTCGCCGAGAGCAGGCGCGAGCAGGAGTTCGAGGATCTGCGCGCGGGCTACCGCGCCTTCCTCGAGGCGCACGTCTATCCGAACGAGCAGGCGCTCGACCGGGAGGACGACGCGGCGGAGGCACTCGTCACGAAGCTGCGGGAGCGCGCGCGAGCGGAGGGCCTGTGGGCGCCGCACCTGCCGCCGGAGGCGGGAGGCACGGGGCGCGGCTTCCTGTCCTACGCGCACCTGAACGAGGAGATCGGCCGCACGCTCTGGGGCCAGCTCGTCTTCAACTGCCAGGCGCCCGATGCCGGGAACGGCGAGATCCTCCACCTGTTCGGGACGGAGGAGCAGAAGGAGCGATGGCTCCGGCCGCTCGTGGAAGGAAGCGCTCGCTCGTTCTTCTCGATGACCGAGCCGGATGTCGCCGGGTCGGACCCGACTCTGCTGCGCCTGCGGGCGGTGCGCGAGGGCGACGATTGGGTGATCGACGGCCGGAAGTGGTTCTCCTCGGGGGCGGAAGGGGCCGCCTTCGGGATCGTCATGGCGATCACAGACCTCGACGAGCAGCCGCACCGCCGCGCGTCCCAGATCATCGTCCCTGCGGACGCGCCGGGAGTAGAGATCATCCCCGTGCCGGTGATGGGTCACCCGGGGCGCGGCTGGACGACGCACTGCGAGGTGATCTACCGAGACGTGCGGGTTCCCCTCGAGAACACGCTGGGAGAGCCGGGAGACGGCTTCCGGATCGCGCAGAAGCGCCTCGGCCCAGGCCGCATCCACCACGTCATGCGTTGGCTCGGTCAGATGCAGCGCGCCTTCGAGCTCATGTGCCGACGCTCGCTCGAGCGAGAGGCCTTCGGTGGGCTGCTGGCGGAGAAGCAGACGATCCAGAACTGGATCGCAGACTCGGCGGCGGAGATCCACGCCTGCCGGCTGATGACCCTCGATGCGGCCCACCGGATCGACGCGGGGGACGAGGCTCGCGTCGAGATCTCGCTGATCAAGTTCTATGCGGCGCGCGCGCTGAACGAGATCGTCGACCGGGCGATCCAGGTGCACGGCGCGCTCGGCCTCACAGACCGCACGCCGCTCGCAAGCATGTATGACCTCGCCCGGGGCGGACGCATCTACGACGGGCCCGACGAGGTGCACCGCATGGTCGTCAGCCGGCGGATCCTGAAGGAGTTCGCCTCCGGCGGTACCTGGCGCTTCTCTTGACGGCGCTGGGTGCAGGCCCGTTCGGCGCGCTCCTCGGTCTTGAGGTCGTG
>JBBQDZ010000060.1:0-11922 GCA_038320185.1 Gaiellales bacterium
CTCGATCGTCTCGGCCATCGCCTTCGAGTTCTCGCGATAGGCGCTGCCGTCCTCGAACTCGATCGCCGGGTACAGCCGCTGGCCGGTGAGGCGGTCGACGTCGTCCCGCTTGCCGCGGCGGAGCGGGCCCTTGACGACCTCGTACTCGACCCCCGCCTCGTCGAGCGCGCTCTGGACGCGCCAGCATGGATGACCCTTCACCTTGATCCACATGTTCGAGCAGCGATGCAGCTTCACGGCCATCTTGCAACCTCCGGATCGAGGGGACTCGCGGCCTACGATACTCGCGTGCGGGCGATCGTCCTAGACGCGCACGGCGAGCCCGCGATGGAGGACGTTGGCGAGCCGGCCGGGACGGGAGAGCTCGCCCACGTCCTCGCCTGCGGGCTCTGCGGATCGGATGTCGAGAAGCTCGGCCCCGCGGCTGCGGGAACCGTCCTCGGCCACGAGGTCACGGCACTCCTTTCCGACGGGCGCCGGGTCGCACTCGTTCACCACCTTCCGTGCGGCGCGTGCGCGCGCTGCCGCGCCGGCCACGAGTCGACCTGCGAGCACTTCGCGGCGGCCACGATCGTGCCGGGGGGCTTTGCCGAGCGCGTGCGCGCCGCGGCGGCGATCGATCTTCCGCCTGCCCTCGACGACGCGAAGGGCACCTACGTCGAGCCGCTCGCCTGTGTGCTTCGCGCGCTCGAGCGGGTCCCGCCCGGGCGCATCCTCGTCGTCGGCTGCGGCTTCATCGGTCGACTCTTCCTCGCAGTCCTCCGCCGGCGGGGCGACGAAGTGTTCGCGCGGGACCCGAATCCCTCCCGCCTCGCCGCGCCGGAGCCCGACGGGCCGGTTGCCGCCGCCGTCCTGTGCGCTCGCGCAGGGGCGCAGGCCGCGCTTGAGGCACTCGGGCCGGGTGGCACGCTCGTCGCCTTCGCCGCGGCAGGCCCCATCGACCTCGACCTTCTGTACCGCCGCGAGCTCCGGGTCGTCGGCTCTCGCTCGGCAACGCCGCGCCACATGGCGCAGGCGGCGGCGCTGCTCCCCGAGCTGGATGCGCCGGAGCCGCGTGTCCTGCCGCTGGAGCGTTTCGCGGAGGGCCTCGAGCTGTACCGGGCGGGCGAGGAGCTCAAGGTCGTCTTCATCCCGTGAAGGCCGTTCGGTTCCACGGGCCTGGCGACCTGCGGCTCGAAGAGGTTCCACGGCCGGAGCCGGGACCCGGCGAGGTGCTTGTGGAGATCGAGGCGGCGCTGACCGACGGAACCGACCTGAAGACCTTCCGGCGGGGGCACCCCTTGTTGCTCGGCGAGCTGCCGAGCCCATTCGGACACGAGTTCTGCGGCGTCGAGGCCGGCACGGGTCGCCGCGTCGTCGCAGCCAACTCGGCGCCCTGCGGCGGGTGCCCGGCCTGCCGGCGCGGCGACGAAACGCTCTGCGAGGATCGCCCGCTCCTGAACGGCGCCTACGCAGAGGCGATCGTCGTGCCCGAGCGCATCGCGCGCATGAACCTATTGC
The DNA here is from genome assembly GCA_038320185.1 of Gaiellales bacterium. Lineage (GTDB taxonomy): Bacteria > Actinomycetota > Thermoleophilia > Gaiellales > Gaiellaceae > JBBQDZ01. The sequence continues at coordinate 1,501 of JBBQDZ010000060.1, forward strand.
CGGTCCCGGGCAGACTTGCTCCCGAGATCGCCGCAATGGTGGAGCCGCTCGCGTGCTGCCTCCACGGCGTCGAGCGTGGCGAGGTCTCCGCGGGCCAGACCGTGGCCATTCTCGGCACCGGTTCGATCGGCCTGATGCTGTGCGCCTGCGTGGCCGACGCGGGCGGAGCGCCGGTCGTTGTCGGCCGCCGCCCCGAGCGAGATGCGCTCGCACCACTCTTCGGTTCGCGGAGCGGCGGGGCCGCGGGCGCAGACGTAGTCCTCGAAGCGGCCGGAACCGAGAGCTCCTGGCTCGACGCGGTCGAGCTCGTGCGTCCCGGCGGGACGATCGTCTTCTTCGGCGGCCGCGAGCGCGAAGCCAGCTTCACCGTCGATGCGTACCGGCTCCACTACGAGGAACTGACGCTCCGCGGCGCGTTCCACCACGCGCCGCGATTCGTGCGCGCCGCCCTCGCCTTCCTCGCGAGCGGCGCCTATCCCTGGGAGCGGCTGATCACCCACAGAGTGAGCCTCGAAGAGCTGCCGCGGCTCTTCGCCGACCCGCCGCGCGACCTCCTCAAGGCCGCTGTCTACCCGTGACCCTGCGGGAGCTGAACCGCACGCTGCTCGCGCGGCAGCTCCTGCTCCACCGAGCGCGGATGCCGGCGACGCGCGCCGTGGCGCGACTCGTCGCGCTTCAGGCGCAGTATCCCCCCTCCCCCTACGTCGCGCTCTGGTCGCGCCTCGAGACCTTCCGGAAGGAGCAGCTGACGCGAGCGCTCAGGCGCGGCACGCTGGTGAAGGGGTGGCCGATGCGCGGGACGCTGCACGTGACGACGAGGGAGGGCTTCGCCGATCTCCAGGCCGGCTACCTCGAGTCGCTCAGCGGCCGCCGGCTCGGCGTCGACCTCGACGCGCTCCGCCGCGCGATCCCGGAGCGGCCGCTGCACGCGAACGAGCTCTTCGCGATCGCAGGCGAGGCGCTCGGCACGCACGACCGCTGGACGATCGCCTTCGCGCTGCGCCGTCTTCCGACGGCACGAACTCCCCCGGAAGGGCCGTGGCCGCACACGAGGCCGAGCCCGCTGGTCTGCTGGACCGAGCCGCTGCCTCCACACGACGAGGCGGTCCGGCGCGTCGTGCGTGCCTACCTCGGCGCCTACGGGCCGGCCACGCGCCGGGACGTCGAGCAGTTCACGGGGTTCCGGCTGGGGCAGATCGACCCGGCGCTCGCGGGCATGCGCCGGCTCGGCGAGAACCTCTACGACCTTCCACGCGGCCGTCTCGCCTCCGCAGACACACCGGCGCCGGCGCGCTTCCTGCCGGCATTCGACTCGATCATCCTCGCCCACCACGATCGATCGCGGATCCTCCCCGCGGAGTACTACGAGACCGTCATCCGCCGGAAGAACGCGACGACGCTTGCGACCTTCCTCGTCGACGGCTTCGTCGGCGGCGCCTGGCGGCTCGAGCGGACGAGGGCGAAGGCCGTTCTCAGGCTCGAGCCGTTCGCGCCGCTGCCGGACGCGGCCAGACACGAGCTCGTCGCCGAGGGCGAACGGCTCGTGCGGTGGATCGAAGACGACGCTCCGACGGTTGCCGTCAGGTGGTCGAGCGGCGCCGGATCAGCGTGACCCCGTCCCGGATCGTCAGCAGCACCGAGACGACGCGCGGGTCCGTGCGAATCCGCTCGTTGAAGTCGACGATCGCCCGGGTGGATTCCGATGCGTCCGGATCGTCGACCACGCGGCCGCTCTGGAGCGTGTTGTCGACGACGAGCAGCCCACGCTCGGCGAGCTTCGGGAGCGCGGCCTCGTAGTACTCGAGGTAGCCCGTCTTGTCGGCATCGACGAAAACGAGGTCGAAAGGCCCCTCGAGCTGCGCGAGGGTTTGAGCGGCCGGGCCGACGTGCACCGTGATGCGATCCGCATGGGGGCTCCGCGCGATATAGCGGCGCGCCACCTCCGCGTGCCGCTCGTCGATCTCGCACGTGTCGATGCGGCCGTCCGGCGGGAGCCCGGCGGCCATCGAGAGCGAGCCGTAGCCGCTGTAGGTGCCGATCTCGAGCACGCGCCGCGCGCCCGTCGCGAAGACGAGCAGCTCGAGGAAGCGTCCCTCCACCGGCCCCGTGAGCATCTGCGGCGCCGAGAGGGTGCGCCGCGTCTCCTCGGCCAGCTCGTCGAGAAGCGGATCGGGCGGCGTCACGTGCGCCTCCGCGTAGCGTTGGAGCTCCTCGCGGAGGATCATCGACGCTCCACCCGCGAGCCGCCGACGATCATGTCGCGGCCCTCGTCGAGCCGAACCCAGGCCTTGCCCTTTCCGTCGTAGTCGGGCGACCAGACGACGAGCGTCGCGCCGGAGCCGCCGACCCGGCAGGGCTCGGTCCCCTCCGGCTCGACGCCACGCCAGACCCGCACGAACGGGTTCTCCTCCCATTCGCGCCCGATCGTGGTCTCGTCGGTGTGACCCGGGTAGACCATCGTTTCGGGCGGCAGGGTCATCAGAGCCTCCATGACGGAGCGGCGAACGGCATCGAAGTCCGTCTGCGTGCCGCCGACCGCATCCTTGAAGAGCGTATCGCCGGAGAAGCAGTCTTCTCCGAGAACGAATGAGACTCCGTCGTCGGAGTGGCCCGGTGTCGAGAGGAGGCGGAGCCCGGCGCCTCCGAGGGAGACGGTGTCAGCCGACCCGAGGTCAGCGGCCACGAGCTCGAGGTCGAACCGCCGGCGGAGCTCGTCCTCGTGCTCGACGTGATCGGGATGTGAGTGAGTGCGGAGCAGCCAGCGGGGCCGGACGCGGCTGGCCTCGACCGCCTGGAGCAGCGGCTTGAGCGGCGCGCCGCTGTCGACGAAGAGCGCGTCGCCTTCCTCCTGTGCGTAGACGAGGTAGGCATTCGAGAGCCAGTCGGGATGCATGCTCCGGTGGACGATCACGCTGGATAGGCTAACTGGAGAAACCGAGGAGGAGGATCGATGGCCGGTCTGATGTCACGCGCGTCGACGATCGTCAAGGCGAAGTTCTCGAAAGCGCTCGACCGCGCCGAGGACCCGACCGAGACGCTCGACTATTCCTACGAGAAGCAGCTCGAGCTGCTCCAGAACGTGAAGCGGGGCGTCGCGAACGTCGTGACCGCGAAGAAGCGGCTGCAGCTCCAGTCGGACCAGCTCGAGCAGAGCGTCGTCAAGCTCGAGACCCAGGCGCGCCAGGCGCTCGGCCAGGGAAGCGACGACCTCGCGCGGCAGGCCCTCGAGCGCAAGTCAGCCGTCCAGCAGCAGCTCCAAGGCCTGGATCAGCAGGTGCAGGGCCTGGAGGCCCAGCAGGAGAAGCTCGTCTCGAGCGAGCGGCAGCTCCAGGCCAAGATCGAGGCCTTCCGCTCTCAGAAGGAGGTCATCAAGGCGCAGTACTCGGCCGCCGAGGCCCAGGTGAAGATCGGCGAGGCCGCGACAGGGATCGGCGAGCAGATGGCCGACACGGGACTCGCAATCTCGCGCGCGAAGGACAAGACCGAGCAGATGCAGGCGCGGGCGGCGGCGGTCGACGAGCTGGTCGCCTCAGGGACGCTCGAGGACTTCACAGCCGGCGGTCAGACCGAGCTGGACCGCCAGCTCGCAGAGCTCTCGTCGAAGAGCCAGGTCGACGACGAGCTGTCGAAGATGAAGGCCGAGCTGGGCGCGGGCACGGCGCAGAAGGAGATCGCGGGCGGTAGCGAGGCCGGCGCGGCGCAGGAGCCGGCCGAGCAGAAGGAGCCGGCACAGTGATCGTCCGGCTGCTGGGCGGAGATGGGCAGTTCCGGCTCGAGGACGACCTAGCTGGATCGCTCGACGAGATCGACAACGCAGCCGTCGCTGCGCTCGAGCGCGGCGACGAGGCAGAGTTCCGGCGGCTGCTCGAGGAGCTTGCCCAGACCGTTCGGGACAAGGGTCAGCCTCTGGACGACGCCGACCTCTCCGACTCCGACCTGATGATCCCGCCAAGCGACCTGTCGCTCGACGAAGCGCGGGAGCTCTTCACCGGCGAGGGTCTCATCCCGGACCTACCGATGCAGCAGGCGAGTTAGGGGCCTGTCCGGGAAGTGGCCACGGTGAATGACACGCGATACGTTGTGCGAGGCAGGGACGCAGGGAGCGTCGATACGCGGGCGTATCGGCGCGACCGAGGACGCGGCCTCGTGCCGCGTGGCGCCTGTCAGGCGCCCTGAGTTACTTTCCGGACAGGCCCTTAGCCGGCCCCGCCGGGACGGACGAAGTCACGGCGTCGAACGAGCGCGAAGGCGAGCAGCGCACCCGCCGCCGAGACGACCGCGCCGATCGCGAAAAGCTCGTTCAGCCCCCCGACGAAGGCAACCTGCGCAGCCTCGGCGACGGCTCGGCGAGCACCGGCGGGTAGCGCGCGAAGCGCCTCTTCAACGCGTCCGGAGGCGGCGGCTCGCCCGATCCGTCCGCTCTGCGTCGCCGACGCCCCCGCCCGGGCGGCAGCGTCCGCCACCCGCGTCTGCACGTGGTGCTCGAAAACCGCGCCGAGCCCCGCGATGCCGGTCGCGATCCCGACCTGGCGGAAGGTCGTATTGATCCCGGAGGCCATGCCCGCGCGCTCGGTCCGCACGACCCCTATCGCCGTGGAGGCAAGCACCGGGTTCGTCATGCCGATGCCGGCCCCGGAGACAAGGAAGCCGGGCAGGAGGTGGAGCCAGCTCGAGTTCCTGTCGACGCCGTGCATGAGTAGGAGGCCGAGCGCGACGAGGCCTAGCCCGACGCCGAGCAGCACACGCGGCGGAGCGTGGGCCGAGAGCTTGCCCGCGACGGGAGCCGCGACGAACGAGACGACGCTCACCGGCAGAAAGCGGAGCCCTGCCTGGAGCGGCGAGTAGCCGAGGACGTTCTGGAGGTAGAGCGTCAGGTAGAGGAACATCGCGAAGATCCCCGCGGAGATCGTGAAGGCGACGAGCTGCGCTCCGACGAAGGCGGGCTTGCGGAAGAGCGTCAGGTCGAACATCGACCGCTCGCGCCGCGCCTCGACGAGGAGAAACGCGACGAGAAGCGCACTCCCGCCGACGAGGCAGGCGAGGATCCAGCCGCTCTGCCAGCCGAGCGCATTCCCGCGGACGAGGGCGAAGATCAGCAGGAAGACGCCGCCGGAGAAAGTGACGAGACCTGGCGGGTCGAGCCTCGAGTGCTCCGGATCGCTCGACTCGCGCAGGCGGGCCGCCGAGAGCGCGAGGGCGGCGGCTCCCACCGGGAGATTCACGAAGAAGATCCAGCGCCAGCCGAGGGTCGCCGTCAGGACGCCGCCGGCGAGCGGGCCGATCGCGACGGCTGCGCCTACGGTAGCTCCCCAGATCCCGAAGGCGGTGCCCCGCTCGCGGCTCTGGAATTCCTGGGAGAGGAGCGCCAGCGAGGTCGCGAACATGATCGCGCCACCGATTCCCTGAGCTCCTCTCGAGAGGATCAGGAACAGCGGGCTGCTGGCCGCGCCGCAGAGCGCGGAGGCGACGACGAAGCAGGCGAGGCCGCCGAGGAGAAGCGCTTGCGCCCGAGGAGGTCGGCGAGCGATCCGGCTGTCAGCACGAGCGTCGCGAGCGTCAGGGCGTAGGCGTCGATCACCCACTGAAGCTCGTCGAAGCTGGCGCCAAGCTCGCGCTCGATATCCGGAAGCGCGACGTTCACGATCGTGATGTCCAGCAGGAGCATGAAGATGGCCGCGCAGACGGCGATGAGCGTCCACCACTTCCGCTCGAGCATCGCGAGAGACTAGGAAACAACGCCGGGCCTGCGCATGATCTGCTCGCGGTTCAGACAGGACCTGGCACCTGCCCCTACCTCGGCTCAGGAAGCGCGCACCTTCACGGGGTCTGGCCCGAACGGGACGATCGCGCGCGAAGGGACGATCCCTCGGAGCCTCCCGAGCAGTCATCGCTCTCCTGGACGTGAGACTCTCGCAGGCGAGGGCTCTCCCCGCTCTGACTGGACTCAAATTCGCGCAGCGCCTGACCCGGCTTTGCTGTCCGGGCCGTGGCCCGGGCAGTCACGTCCAGGGTCTGTCCCCGGCCAAGGCCGCCCCGGACGTGGCCCGGGAAGTCACGTCCGGGGTCTGTCCCCAGCCATGGCCGCCCGGGACGTGGCCTCTCCGAAGCGGCCGACTTCATGGGGTCTGACCCCGCCCGGCCCCCGTCAGGCTCCGCCGGCCGAGGCCCTAGTTCCGAGCGCGTGGCACCCGCCGCTGCGCGCTGTGCCGAAGGTAGAAGCCAGCCCCGCCGGAGGTGCAGCGCACGTTCGGCGAGGCTGCGGGCTAGAGAGGCGAGCCGAACATCCCGAACCACATCGAGATGTCGGGCTCGATCGGGAGCTCGTTCTCGAGCTTCGCCTTCAGCTCGAGCTCCCGCGCGTTGTCTCGCTCCTGATCCTTCCCGGTCGGGACGAAGGGCCAGAACGCGCCGCGCTTGTAGCCGTAGATCCAGTAGACGGGCTGCTTCGCGTCCCCACCCTCGAATCGGAAGCTCGCCGCGAGGAGCTGAGCACCGAAACCGCGCGCCTCCAGCTCGTCGGAGACGGCGTGCGCCGTCGTCACGAGATCCTCGAGATCCGGGTCGCGGAAGACGAGCCACTCGTACCCGAAGGTGTCATTGGAGCGCTCGAGCTTTGTCCCCTGGTCGGCTGTCACCTTCTCGAGCAGCTGCTGGAGCTCGTTCTCGGCGCGGACGAACTCACCCGCGGACAGCGGCTTGAAGCAGACCGCTCCGCCGGTCGGCTTCAGCGAGAGGTCGGCCTCGAGGGTGACGCCCGCGGTCGAGAGCGCGAACAGCCGCTCGCGCGCGGGGGTCTTCAACTTCTTGCGCCCGAAGAGGACGTCCGCTAGTCCCACGGACTACTCACGTCGTGTGGCGCGTGTTGGCGGCGAGTGGCGGGAAGTGGCTATTTGCAGGGAGTTCGTGCTCTCTCTCATGGGAGACAGGCTTGGTTCCGTGAGTCGCTCCGGGGACGTTTGGGCCCCTAGTGGACCCTTCGATGCCGCCCCGCCGGCGGTCTGGAAGCTCCAGACGGCGACGTGCTGGCGGGACGCAGGCGGCTGAAAGAAATCCGCAGAGTTGCGCTTTTCTTTCACCCACTCCCCGACCGTCGGTTGAGTGACGGCCATCTGTTCGCCGATCTCGCGTTCGCTGAGGCAGTCGAGCCAGAGGTCCCACGCGCGCGCCTGCTACCCCGGGGTCACGACTCGAAACTCGCCAATGCATTGGCGAGTTTCTCTTCGGTTGGGTATGTCTCGGCGAACTGGCGAGCGACCTACCAGCTGTACAGCCTCGCTCGCAGCTGCGGCCGAATTGCCGTTTTTCCCCAAAACGCGCAAGCGGCCACTGAGCGGTACTGGCGGCATCTGAAGGGGGATTGCACCCCCCCATCGGGGTAGCCGCGTTTTGAGTTGCAGGTGCGGTGCGCGGCGGCGACGTTCGCTCTCGTGTGGAGTCCTCCGAGGACCCCGCCGCTGTCGCGCTCCAGCCTGGCCTCATCAGGGCATTGGAGGCGTAGGCTCTCGACATGAAACGTGCGATCTTCAAGCGGGCGAGCATCGACGTCTGCATCGATCATATGGTCACCGCTACCCCGATCTCGCCGGAGACGTTGCACTTCGATTCTGGCGAGCGGCTAATCGTCGCCGTCCCGAAGAGTGAGGCGCACCGAGTCGGAGAGTACCAGCTCCTCTTCGAGGTTGACCCGTATGTCGGCGAGCGGCCAGACCTCGGTGACTCCCTCTTTGCGCGCTCATACTGGATGCACGTCTACTCCTTAGGCGCCGTTACCGCCATCGACCCCTTCTCGCTCGACGACGTTGTGGCAGCCGCGGGCGAGCGCGGAGACGTGGTTCGGTATCGCTACAAGGGGCAGACGCAGCACCATCGGATCATTCGCACCATTCGGCCAGAGGACGAGCCTCTTTACGAGCTCTTTCTGGCGCCAGCCACAGAACCCGCTTGGTCAGCATCAGCCGCCGTGTCCCGGAACCAAGATCTCGCAGAGCAGCATCGGCAAGCTGGGCGATCGCACTCCGAAATCGGCGGAGACTCTTGGCGATCGACAAGTCCAATCGCGCTAATCCCAAGCTCAAGGGCTATCGACCCGGGCGGAGCCAAAAGCGCAACCGCGAGTTTGCCGCGCTTCTGAAGGCTCTTTACGGTGGCCACTGCCAGGTCTGTGGCGTGCTTATCAAAGCTCCGTCGAGCGATTACTCTATGGCCGACGGACACGTCGCAGACGCCGAACCGAGTTAACGCACCTCACAGGTGATCTCGACGCAATTCCAGTCCTCGTCACCGAGGTCGATGTAGATCGTGGGCCACTCGCCTGCCACTTTCGCGGAGGAAGCGGTTGGCAAAGCCATGGCGCAGCTGGTGAGGGGTTAGTAGACGCACTCCGGCGCGGACGCACACTCGCTCCACCATCCGTGAGAGAGCCTGGGGACTTGCGGCACCTTCGGATTCTTCCGCCTCCGACCGAGCCCGTATTGCGACACCCACTGCTCAACCTCGACCATGAAAACGTAGTCATCGAGCTCAGGCTGTAGCTCACGCAAACTCACCGCATCTAGGGAGCGGACGATGCAGCTGCGGTTATGAGAGACGCAGTCCTTGCACCTCGTACGCGCCGATCGGGCGTGAGAAGCCTTTGAGCTCCAGTTCCCCCGCAGGCTTGGTCTCGACATCGGTTTCGACCGCTGCGAACACTCGCTGGCTAATCAGGATCTGGCCGGGCAGCGCCCGCGTGCTGAGTCGGGACGCCAGGTTCGTCACCGGTCCAACTGCGCCGTAGTCGTAGCGGCCCTCGAAGCCGATACGACCGAGAGTGGCGTAGCCAGTAGCGATGCCTATCCCGAGTGCGAGTTCGATGCCGCGCTTGCGCCAAGCGGTGGCGTGTTCGGAGAAGCAGCTTTGTGAGGCGAGGGCGAGCCGGACTGCCTGCAGCTCATGACCCTCGACGGAAACGGGGTCGTTGAAGAACACCATCAGCCCATCACCTGCGAAGTGCTCGAGCGTTCCGCCGTAGTTCGGTATCAGGTCGCCGATCGTGCCGTGGTACTCGCGCAGCACTTGAAACAGCTCCTCTGGCTCTGCTGTCTCGACGAAGGCGGTGAAGCCGCGCAGGTCGCAGAAGAGGACGGAGATGTAGGCGCGGTGGCCCGCGAGCAGCTGCTCTCCTCGCTCGCTGGTGATCAGGTCGGCTACCTGTGGCGAGAGGAACCGGGAGAGCTCCGTGCGCTGGCGCTCCACGGCGTCGAGCAAGCGCGCGTTCGCGATGGCAATCGCAGCCTGATCGCCGAATGTCTTGACCAGCTCAATCTGCTCGTCGTCGAACGGCCCCACGATGTCGCGCACGAATCCGATCACGCCGATGAGCTCGTCATCGAGCATGATGGGGACGTCCAGGCCGGAGCGAAAATGACGTGGCCCGGCGTACGTGTACTCCGGGTCGGCGTCGACATCCGGAATGTGAACGACCTCGTGGGTCAGCGCCGCCCTACCGGCCATAGATGTGCGGTCCGGGACATTCGGATGCTGCTCGTCGTAGTCGTACCCTCTGCGCTCACCGCAGTTGGCGACGACATGAAGCATGCCGTCCTTGAAGAGCCAGAGTCTTCCATTCTTCGCAGAGCACAACCGCGTGGCGGCCCCGACGACCTCGTCCAGCACAGGCTGAAGGCCCTCCGACCTAGCGACTGCGCGAAGCACGCGACTGAGCGCGCGCTGCTGCTCACGCAGGATCACGTTTTCGCGCAGAACCGCGTCGACATCAGCAATCACCCGCGCATTCATGCAACGGAGTCTAGGACGTAGTCGAAGCCGCCACTAGCGTGCGAAGCTCGGCCAGGTCGCAGCCGTACGCTTAGCGCGGGCCTGACCGTGAGGACGGTGCCGACCAGCACGAGGACGGCGGCCGAAGCCAGCAACAACGCGACCGCCGCGTACAGCAGCACCTCGAAGCCGACGAGCCCAGCGAGGAGCCGCCCGCCCGGGCCGCTTCCCGCGTCTCTCCGGTGAGGTGCCGCCCACCGTGAGACCAGCCCAACGAGAGGCCCGGTTAGCCGCAGCGCCGGGCCTCTTTCTTACTCTGGTAACAGCGCGGTAACTTTAGAGCGCCTGAGCCGGTGTGAGCACATAGCACGATCTCGCGCAACCAAGCCATTCCTACATGCAGGAGTGAGCAGGCATGAGCCGTGCGCAGAACCGACTTTACGCACCCACACGCGCCCGCCGCCGGTGACGAGGCAGGCGCGACCTTCGAAGCGGGCGCGTTCCGGCACTAGCGGGCCGTTCGTCAGCGCGTCTCGCGGCCGCTCGCGATCAGACCGGCGACTTGGTGCGGTCGGGGCCCGGGTCGACGGTCATCGTCACCTCGCCGCTCTCGCTCGGCAGCTTCATCTCCACCAGCGCCTCCGGCCCGGGGATCGAGTCGCCGAG
>JBBQDZ010000061.1:0-11747 GCA_038320185.1 Gaiellales bacterium
CTCTCCGCTGCCGTCCGGATGCAAGATCTCGACCTCTGGTAGACCGCTGCTCGTCGCGCCGAGCGCCTGGATGACGGCCGCGGAGCTGCAGCGGGCGCCGCGAGTGCTGCTCGAGGCGGCACTTCCCCAGAGGACTGCTGAGCCGCCCGCTACTCCAGCCGCAAGGAGAGCAAAGCGCCGCACGGCGCGCGCATCATACGTCCTTCGCCGCAGGTGGCCGAGCTACGCGAAGGTGCAGGAGGGGGCGAAGACGCCGGAGGCGCGGGAGTAGTCACTGTGCGGCTCGACCCAGTCGAAGAACGACTGGCCGTCGGCGAAGCGCAGCCGAGCCTTCCACGCGAAGGTGCCCTTCGGCAGGGCCTGGGTGAACGTATCGACGGTGCGGCCGGCAGGGTCGGTCCAGACCACCGCACCGGAGGGGTCGAGCTCGCCCCGGAGGAGCGTCGTCTGGCGGTAGGCGACCCACACCTTCCGCTTCGCGTCGAAGCGGAGCAGCATTCCCTGCCACGTCAGGCTCGGCGCGGCCGCAGTCAGATTCTGGCCGCCCTGGAGCCATGCCGGAACGAAGATGGAAGCCACGTGCGGACGATGCTTGGGCGGCGGGGGGTGGACGTTGTGGGGCGCGCCGAGAGAGGCCACACGTCGGGCGCTCGCGCCGTGCGTCCCCTGCGTCGCACGGGCGCCGGAGGAGCCCGTGCAGGCGGCGTCGCCGAGCTTGGTGTTGTCCCCGGCCGAGGCGGCGGTGCTCGCGGGCGCGGCCGAACGTCGCGCCAGCGGGTGCTCGAGCGCGCGCAGCTCGAGGCCGGTTACCGCGAGAGCGCGCCCGGTCGCCACGCCGCCGGCCGCTCGGCTGCTGCCCGGAACGCCGCTCAGCTCGCAGCCCCGGCCACGGCCGTCGAGGCAGTAGTCGGTGCCGGCCCCTCCGTCGAAGGTGTTCACACCGGCGCCGCCAGACAAGAAGTCGTCTCCCGCGGCACCCAGGAGCCTATCGTCGCCGTCTCCCCCGCTCAGGATGTTGGGGCCCTTGTCACCGATGAGGGTGTCGCCGAACGGCGAGCCGACAATCCCCTCGATGTTCCTCATGGTCGCCTTGCCGTAGCCGGTGATCTCGCCGGTCGCGAGGTTCGCGGTGACGCCGCTCGGCGCGAGCTCGACGTCGAGCCGGTCGAGCCGGCCCGGACCGCCGTCGAGGATGTCGCTGCCGAGGCTCGGCTCGAGGAAATCGTCGCCCGCGCCGCCGTCGAGGTGGTCGTTCCCAGGCGCCTTCGCCGTGGCCGAGTCGCCGAGCAGCAGGTCCGTGTCGCCAAGGCCGCTGACGCTGTCCGATCCGGAACCGCCGTCCATGAAGTTGATCCCGTTGCTGCCAACCAGCGTGTCGTCGAAGGGCGAGCCGCTGAGACCCTCGATGCTCGTCAGCCGGTCGGTTCCCTCACCGGTCGCCGTGCCAGCCGCGAGGTTGACGTTCACCGGCGCCGTGCTAAAGGCGAGGGTGAGACCGTCCAGCCCGTCGCCTCCGTCGATCACGTCGTTGCCGCCGAGACCGCCGAAGACGTTGCCGTTCGCATCGCCGACCAGGATGTCGTCGAACTCGGTCCCGACGATGGACTCGACGGCCGCGAGCGTGTCGTTGCCGTCTCCGGTCGCAACGCCGGTCGTGAGGTTCGCGTTGACGCCGGAGGTGGTCGCGAGGTAGGCGACGAGGTCGCTCCCGTCGCCGCCGACGAGGTGGTCGTCACCGGTGCCACCCACGAGCCCGTCTCCGTCCGGCCCGCCATCGATCGAGTCGTTGCCGTCGCCGCCGAACAGGGTGTCCCCGCCCTCGTCACCGCAGACGAGGTCGTTGCCGGCATCCCCGAAGACGACGTCGTTTCCCGCGCCGGCGTCGATCACGTCGTCGCCTGGCGTGCCGTGCAGGACGTCGTCGCCGGGGGTGCCGACGATCGTCACCGTCTGGCCCTGGCACGTCTCGCGAGGAGCGCCCCGTGCCCCTCCGGCCACGGCGAGCGACGCGAGCGCAGCAAGGAGCGCGAGTCGGGCGCAGACTCCGATACCAGAAGCCGACCCCATCCGCGTTATCAGTCTAGCTCTCGGGAATGCGCGCCTCGAGCGCGGCGCCGAGCGCCTCGCGCACCGGCTCCAGCTCGATGCGGTCGAGGACGTCCTGGAAGAAGCCGCGCACGATCAGGCGCTCCGCCTCGCTGCGCGGGAGGCCGCGCGCCATCAGGTAGAAGAGCTGGTCTCGGTCGACCTGGCCCAGGGTCGCGCCGTGGGTGCAGCGGACATCGTTCGCGAGGATCTCGAGCCCGGGGATCGAGTCCGCGTGCGCCTTGGAGGAGAGCAGGAGGTTCCGGTTCTCCTGGTAGGCGTTAGTCCGCTGCGCGTCCGGCTCGACGCGGATCATCCCTCGCCAGACCGTCGTCGCGCTGTCGCGAAGGGCGCCTTTGAACGCGAAGTCAGACGTCGTGTTCGGCGCCATGTGCTCCTGGAAGGTGTCGTAATCGAGGTGCTGGGTTCCGTCGGCGAAGTACGCGCCGGTCACCTTGGACTCCGCCCCCTGTCCTGCGAGATCGTTCTGGATCCGGATCTTGCCCTTCTTGGAGCCAAAGCCCCCGGCGACCCAGTCGAGCTTCGCGTCGCGCTCGACCCTCGCGTGATGCGTGGCGAAGTGCCAGGTCTCGCGCGAGAGGTTCTGAAGCGAGACGTACTCGAGCCGCGCTCCCTGCTCGACATGGAGCTCGGCGACGGCGTTCGAGTAGCCGCGCACGTCGGGCCTGGCGGACGAGTACTCCTCGATCAGGCTAAATCGCGACCCGGTCTCGGCGACGACGAGCAGCCGCCAGAACAGGGAGCCGTCCTCGGCGGAGTTCGCAATGCGCACGTAGAGCGGTTGCTCGAGCTCGACGTTGCGCGGCACGTGGACGAGGAGACCGGCGCGCCAGCTGGCCGCATTGTGGGCGGCGAACTTCTCGTCGGAGCCCACGAGAGTGGCGAGTCGCTCGTGCGCTCCAAGCGGCTCGAAGCTGATGCCCTTCGGCGCCCGCTCGATCTCGATCCCGTGCTCGGAGACCGTGGCCACTCCGGCCACGTCCATGTCGACCAGGAGCCTGACGGGCCCGTCCACGGTCTGTCCCCGGACGTGACCGTTCGGGGCGGTGAAGGCTTCCGGGTCGAAGCCACGGAGATCCGTGAAACGCCAGGACTCCTCCGAGGTCGTCGGAAGCGGGAGCGCGCGGTAGCGCTCGACGAGCTCGGGCCGGCTCATGGTGCGTACCTCCGGTGCAGGATCAGCGAGTTGCCGTCCGGATCGTTGAAGAAGGCCATGTTGCAGACCCCCGAGTGCCGCTCACCGACGAACTCGACGCCTCTCGCCTCGAGCTCGGCGCGGGCCGCGGCGACGTTCGCGACGCGCAGCGCGATCCCGTGAGCTGCGCTCTCGGGGAAATCGACCCCCTGGTCCTCTGGCCGCCAGATCGCGAGCGTTACGTTCCCCGCCTCGAACTCCGTCGGCTCGCGCGGGTGCTGTGGCAGCTCGAGGACGTCACGGTAGAACGCGATAGAGCGCTCGAGGTCACGCGACGGAACGTCCACGAAGTCCACCCGCTCGACGTGCACTAAGGGCCTGTCCTTAGCTCTCGTTCGGCGCGTACCGGCGGTGGAGCATGAGCGCGTTGCCGTCGGGATCCCGGAAGAACGCCATATGGCAGACGCCGGTGTCGAGGATGTCACCCTCGAAGGCGACGCCCTTTGCCTCGAGCGCGCCCCGCGCCTCCTGGACACTCGGAACCCGCAGCGCGATGTGCATCGGGTGCGGAGAGGTGAACGTCTGCCCGATGTTCGTCGGGTCGATCAGGTAGAGGCTCAAGTTCTCGCCGAGCTGGAACTCCGGCCATGCACCGCTCGAGACCCTCTCCAGCCCAAGCGTCTCCTCGTAGAACCGGGTCGCGCGCTCGAGATCGGTGACGGGCACGGAGACGAAGTCCGTGCGCTCGACGACGATCAACGCCCGTCGGCCGCGTCGCGCGGCAGGTAGCGGTGGTGGAGCATCAGCGCGTTGCCGTCGGGATCGTGGAAGAACGCCATGTGGCAGACCCCCGTGTCGAGGGTCTCGCCGTCGAACTCGATGCCCTTCGCCTCGAGCTCGGCGCGCGCGGTCGCGGCGTCGTCGACGTGCAGCGCGATGTGCGCGCTGCGCTGCGGCGCGAACTCGAGCCCAAACGACGCCGGCTCGTAGATCCCGAAGCACGTCTCACCGACCCAGAACTCGCCGTCGCCGGTCTCGTCGGGCCGCAGCGCGAGCGTGTCGACGTAGAAGTCCCGCGAACGCTTCCAGTCGGTTGACGGGACGGCGACGAAGTCGAGCTTCGTGATCACGGACAGCGGGGCCTCCCGGTTCCGGGCTCGGCCGGCGTCAGCCGACGGAACCTTCCATCTGCAGCTGGATCAGGCGGTTCATCTCGACGGCGTACTCGAGCGGAAGCTCCTTCGTGATCGGCTCGACGAAGCCGGAGACGATCATCGCCGACGCCTCGGCCTCCGAGAGGCCGCGCGACCTGAGGTAGAAGAGCTGCTCCTCGCCGATCTTGGAGACGGTCGCCTCATGGCCGATGTCGACGTTGGACTCGTCGACGCGGATGTAGGGGTAGGTGTCGGAGCGCGACTCCTCGTCGAGGATCAGCGCGTCGCAGACCACCTTCGAGCGCGACCCCTCCGCGCCCTTCGCGACCTCGAGCAGACCGCGGTAGCCAGCGCGGCCACCGTTCTTCGAGATCGACTTCGACGTGATCACGGACGAGGTATTCGGCGCTACGTGGACGGCCTTGCCGCCCGCGTCCTGATGCTGCCCCTTGCCGGCGAAGGCGATCGAGAGCACCTCGCCGTGGGCGCGCTCGCCCATCAGCCAGATCGCCGGGTACTTCATCGTCAGCTTCGAGCCGAGGTTCCCGTCGACCCATTCCATCGTCGAGTCCTCGTAGGCGATGGCGCGCTTCGTGACGAGGTTGAACACGTTGTTCGACCAGTTCTGGATCGTGGTGTAGCGGCAGCGACCACCCGGCTTGACGATGATCTCCACGACGGCAGAGTGCAGCGAGTCGGAGGAGTAGATCGGCGCGGTACAGCCCTCGACGTAGTGCACGTAGGCGCCCTCGTCGACGATGATCATCGTGCGCTCGAACTGGCCCATGTTCTCGGCGTTGATTCGGAAGTAGGCCTGGAGCGGCATCTCGATCTTGACGCCAGGGGGCACGTAGATGAAGGAGCCGCCCGACCACACGGCCGAGTTCAATGCGGCGAACTTGTTGTCGTTCTGCGGGATGACCTTGCCGAAGTACTCGCGGACGAGGTCCTCGTGCTCGCGCAGCCCCGAGTCCATGTCGAGGAAGAGGACTCCCTTGTCCTCCAGGCTCTTCTGAAGCTTGTGGTAGACGACCTCCGACTCGTACTGGGCACCGACGCCCGCCAGGTACTTGCGCTCCGCCTCCGGGATCCCGAGCCGGTCCCACGTGTTCTTGATGTCCGGCGGCAGGTCCTCCCACGAGTTGGCCTGCTTCTCGGTGGGCTTGATGTAGTAGAAGATGTTGTCGAAGTCGATCTCGCCGAGGTTGCCGCCCCAGGTCGGCAGCGGCCGGGCGTGGAAGTAGTCGAGCGACTTGAGCCGGGACTTGCGCATCCACTCCGGCTCGTCCTTGTGCGCCGAGATCGCCTCGACGATCTCGCGCGAGAGGCCGCGACCCGACTTGAAGACGTAGTTCTCGACGTCGCTGAATCCGTACTTGTAGTCGCTGCCGATCTGGGCGACAACTTCTGTCTCGGTCTGGCTCATTCGCTCTCTCCTCCTACGAGCTCCGGGGTAAACGCCTCGTACCCATCCTTCTCCAGCTTATCCGCGAGCTCCGGTCCGCCTGACTCGACGATACGCCCGCCGACGAAGACGTGCACGTGATCCGGCCGTATGTACTGCAGAAGCCGCGCGTAGTGGGTGATCACGAGCGCGCCCATCTCCGGACCGACGAGCTCCTGGACGCCCCCGGCGACGATGCGCAGGGCATCGATGTCGAGGCCCGAGTCGGTCTCGTCGAGGACCGCGATCCGCGGCTTCAACATCGCCATCTGGAGAATCTCGATCCGCTTCTTCTCTCCGCCCGAGAAGCCCTCGTTCAGGTAGCGCGACGCCATCTCGCGCGAGACCTTCAGGCGCTCCATCTGGGCCATCAGCTCCTGGCGGAACTCGGGGATGCGGATCGGGTCCTCGACGCCGCCGTTTCGGGCCTTGCGAATCGCGTTGATGGCCGAGCGGAGGAAGCTTGTGACGGTGACGCCGGGGATCGCGTGCGGATACTGGAAGGCGAGAAAAAGCCCTCGCTGCGCGCGCTCGTCGGCTTCGAGCTCCGTGACGTTCTCACCGTCGAACAGGATCTCCCCGCCCGTGATCTCGTACCCGGGGTGACCCATCAACGCATAGGCGAGGGTCGACTTTCCGGAACCGTTCGGGCCCATGATCGCGTGAACCTCGCTCGAATCGACTGCGAGGTCGACCCCTTTGACGATCTCGGTGCCCTCCTCGGCCAGCGAGACGTGCAGATCCTTGAGCTCTAGAAGCGCCACCTTGTGCGGTCCCTAATCCTTTTCTGCTCGGAGACTCGGTTGCCGTTCGTGACCCAGTCTAGCCCAGGCCGGTTGCAGCAGGCGAAGCGCTGTCCAGAGCGTCCCGGCCCTCGACCGCTCGCTGAATCTCCCGCGTTGCGCCAGGGTCGCCCGGAAGCGTCTCGAACAGGTTGTCGGGGCTTTCCGAGACCCTCTGGCTGGCCCGTGTGCTGTCTCTTCTAGCCGTTCCGCAGCAGCACGAGGTCGCCCCGTGCCCTGGCCGGGTGGCGAGGCTTCGAAACGCTGCTATCCTCGTTCCATGCCGAACGTGGGAGCCACAGAGATCGTCCTGCTACTACTGCTTGCGCTGCTCCTCTTCGGGGCGAAGCGTCTTCCCGAGATCGGACGCTCGATGGGCCGGGGGATGCGGGAGTTCAAAGACTCGATCTCGGGCAGCGGCAAGGACGATGACCTGCCGGCCACCGAGCTTCCGGCCCCGCGAGTCGAGACCACGCAGGCGACTGCACCGCCGCCGCGCGAGCGCGACACAGTCGCGTAAGCCGTGAAGCGTCTGCCGCGGCGCCTTGGCTACGGCGAGGAGGCGTCGCTCGTCGAGCACCTCGATGAACTGCGATCGCGGATCATCGTCTCCCTCTCGGTGCTCGTCGTCACGTTCTCGGTCGCGTTCGCCTTCCATCGCCACCTCATCCAGTTCCTGAACCGCGCGCTGCCCGCGGATCGGAAGCACCCGATCACGTTCGGCGTCGCAGAGCCGTTCCTGACGTCGATGAAGATCAGCCTGATGGCGGCGATCGCCGTCTCGCTGCCCGTGCTCCTCTGGCAGCTCTGGAGCTTCCTCGCACCCGCCTTCGCGAACAACCTGCAGCAGCGGGTGGCGGCCTTCGTCGCCTTCGCCACGGTTCTGCTGGCCGGCGGAATCGCGTTCGGCTACTTCGTCGTCCTGCCGAGCGCGGTCCGGTTCCTGACCCACTTCGACGACAAGCTCTACAACGTCCAGATCCGCGCGCGCGACTACTACTCGTTCGCGCTGCTCGTGCTGATGGGGGTCGGTGTGATGTTCGAGCTCCCGGTCTTCGTGCTCGCGCTCGTCCGGCTCGGGATCCTCTCGACCCGGACCCTCCGCAAGAACCGTCGGATGGGCTACTTCATCGTCGCCGTCCTTGCGGTGGCGCTGCCGGGAGTCGATCCGGTCACGACGGTGCTGGAGATGATTCCGCTGATGGCGCTCTTCGAGGGCTCGATCTGGCTGTCGGTCTTCTTCGACCGGCGCTGGCAGACCAGTGAGCTCCTAGAGGTCTCGCCGGGCGAATCCGGCTAGCGCGGCCGCGCCGACGAGACCGAGGTAGGCGAGCGCCCAGAGACGCAGGCCGAGACCTCCGACCTGCGCTCCCCCGAAAGGGCCGAGGTCGAGGGCGAAGCGCGTGAAGCCGGCCGTGTTCGCGGTGATCGCGTGCAGGCCGTCCTGGTAGAGCGCCTCGAAAGGAAGAGCCCACGAGCTCACCCGCCCGATCGTGCTGAGCGTGTGCGAGTGGATCGCGTGCCCGATCTGCCCCAGGAGGCCGGCCACGAGGCCACCGCCGAAGAGCATGAAGACGGCGATGCCGTTCGCGTTCGACGACAGGAACACCGAACCGAGGAGCGAGAGCGCGACGACGAGCACGATCGCCCCGGCCAGTTCGACCGCCGGCAGCACGATCCGGTCGGGCCACCAGTGTCCGGCGAGGCCGGTGATGACGACGGTCGACGTGTAGACGGCGGCGACATAGGCGCCGCAGACGGCTCCCGCGGCCAGGAAGCGTGCCCCGAGGAGTGCTGCCCGGCCGACGGGGCGAACGACGAGCGGCTGGAGGAGCCCGCGCTCCGCGTCGCCACGGACGACGCCGAGCGTCAGGAACACCGCGAGAACGACGCCGAGGAACAGCGTGGCGAACATCGCGAGCCCGAGGACGGTGGCGCCGGTGAGGACGCGCGTGTCGAGATTCGCGGGGTTGACGCCCGAGGCGAATCCGCGCGTGTCCTGGAAGGCCTTCCAGGCGCCCAGCCCGTACAGCCCGAGGAAGGCGACAGTCAGCACGAGCACGATCAGGAACACCTTTCGCCGCAGGCTCTCACGGATTGCGTACCCCGCAATCGCCGCCATCGCCCTCATTCGCTCTCGCCCACGGCGTCGAGGTAGACCTCTTCGAGGGTCGGCGCGACCACACGCACGCCGTACACACGCTCTCCGGCGCCCACGAGCTCGGCGACGATCCGCGGGGCGTCCTCCCGGCCGGCCGTGTCGAAGCGGCGCACGCCCCCGTCGGTCTCGACCTCGACGCCACGGGCACGCGAGAGCTCGTGCGGCGCTCCCTCAGTCACGACGACGCCCCCGGAGAGAATCGCCACCCGGTCGCAGACGAGCTCCACCTCGCTCAACAGGTGGGAGTTCAGGAGCACGGCGAGGCCACGGCGTCGCAGCTCCTCGAGCAGCTCGCGCACGGCGCGCCTGCCGCCGGGATCGAGGGCGCTCGTGGGCTCGTCGAGCAGGAGCACGCGCGGCGAGCCGACGAGCGCCTGCGCGATTCCGAGCCGCTGCTGCATCCCCTTCGACATGGCCTCGATCCTCCGATCCCGCGCGCCGGCGAGATCGACGAGCTCGAGCAGCTCTCCCCGTTCGGCGGAGCCGCCCGTCGAACCGGCCAGCCGCTGGTGGAGCTCGAGCAGCTCGTCGGCGGTCATCCAGCCGGGGAAGCGGAAGAGCTCGGCCAGGTAGCCGACGGCCCCGCGCGCCCGCGGCGAGCCGGCCGGTGCTCCCAGGATCTCGGCCGTGCCGGCGCTCGGGCGCACGAGCCCGCAGGCGATCTTGACGAGGGTGGACTTGCCCGCGCCGTTCGGGCCGATCAGGCCCAGCAGCTCGCCCTCCGCGAGCTCCAGGTCGACCCCCCGCAGCGCCTCCGTCTTGCCGTAGCGCTTGCGGAGCCCGCGGACGGCGACGGCGGCAGGCATCCTCCGAGTGTAGGTTCTGCCGCGGTGGCGACCGTCCTCTCGGCCGACTGGGTCTGCCCTGTCGAGGGGACGCCGATCGAGAACGGCGCGGTGGCGATCGAGGACGGGCGCATCGTCGCGGTCGGCACGGCTTCGCAGCTCGGCCGTGGGCGCCGCTACGAGGGCGCGGCGATCGTCCCGGGCTTCGTCAACGTCCACACCCATCTCGAGTACGCCGTCTACGCAGGGTTCGGCGACGGCCTCGCGGACTTCTCCGAGTGGATCACGCTTCACATCGCCCGCAAGGCGCGGCTCGGCTGGGACGAGCAGGTCGCAATCGCGCGTCTCGGCGCTGCGCAGTCGCTCGCCTCCGGCGTCACAACGGTCGGCGACTGCTCGTACAGCGGGGCCGCCGCGCAGGCCTGCGCCGAGCTCGGCCTTCGGGCGACGATCTACCTCGAGGTCTTCGGAGCCGACGCTGGCGCAGCACTGGAACAGTTCGCGGCCAAGCGCGAGCGAGTGGAGACGCGGTTCTCCGACCTCGTTCGCCCAGGCATCTCGCCCCACGCGCCGTATTCGGCCTCGCTGGAGGTCTACCGCGCGTGCTCGGAGCTCGGGCTGCCGCTCGCGACGCATCTTTCGGAGAGCGCGCGCGAGGTCGAGTACCTCCGCGACGGCGGCGGCTCCTGGGGTCGCTACGCGTACCTCGTGCCCTCCCCGGGGACGACAGGGACGCGCATGCTCGCCGCCGAGGGTCTGCTGGGGCCAGGCATGGTCGCCGCGCACTGCGTCCACGTGGACGAGGATGAAATCGGCCTGCTCGCCTCGCGCCGCGTCGGCGTCGCACACTGTCCGCGCTCGAATGCCGTCCTCGGCTGCGGCGTCGCGCCGCTCGCCGAGCTCCGGGCGGCTGGAGCTCGCGTCGGCGTCGGTACCGACAGTCCGGCATCGGCCCCCTCGTTCGACTACTTCGACGAGCTCCGCTCGGTCGTTCTTTCCGCGCGGGCGCGGGCGCGGCGCCCGGACGCGCTGTCGGCGGCGGAGGCGCTCGAGCTCGCGACGCTCGGCGGCGCACAGGCGATGGGCCTCGACCGCGAGATCGGCTCCCTGCGCCCGGGCAAGCTCGCCGATCTGACGGTTGTGTCGCTCGCGGGCTCCCCCTATCTCCCCTGGGAGGATCCCGCGGTCGCGGTCGTCCTCGGGGGCAGCCCCGACCGCGTGCTCACGACCCTCGTGGGAGGGGAGATACGCTACGAGCGAGGGAGATCGGAATGGCCCGAGGTGCAACACGCCGCAAACCGAGCCCGCCGCCGGATGCTCGGCCGCGGAAGCGAAGCGCTGCTCGCAAGCCCGACGTAGCCGAGCAGCAGATGTTCTTCATGCGGCTCCGCCGGGGGGCGAAGCCGATCTTCATCCTCCTCGTGGTCGTCTTCGGCTTCGGTTTCGTCCTGCTCGGCGTCGGCTCGGGCTCGTCCGGGCTCGGTGACCTCCTGCAGGGCAACTTCGGGAATCTCTTGCACCACGGAGGCGATGCGATCAAGAAGGCCGAGAAAGAGATCGCGAAGCACCCAAAGGATGCGAAGGGCTATCGCGATCTCGCCACCGGCTATACCTCGAAGGATCGCCGCGAGGACGCCATCGCGCCCCTCGAGCGCTACCTCCAGCTCCGCCCGCGCGACCGCGAGGTCTGGGTCGAGGTCGCCGGCGACTACATCGTGCGCGCACAGCGCTACTACAACGAGGTGCTCGCGATCCAGAGCGAGACCGCGAGCCTTCCGAGCAACGGCTTCGGCGTTCCGCCCACGAGCTTCCTCGCCAAGGAGCTCCAGAAGGACCCGTTGAGCTCCGCGATCCAGCAAGAACTGAGCGCGCGGCGATCGACGGCGCTCGGCAACTTCCAGGCGGCCGGTACCAGCTCCGTAAGCGCCTACAAGAAGGCCGTCGCGCTGAGCGCGAACACGCCCGACCTGCCGACGCTGCTGATCCAGCTCGGGCAGACCGCGGAGGCCGTCGGCGACATCCCTTCGGCGATCGCGGCGTACAAGCGCTTCCTGAAGGTCTCCCCCGACAGCCCGGACGCCCCACTGATCCGCAAGCGGATCAAGCAGCTCCAGGCCTCGCAGGCGCCGCCCGCATCCGCCTCCGCGCCGCGAGGTTAGACTTGCGTGCGCGGGGCAGGA
>JBBQDZ010000062.1:0-11745 GCA_038320185.1 Gaiellales bacterium
CTCTCTTTCACCGCCGCCGCGGAGCTCGCGGGCGCGCGCCGGGCGGGAGCCGCGATCGGCCTCCAGCAGACAGTGGTCAACGCCTCGGCAGCCGCGTTGCCGCCCGTCTTCGGCGTGGTGGTCGCTGCAGCCGGTTGGCGACTCGGCTTCGGCCTCGTGGCACTCGGGCCGCTCGCCGGCTTCGGCGTCCTGCGGGCTCTGCGGGAATGATGCGCGGATGAGGGTGCTCGAGCGGTTGGAGGAGCTGTACGCGATCGGTGGCGGCCGGGGCGCCAACCGGATCGGCTACTCCAGGGAGGAGGACGAGGCGCACCGTCTCGTTCGGGCGTGGATGGAGGAGGCCGGCCTGCGCACCTCGGTTGACGCCGCCGGCAACCTGATGGGCCGACATCTCGCGGGTGAGTTGTGCTGGACGGGCTCCCACCTCGACTCGGTCCCGCAGGGCGGCAAGTTCGACGGTGCGCTCGGCGTCGTGGCGGGGATCGAGGCCGTCCGGTGTGCCGGCGCCGGCACGGTGGTCGCGTTCCGGGACGAGGAGCGCGGCTGCGCCGGAAGCCGAGCGTTCGAGGAGCGCCCCGCGTATTACGTCGAGCTGCACATCGAGCAGGGGCCTGTCCTCGCGGCACGAGGCGCTCCGCTCGGGGTGGTTACTGCGATCGCCGGCATCGCCCGCGGCGATCTCGTCGTTCACGGCAGGGCGGGCCATGCCGGCACCGTTCCGATGGACGCACGGCAGGACGCACTTGTCGGCGCGGCCGAGCTCGTCCTGCGCGTGCGCGACGTGGCGCTCGGTATCGAGAGCGCGGTGGCGACCGTCGGCCGGCTCGCGGTCGAGCCCGGCTTCGGCAACGTGATCCCTGGACGAGCGGTCATGTCGGTCGACGCCCGCGCTCCCGACGCCGAACGCTTCGCGCGCCTCGTCGAGGAACTCGGTCTCGAGCCGACCTACCGCATGGAACCCGTTGCGATGGCGAGTGTGGTACTGCGCGTGCTGAGCCAGGAGCTCGAGCGGCGCGACCTCCCCGTCGTCGAGCTCGCTTCGGGCGCGGGGCACGACGCGGGCGTTCTCGCAGCGAAGGGAATCGCGTCGGGAATGCTCTTCGTGCGCAGTCTGAACGGCGGCGCAAGCCATTCGCCAGACGAGCTCTCGAGCGAGGAGGACATCGCTCTCGGCGTGGAGGTTCTTGCCGGGGCTCTCACCCTGCTCGCCTAGCCTTCCCGGAAGACGATCGCCTGCGCGCCTTCCCAGAGGAAGCGGCGTCCGAGCTCCCGCAGGTTCTCCGCGCCCTCCACGATCGTGGCGAAGTGGTTGCCCGCGAGCGCTCCCGCCTTGCTCGCGAAGCTCACGTAGCCGTAGGCGAGGAGGATCTCTGTCTCGCTGACGCCGCCCGGGTAGAGGACGATCTCGCCGGGGTTCGGGTAGCAGGTGGCGTTCTCCGGGCCGATCCCGAGATCTAGCTCACCGAACGGGATCCAGCCGGCTTCGCCGCTCCAGCGGACGTGGATGATCCGGCTCTCGAGCGGCAACAGGCGGCGGAAGGCGGCCACCGTTGTGGGTGCGGCCTCCTCCTCGAGCCGGGCGCGGAAGTCAAAGCCGCCGGCGGCGATCTCGAGCATGCGAGGACGCTACTTGATGAGTGCGCCCTGACCGATCCAGGCGCCGAGGAGGTCTCGTTCCTCCGGTGTCATGTGCGTCAGGTTGCCGAGCGGCATCGAGGTCGAGTCGACGGACTGGCGCCGTATGTCCTCGGCGCGGGCACGGATCTCCTCCGGCGTGTCGAGCTTCACTCCGAGCGGCGCGGTTGTGAAGGTCTTGTTCGTCGGGTGGTCGGAGTGGCAGGGCACGCAGCGACGTTCGACGATCTGCCTGACGCGGCTGAAGGCCACGGCCGGCGAGTTCGCGGTCGAGCCGTCTGCGGAGGGGCGGAGGGCGAATGCGATGCCGGCGATCGCGAGCGCGGCCGTGATCGGGATCGCCCAGACCGTCCTGCCGTCGTGGCGAAGGTTGAAGAAGTGTCTGATCCAGGCGCCCACGACCATCAGCGCCATTAGGACGAGCCAGGCGTGAGTGTGGCCGTAGGTGAAGGGGAAGTGGTTGCTGATCATCGTCAGCAGCACGGGCAAGGTCAGGTAGTTGTTGTGGACCGATCGGCGCTTCGCCTCGAAGCCCGGTCGGGGATCCGGCTCGCGGCCGGCCTCCTTGGCGCGGACGAGCTCCCAGTGCGCGGGGATAATGGTCAAGAAGACGTTCCCGACCATCATCGTTCCGAGCATCGCGCCCACCTGGATGTACACCGCACGGGCGCTGAAGAGTTGGCCGACGCCGTACGCGGTTGCCGTGACGAGGACGAGGAGGCACGCGCCCAGGAGGAGCTCGCGGCTCGGAAGAAGCCGGCAGAGCCCGTCGTAGACGATCCAGGCTGCGACCAGGAGCCCGATGCTGATCCCGATCGCCGCGCCCGGGCTGAGGGCGGCGACGCTTCGATCGATCAGGTAGGTGTCCGCGTTCAGGTAGTACAGGACGACGAGGAGCGCAAAGCCCGAGAGCCAGGTGGTATAGGCCTCCCACTTGAACCACAGGAGGCGCTCCGGAAGCTCGGGCGGGGCGACCCGGTACTTCTGGACGTGGTAGAAGCCGCCGCCGTGGATCTCCCAGGCCTCGCCGCCGACTCCCTCACCTGCGTCGTCCGGTGCCTTCGGTGGACGCAGGTGGTTGTCGAGGGCGATGAAGTAGAAGGAGGAGCCGATCCAGGCGATCGCGGCGATCACGTGCAGCCAGCGGGCGAGGAGATTCAACCAGTCGGTCGTGTAGGCGTCGAAGCCGATCATCCGCCGCGTCGCCAGCGATCCTGCGCGATCGAGACCAGCTCGTCCAGCGCGGTCTCGAGCTCCTGCTCACGGGTGTTGGGTAGCCGAGCGCGCAGGATCGGGAGGATCTCCACCTTCGGGCGGCGGTCGACAAAGACGACGAAGCGGAAGCCGAAGCGCTCCTCGTAGACGCGGTTCAGGCGGGCCAGCTCCGCGAGCACGGCGGGATCGTCTACCTTCCCGGCGCCTTGCTCGTCTGCTGAGTGGACCGAGAGGGTGTCGCGCGAGGCGCCGATCGCCGGATGCGCGTCGAGCACCTCCTTCCGCTCGTTCTCCGAGAGCTCACGGACCAAAGTGCGGGCGGCTTCGAGTGGGTGCTGGTGCTCGGCGAGGCGCTCGACGAAGCGCGTCCGGCCCTCGAACAGCTCGGCGAGCTCGTAGACGCTCAGCTGCCGCGGTAGGCCGCGCACGAAAAGGGGGCGACGAGGAGTGGGACATGGTAGTGGCCCTCCTCCAGCGCGAGCTCCAGCTCGACGCGGCGGAAGAAGGGCGAGGGCGGGTGGAAGGCGAGACGGTAGGTGCCCGGAGCGAGCTCCTCCGCGAGCGGTGCGATGCGCCCGTCTGCATCGGTCTCGCTCGCGGCGACGACGTCTTCGCCGCGCCGGAGCTCTACGCGAACCCCCCGTGCGGGGCGTCCACGCTGGGTGTCGAGCACGTGGGTCGAGACCGAGACCACGGAGTGCGATCGTAAGCCGCCCGCCGTGCCCGTGTCGCCCGTCCTGCCTCTGAGGCCTCTCCGAGGCTTCCCACAGGCGCCCCGGAGGGACCTCAGAGGCGCCCCAGAGGCAGTGCAAGCTGTCACAGAGCTGTGGCAGAGATGTCTCACTCGGGCGGTTACGGTGGGAACATGGCGTCACCGCCGCGGATCCAGTTCCCAGGGGCCATCTACCACCTCACGTCCCGCGGTGTCGATGGGACGGCTCTGTTTCTCGACGATCGAGACGACGAGCGGCTCCTCTTTGGGCTGAGTCTTGCCGTCAAGCGGTTCCACTGGCTCTTGCACGCCTACTGCCTCATGACGAACCACTTCCACCTGCTGCTTTCGACCCCGGCTCCGAATCTGGCGCGGGGAATGCAGCTTCTGAACTCCGGCTATGCGGCCTCTTTCAACCGTCGCTACGGTCGTCGTGGCCACCTCTTCGAACGCCGGTACTTCTCGACGCACATCGAGACCGATCGGCACCTGCTCGAGGCCGCGCGCTACGTGGTGCTGAACCCGGTCCGCGCCGGGCTCGCGAACACGCCGGAGGAAGGCCGCTGGACGAGCTACCACGCGACAGCCGGCCTTGTCCCCGCCGCGTCGTTCCTCCAGCCGGGCTGGCTGCTTGGTCAGTTCTCGGCCGTGCGGCGCCGCGCGCACCAGCGCTACCGCACTTTCGTGGCGGACGGCGCGCCCGCCGCCTCGCTCGAGGGGCTCGCTCTCCTCGCAGCTTAATCGGCGAACCAAGCGGCGGCAGCCCGGCGATGCTCGCGGGCGATCTCCTCCTCGTCGGCCCGCACGAGTCGCCCCTCGCGCACGACCTCCTCGCCCCCGACGTACAGGCGCTCGACCCGATGAGGAGCGGAGAAGACGAGCGCCGCGACAAGATCTTGGGCGCCGCCGAACTCGAGGAGATCGCTCCGCCACACCGCTAGATCCGCCTTTTTCCCGGGAACGATCGAGCCGATGTCCGCCCGACCGAGCACCGCGGCTCCGCCGGCCGTCGCCAACCCCAGTGCCTCACGCGCCGTCATCGCCCCCGGCCCGCCGCGCGCCCGCGCGACGAGCAGCGCCTGCTTCACTTCGAAGAGCAGGTCGCTGCGCTCGTTGGACGCGGAGCCGTCAACCCCCAGTCCGACTCGCGCGCCCGCCTCCATTAGCTGCGCCACCGGGGCGATTCCGGCCCCCAGTCGCATGTTCGAGGTCGGGCAGTGCGCCACGCCCGTCCCCGTGGCGCCGAACCGCGCCACCTCCTCACCGGAGAGGTGCACGCAGTGCGCGCACCAGACGTCGGCCGCGAGCCACCCCAACTCGCCGAGGTACTCCACCGGCGTGCAGCCGTAGAGCTTCCGGCAGTACGCCTCCTCCTCGCGCGTCTCCGCCAGATGGGTGTGCAACATCAGGCCGAGCCTTCGTGCCAGCTCAGCCGACCGGACCATCAGCTCGCGCGTCACGGAGAACGGCGAGCAGGGCGCGACCGCTAGCTGGACGAGCTCCCCGTCGGCGAGCGCCGCCAGCCGCTCCGTCTCCGCGAGAATCTCGTCCACCTCCTCGACGAGCGAGTCTGGGGGCAATCCCCCATCCGACTCGCCCAGGTCCATCGATCCGCGCGAGGCGGCGATGCGCACGCCGAGCTCGCGAGCAGCCCGCACCTCCGCTTCCCAGAGCCCCGCCACGCCGCGCGGGAAGACGTAGTGGTGATCGAAGACGGTGGTGCACCCGGACAGCGCGAGCTCTGCGAGGCCGCACCGGGCAGCCGCGTACTCCGCCTCCTCGTCCAGGCGCGCCCAGAGCGGATAGAGCTCGCGCAGCCACGTGAAGAGATCCGCCTGCTGGGCGCGCGCACGCGTGAGCGTCTGGTAGAGGTGGTGGTGGGTGTTCACGAGCCCGGGCGTGACGACCGCCCCGCGCAGGTCGACGCGCTCGTCTGCGGCCGGTTCCACGCCACTACCTGCCCGAACGATCGTGCCGCCCTCGACGAGCACCCATCCGTCCGGGTACTCCGTTCCGGCCCCGTCCATGGTCGCGATCCACCCGCCGGCGAGCAGTCTCCGCACGTTGCGACCTTAGCGCTGCCCAAACCTAGGCGGCATCGCGCGCGTCTCCTATAGTCGAACCCTCGAGGGGACCCGACCGGGAGGAGCAGGATGAGGAAGAGGAGAGGAGCGCTCGCGACTGTCGTTGTCCTGGCAACGGCGGCCACCCTGATGACCGCGACCGCGGTCACCGCCAAGCCGGACCGCGGCAGCGGCGCGCTCAAGGCGGCTTGGATCTACGTCGGCCCGCACAACGACGGAGGCTGGTCGCAGGCCCATGACGCGGGGCGGCTCTACGTCCAGAAGACGCTGGGGTCGAAGGTCCAGACGACTTTCAAGGAGAACGTGCCGGAGGGCCCGCAGACCTGCCAGGTCATCGACAGCCTCGTGCGTGACGGCAACAAGATCATCTTCGCCACATCGTTCGGCTTCCAGACCTGTATGGCTTCCGAGGCGAAGAAGTACCCGAACGTCGACTTCGAGCAGGCCACGGGAACCGCTCTCGGGAAGAACCTCGCCGAGTACTTCGGCGCGGGCGAGGACGCGATTTACCTCTCCGGGATGGCCGCCGGTGCGGCCACGAAGAAGGGGCAGATCGGCTACGTCGTCCCGTTTGCGATTCCCGAGGTGATCCGCCACGCGAACGCGTTCGCACTCGGCGCACAGGCAACGCATCCGGGCGTCAAGGTGAAGTTGATCTGGACGAACTCGTGGTTCTCACCCGACAAGGAGAAGAAGGCTGCCCAGAGCCTCCACTCGGCCGGTGCCGACGTCCTCGGGCAGAACGTCGATAGCCCTGCCGCCGGCCAGTACGCCGAGTCCGTCGGGATCCCGTGGGTCGGCTACGACTCGGATGCAAAGAGGTTCGCGCCCAAGTCGTGGCTCACGGCCGCGGTCTACAACTGGGGCCCCTACTACGCGCGTCGCGTCAAGGCAGCCATGAACGGAAGCTGGAAGTCCGGCTTCTACTACGGCAACCTCAAGGATCACTTCGTTGACATCGCGCCTTACGGCCCCAAGGTCGCGGCAAAGACGAAGGCGGCGATTGCGGCCAAGAAGGCAGCGCTCATCTCCGGCAAGTTCTACGAATTCCGGGGACCGCTGTACGACCAGAGCGGCAAGCTGCGGCTGCCCGCCGGCAAGAACCTGACGGTGAAGGACCTGTACGCGATGAACTGGCTGGTCAAGGGCGTGGTCGGAAGCCCCAAGGGCTAGCGACGTGGGGGAGGCAGGCCCTCTCCTGGACGAAGCTCACGCGAGGGGCGCCGGCGATCCCGGCGCCTCTCCCGTCCCTGCAGTCTCCATGCGGGGGATCACCAAGCGTTTCCCGGGCGTTGTCGCGAACGATCAGGTCGACTTCGAGGCGGCCGAGGGCGAGGTGCACGCGCTCCTCGGCGAGAACGGGGCGGGCAAGAGCACTCTCTCGAACATCCTGACCGGCCTCTACCGCGCCGACGAGGGCGAGGTCGCGCTCTACGGGCGGCCCGTGCACTTCCGCTCGCCGAGAGATGCCCTCGATGCGGGGATCGGCATGGTGCACCAGCACTTCCGCCTGGTTGTGCCCTTCACCGTGGCCGAGAACGTCGTCCTCGGCGACCATCGTGGCGAGGGCCGAGCGTTCCGGCTGCGCCCGCGGGCGATCGAGCGGAGGGTCGAGGAGCTCGGCGAGCGCTACGGGCTCCGTGTCGACCCGCGGGCGCGGATCTGGCAGCTCTCAGTCGGCGAGCAGCAGCGGGTCGAGATCCTGAAGACGCTCTATCGCCAGGCGCGGATCTTGATCCTCGACGAGCCGACCGCCGTTCTCACCCCGCAGGAGTCCGAGGCGCTGTTCGGCACGCTGCGCGCCATGGCGGCCGAGGGACGGACGATCGTCTTCATCTCGCACAAGCTGAACGAAGTCAGGGCGGTCGCCGACCGGGTGACGGTTCTCCGCGGCGGTCGCTCGGTCGTGGCGCTGGCCGCTGCCGCGGCGACACCCCAGTCGCTCGCCGCGCTGATGGTGGGACGCGAGGTCGCGGCCCCGGCCCGCATCCCCGCGGGCAGCGGGCCGGGGAAGGCGGCGCTCGTCCTCGACGGCCTCTGCGCGGACGGCGATCGTGGCTCGCCCGCCGTGCGCGAGATCTCTCTCACCGTCCGTGCAGGCGAGATCGTGGCAGTGGCCGGCGTCGCGGGGAATGGCCAGCGGGAGCTTGCGGAGACGGTGACCGGGATGCGATTTCCGACGGCGGGGACGATCCGGGTCGACGGACAACCTCTTTCCTTCGGCGATCCTCGCGCGGCGATCGCCGCGGGGATCGCCCATGTTCCTGAGGATCGGCTTGGCACGGGCCTGGCTCCGAGCCTCAGCATCGCCTCCAACATCGTCCTCAAGTCGTACCGCTCGGACACGGCCTCGCGCGGGCCCTTCCTGCGCCACCGCAGCATCGCCCGTCTGACCAGCGACCTCATCGAGCGGTACTCCGTCGCGGCTCCCGGGCCCTCCACCCCGGCGCGTCAGCTATCCGGGGGGAACCTTCAGAAAGTCGTCCTCGCCCGGGAGTTCTCCGGGAAGCCGCGGGTGCTCGTCGCCGCCTCGCCGACCCGCGGCCTCGACGTCGGCGCAATCGAGACGGTGCACGCGTACCTGCGTGACGCGGCCGCGAAGGGCCTCGCGATCCTCCTCATCAGCGAGGATCTCGACGAGATCCTCGCGCTCGCCGACCGGATCGCCGTCCTCTACGAGGGACGGATCGCGGGCGAGGTCGACTGCCCGGGCGCCGACGTCGAGGAGCTCGGCCTCCTGATGGCGGGAGGGGTGGCCGCGTGATCCGGATCGAGCGCCGGCTGCGGCAACCGCGTCTGCTCATGGTTGCCGTCCCGGTCGTCTCCGTCGCGTTCGCGTTCGGGCTGATCGCGCTCGTGCTCCTTGCGACCGGGCACGACCCGGGCCACACCTACGGCAAGCTCTTCCGCTCGGCCTTCGGCGACGCGGGCGCACTGACCTCGACCTTCGCGTCCGCCACGCCGCTCGCGTTCACTGGCCTGGCGGCCGCCGCGGCCTTCCGGATGAACCTCTTCAACATCGGCGCGGAGGGTCAGCTCTACTTCGGTGTCGTCGGAGGGGTGGCCGCGGCGCTTCTGCTCTCCGGCGCGCCGGGACCGGTCGCGATTGCCGGCATGTGCGTCGGTGGTGCCGCGTTCGGTGCGCTCTGGGCGCTCATCCCCGGCGTCCTGCGCGCGTTCGGCCGGACGAACGAGATCATCACCTCGCTGATGCTCAACTACGTCGCGGGCCTCCTGATCAACTACCTGATCTTCGACAGCCACTCCTACTGGCGCGACACCACTTCCCCGAGCGCAGCTGTCTTCCCACAGGGGAAGGCGGTGCCGGATGCAGCGCTGTGGCCGGTCGCCACGCTTACCCATGCCGCCGGCGGCGTCCTACTCCCGCTCGGTCTCATGGTCGCCGCAGGAGTCGCCGTGCTTCTCTGGGGCCTCTACCGTCACACGCGCTTCGGGTTCGAGCTGAACGTGATCGCCGACTCCCCCCGCGCGGCCCGCTACGCGGGGATGCGGACGCGGCGGAAGATCTTGGCGGTGATGGGGCTGTCAGGAGCCATCGCCGGCCTCGGCGGCGCCGCACAGGCCGGAAACTTCGACCACCTGCTCGACCCTCGCGGCCTGCAGCAGCAGTTCTATGGCTACACCGGCATCGTGGTCGCGGCCCTCGCGAGGTACAACCCATTCGCGGTGGTGGTCGTCGCCATCCTGCTGGGGGGGCTGAAGAACGCAGGCTTCGCCCTCCAGGGGGCCGACTTTCCGTCCGGCCTCGTAGGCGTCATGCAGGGGATCTTTCTCTTCTGTGTCCTCGGCGGGGAGATCCTGATCCGTTACCGGATCCGTCTCGGCCGGCAGTCCCACGCCAGGGGCGCTCCGGAGCCCGCCGCATGAACAACAGCATCGCGGTCGTCGTCGCGGCCTCGGCCGTCCTTTACGGCACGCCGCTCCTCTACGCGGGGCTCGGCGAGCTCCTCGCCGAGCGTGCGGGTGTCCTCAACCTCGGCGTGCAGGGGATGATGCTCGTCGGAGCCGCGATGGGGTTCTGGACAGTCCAGCGGTTCCACGTCGGATCGCCGGGCGCGTTGCTCGCGGCGGTGGGGGTAGCGGCCCTCGCCGGAGCGGCGATGGCGCTCGTCCACGCCTTTCTCGTGATCACGCTACGGGCGAGCCAGATCGTCTCCGGACTCGCGTTGACGATCTTCGCCGGCGCCGCCGGGCTCTCGTCGTACCTCGGGAACGATCTGAATCTCGCCTCGAACCCGGCCCGCCACCAGTTCGGGGCGATCTTCCCCGCTTCTGCCCAGCACTGGCCGATCGTTGGGCCCGTCCTCTTCGGCCAGAACCTGCTCGTCTACGCCTCGTGGCTCTGCGTGCTTGCGGTCGGCCTCTACCTCTCGCGGACGCGGCCCGGGCTCAACGTCCGCGCCGTCGGTGAGTCTCCTGCCGCCGCTGACGCGATGGGGATCAATGTCACCGGATACCGGTACGCGCACGTGCTTGCCGGCGGCGCCTTCGCCGGGGTGGGCGGAGCCTGCTTCAGTCTCGCGATCACACCGCAATGGGTGCCCGGGGACGAGATGATCGCCGGCGGGGCGGGCTGGATCGCGATCGCGCTCGTGATCTTCGCGTTCTGGCGTCCGGACCTCGTCCTCGTCGGCGCCTACCTCTTCGGCGCCTTCGCGGCGCTGCCGTTCACGCTCCAGGCGCGCGGGGTGACGATCGCGCCGGAGCTCTTCCAGTCACTCCCGTACGTCATGACGGTGCTCGTTCTCGTGCTCGTCTCCTCGGGCGTGGCGAAACGCCGCCTCGGAGCGCCGGCCGCGCTCGGACTTCCCTACGTGCGCGAGGAGCGATGATCTGAGCGTGGACGTGCTGACGCCGCACAACCTCGGCGAGGCCCTGGCCTTCAAGGCCGAGTATCCTGACGCGGTTCCTCTCCAGGGCGGCACCGACCTGCTGGTGGAGCTGAACTTCGACCGGCGCAGGCCGCAGGTGATCCTGAACCTCGCCGAGGTGGCCGAGCTTCGCGGCTGGTCCTGGGAGGACGGGACGCTTCGCCTCGGAGCGGGGCTGACCTACGCCGAGGCGCTGGAGCCGCCTCTCGCGCAGCTCCTGCCGGCTCTCGCCGAGGCCGCCCGCACGGTCGGCTCGCCCCAGATCCGCAACCGCGGCACGATCGGGGGCAACCTCGGGACTGCCTCGCCCGCCGGCGACGCGCTGCCTCCCCTCCTGGTCGAGAGCGGAGAGGTGGAGCTGGCGTCGGCCGCGGGCAGGCGACGGGTGACGCTACGGGACTTCCTCGTGGGGCCGAAGCGGAACGCGCTTGCTCCTGACGAGCTGATCGTCGCCGTCTGGGTTCGACCCTCTGGAGCGGCGCAGACGTTCATGAAGGTCGGTCCTCGGAACGCGATGGTGATCGCGGTCTGTTCGCTCGCGCTTGCGGCCGATCGTGACCGGGAGGAGCTGCGGGCGTCGTTCGGTTCTGCCGGGCCGGTCCCGGGGCTCGTGACGGCTCCGGTCGGGGACGCGCCCGACTTTCCCGAGCGCGTGGCTGCTGCGGCACGACCGATCGACGACGTCCGCGGTACGGCCGCCTATCGCCGGCATGCTCTTCGGGTGCTGACGCGTCGGGCGCTGGAGCGCTGCCTCGCGTGAGAATCGCGTTGAAGGTGAACGGCGAGGCGTGTGAGGCCGACGTCTGGGGCGGCGAAAGCCTGCTGCACACACTGCGCGAGCGGCTCGGCCTGCCCGGCTCGAAGAACGCGTGCGAGCAGGGTGAGTGCGGGTCGTGCTCGGTGCTCCTCGACGGCAAGCTCGTGTGTGCCTGCCTCGTCCTCGCCGCGCAGGCGGACGGGCACGAGGTCGCGACGGTCGAGGGGCTCGCACGCGACGGGCGGCTGCACCACGTTCAGGAAGCGTTCGTAGAGGCGGGTGCGGTGCAATGCGGCTTCTGTACGCCGGGACTAGTGATGGCAACCGTCGATCTCCTCGAGCGGCGATCGGACCCGAGCGGCGACGAGATTCGCGAGGCCCTCTCAGGCAATCTCTGCCGTTGCACGGGCTACGCGAAGATCTTCGACGCGGTCCGGCTGGCGGCGGGGC
>JBBQDZ010000063.1:0-11733 GCA_038320185.1 Gaiellales bacterium
AGTGGTCAAGGGTGGGCTCATCCTCGATCTCGGAGTACGCGGCTTCCTGCCCGCCTCGCTCGTCGACATCCGCCGCGTCCAGGACCTCGACGAGTTCCTCGGCCGCGAGCTGCGCTGCAAGGTGATCGAGCTCAACCGATCACGCAACAACGTCGTCCTCTCGCGCCGCGCTGTCCTCGAGGACGAGCGCAAGGAGCAGCGGCAGGCGATCCTCGACCGCCTCGCGCCGGGCGACGTTGTCGAGGGTCAGATCTCCAATATCGTCGACTTCGGGGCGTTCGTCGACCTGCAGGGGATGGACGGCCTGATCCACATCTCCGAGCTCTCCTGGAGTCACGTCAACCATCCCTCCGAGGTGCTCGAGATCGGCCAGACCGTGAAGGTGAAGGTGCTCGACATCGACCGCGACCGGCAGCGGATCTCGCTCGGCCTGAAGCAGACGCAGATCGACCCGTGGCAACAGGTCGTCGACAGCTACGGCGATGGAGACGTCGTCGAGGGACGCGTGACGAAGGTCGTCACCTTCGGGGCCTTCATCGAGATCCTGCCCGGCGTCGAGGGGCTCGTGCACATCTCCGAGCTCGCGCAGCACCACGTCGAGAACCCGCGTGAGGTGGTCGCGCAGGGCGATGTCGTCAACGTCAAGATCATCGAGGTCGACGCAGAGCGCCGGCGCCTGTCGCTGTCGCTGAAGCGCGTGGAGGACGGAAGCGAGCCGCGGCCTCGTGCGGACGGCGCCGCGTCGCTCCACAGCGCCCCCCGGCTCGAGCTCTCCGAGGAGATCTTCGGCGACCATGAGGAGTTCTCAGCAGAGGCCACAGAGCCCGAGCCGGAGGCAGAGGCCGCCGAGCCCGAGCCCGAGGCCGACCAGCCCGAGGCTGTGGGGTCGGAGCTCGAGCCCGCTCTCGCACGCGAGCCCGACGAGACGGAATCGCTGCCGGAAGAGACGGAATCGCCGCCTGACAATGCCGCCGACGAGGGTCTCGCGGGCGATGGGGAGCCGGATCCGACAGGTGACGCTGCGGCCGAGGCCGAGCTGGCAGATGAGGAGCCGGCGCCGACAAGTGACGCGGCGGCCGAGGCGGAGCTCGCGAACGAGTCCCCGGCGGAGCCTCCGGAGCCCGGCGACGGGCCTTCCGAGGCAGCGGTCTAGGCCCTTAGACCTCAGGCCGCCAGTAGTCGCCGGACAGTGCGCCCGCTCGCCCTTGCGATCACGGGCGGCATCGGTGCCGGAAAGAGTGCAGCCCTCGCCGCCTTTGCCCGCCAAGGCGTGCCGACGGCTTCGAGCGATGAGATCGTCCATCGCCTCCTGGCTTCGGACGAGGAGGTCGCCCGGGCGATCCGCGAGCGTTACGGAAAAGGGATCCTCCTCCCCGGGGGAGGGGTCGATCGCAGGGGGCTCGGGCAGGTCGTTTTTGCCGACCCGGACGAGCTTCGGTGGCTCGAGGCGCTCCTGCACCCTCGCGTCCGGTGCGAGTACGCCGCTTGGCGAGAGAGCCTCGCGCGGCTGCCTACGCCGCCGGCCGTGTGCGTCGTGGAGGTCCCCTTGCTCTACGAGACGGGCGCCGAGACAGGGTTCGACGGCGTCGTCGCGATCACGGCACCGCCGGAGGTGTGTGCGGCAAGGGCGTGTGTACCACCCGACGATCGTGCTAAGCGTTTGCTTCCCGACGAGGAGAAGGTCCGACGAGCGAACTACGCGTACGTGAACGACGGCACTCTGGACGAGCTCGACCGGTTCGTTCGCAGCGTGCTCGCCGAACTCGCAGAGCGCGGCTGACCCGGCTCGCGCTCGTCGTCGCGGCACTCGGCCTAGCGGCCGGCGCCTTCGCCTACGTGTACCGGAGCGGACCAGCGTGGTATGCCCATGCTCGCTATCCGCTGCGCTACGACGCGATCGTGCGGGCACACGCCCGCAACTACCGCCTCGATCCGGCGCTGCTCGCGGCAGTCATCTACCAGGAAAGCAGGTTCCGTCCCGACGCTCGGTCGGTTTCGGGTGCGATCGGGCTCATGCAGCTGCTCCCCGACACCGCGCGCGGGATCGCGATCCGCACCGGGGGTACCGCGTTTCGCACAGCCGATCTCTATGTCCCGGAGCTCAACGTCCGCTACGGCTCTTGGTACTTACGCCATCTGCTCGATCGCTACGACGACGAGCCGACTGCGCTCGCGGCCTACAACGCGGGACAGGACAACGTCGATCGCTGGCGTCGCGAGGGCGTCGGCATCCAGTTCGCGGAAACCCGCGCGTACGTGGAGCGCGTCGAGAAGCTGAAGGTGGTCTATCGCCGGACGTACGCGCGGCGGTTGGGGTTGTCCCCCTTTACCTGAGCGCTGAAGCGTCTGACGGCATCGAGACACTTGACAGATGCCGTAGTGATGTCATAATGACATCACAATGAAGCTGAGCCCGTACGTCGATGCGCTCCAGTCGGACCTCGAGGCGATCGCCGCCGTCGGCGACGACGCCGTCGGGGCCGCCGCCCGTCGGCTTGCCGGCGCGATTCGCGCGTCTGCCGGCCTGCGTCTGCTCGACGTCCTCTCGGAGGCTGCACTCGAGCTGACCGCGCAGCTGCCGGCCGGCCACGTCGAGGTACGCCTCGCAGGCCAGGACCCGAGCCTCGTTTACGTCGAGACCGTGCAGGAGGAGCCGCCACCCGCGGGCGACGATCTCTCGGCGCGGATCACGCTGCGCCTCCCCGAGGTGCTGAAGACGGGGGTCGAGCAGGCGTCCGCCCGGGAGGGCGTCTCGCTGAACACCTGGATCGTCCGCGCCCTCAGCCGAGCACTCTCGGCTCCCGCGGCACGGCGATCGCGCAACCGGCTGACGGGCTTCGGCCAGAGCTGAGAGGAGACGAGCATGACCTTCTACCCGATGCCGTTCGGCCACGCCGAGATCCGGATCGACACACGGCCGCCGAGGCCGCGCCGGAGGGGGCGATGAGGACCGAGACCTTCAACGTGGAGCAGCCCGTGCGGGCGGTGGTGCGCGTGCCGGCGGGCCGTGTCGAGATCGAGGCGAGCCCGAGGCAGACGGTCGAGGTGAGTCTCGAGGCGACCAGGGGAGGCGACGAGCTCGAGCAGCAGGCGGCCATCGAGCTGCGGGGCAGTGCAGCGCGGCCGGAGCTCGTCGTCGAGACACCGAAGCGCCGCTTCGGCCTCAACCGCGAGGAGTACCGCGTGACGATCCTCCTCCCCGAGGACTCCGCACTCGACGCGAGCCTCGCGTCGGCCGATCTCCGCGCCCGCGGACGCCTCTCGGAGGTCGACCTCGACAACGCTTCCGGTGACGTCGAGCTAGGGGAGGTGACCGGCGAGCTCAAGGCGAAGAGTGCGAGCGGCGACCTGAAGGTCGAGCGCGTGGGAGACGGGGCGAGCGTCCACTCGGCCTCGGGCGACATCGAGGTGGCGCACCTTGGCGGCGAGGGCACGTTCCGGTCTGCCTCCGGCGATGTGGTCGTGCGGCAGGCGGAGGCGGGCCTCGGCATCCAGACGGCTTCGGGCGATCAGACGATCGGCTCGGCCGCCGCCGGCGAGGTGGTGCTGCGCTCGGCCTCGGGCGATCTGCACGTGGGCATCAAACGCGGCTCGCGCGTGCACGTCGATGCTCGCACCGCCTCGGGGGAGCTCGGTTCGGAGCTCGGCCTGGGGGAGGAGGCTCCGGCCGGCGAGGGGCCGATGGTTGAGCTCAGCGCCGTCACCGCGAGCGGCGACGTCCGCATCGTCCGCGCCTGAACGGACTACGGCGCGGAGAGGCGCGCCCACAGGTTGTCCAGCATGTGCCGCATCGGCCAGTAGGCGACCGAGCCGCCGAAGTCGAGGGCGCCCGCCGCGAAGACCTTCGCGCCGGCTGAGGTCTCGTAGTAGGTCATCTGAGCCGTCAGGCCAGGCCCGAAGAGGTCAGGGATCTCCGCGAGCACCTGCGTCCCGGGCGGCGAGTCCGGAGTCGTCGCGTCGATCTCGATCCCGTAGCCGCCGACGAAATCGCCGAAGGTTCCGCCGGGCTCGAGGCCGGTCCCGTCCCAGAGCCACGAGGCCGAGGCAGGGTCGCGGACGACGAACACCCCCTGACGGTGACCCTCGTCGTTTCCGCGGTACTGCACGCCGATCAGGCGTGCCTCCGGCCGGCCGAGGCGGCGCCATTGCCCGTCGCGCCGCAGGATGCCGTCGGTGTCCGTCACCCGCCAGAAGAAGTTGTTCGCCGCCAGGAAGGCAAGGTTGCCGCCGAGGTCGCGGTAGCGCTCGACGATGTCGTAGAGGTGCTGCGTCACGTACTCGGTGTGGCCCGGGAAGACGATCAGGTCGTAGGCGCGAGCCAGATCCTCTCCACTCGGAACGGCCTCCAGGTCGGAGTCGGCGAGGAAGTCGACCTGCTTCCCGGTCCGGGAGAGCCAGTGCAGGAAGCCGAGGTCGTAACGTCGGAAGAACGGCGGTACGCCTCGCCGGAGGAAGGGCCGCCCGAGGGCGACGCTCTGGTGCGGGGGTCCCACGTACCAGGTGTCGCCCCAACCGTCGCCGTTCGCGTCGTAGAAGTTGTAGGCCTGCCAGGTTCGCGAGGGCTCGACCACCGCGACTCGCGCGCTCGCTCCGAGCACCGGGGGCCGGACGACGAACGGCGCGTAGCCGACGCGCCCGTCCGGGGCGGTCAGCTGCGCGAAGTACAGGCCGCTCGGCCAGGGCCCGATGCCGATCCGCACGGTGCCAGGGCCGTTGCGGTACACGTGCCACGACACGTTCCCTGCCGCGGAGACGGGCACGCCATTCAGCACGCTGTCGCTGCCCGTCTCCACGTGCTCGGGGCCTGCGTGGTAGATCTGGACCGTGAAGCTCGGCTCGTCGGTCGAGACCCGCAGCGTCGCGATCTCGCCAGGGGCGTAGCTCGCGCGGGGGAAGGAGGCGTCGAGGCCGAGGACGCGGACGACCGGTGCTCGTGGAAACCGGCCGACGTACGGCGTCCCCGGCCCGTACAGGTTGGCGTTGCCAGCCGTGTCCTTCACCGTCAGATGCAGGAGATACGTCCGGGGGCCGAGCGCGCTCGCCGGCGACCAGGTGAGCGTCTGGGGGCCCGCTCGAAGGAAGCGCGTCTCGGTGAAGACCGGGGCGGCGACCCCGCTCGTCGTTCGTGCCGCCTCGAGCGTCACGGTCGCGGCTTCGGGCAGGGTGAAGTGGAGCTGCGCCGCGTCGCGCACGCCGTCTCCGTTCGGGCTGACGCTCGTGAGAAGGCTCGAGTCCCCCGCGAACGGCGTGTCCCCGTCATCGGCGGCGAGCCCGCCCAGGGTGGGGGCGACCGTATCGATGCGGAGGGGTGAGCGTGCCAGGAGGTCCCGCCCCGACACCAGGCGCACGTCGTAGAAGCCATCGGGTACCGGCGCTCCGTCCAGACTGCCATCCCAGAAGAGCGAGACGAGCTGGCGTGGCGCGGGCGCCGAGATCCAGCCGAGGTGATTCCCTTTCGGCGTCGTCAGCTCGACGCCGAGCAGCTGGGTCCTACTCGCGGCGGCGCTGACTGCCAGCGCGCCGAGCGCCGGCGAGAAGGCCCTCGGGACGACTGCGAGCGAGGCCGCACGGGCAGCCGGCGCGGCCGCCAGGGCGAGGGCCAGAGCCGCGATCAGCCTTCGCACGAGGAAGACGTTAGCGTAGGGCCGTGATCGCATTCGACTCGCTCGAGGCGCTCGAGGACGGGCTTCTGGCGGCCGGTTTCCTCGCCGGAGAGAGGCAAGGGCACGTAGCGGAGGTGTTCCTGGGTTACCGTCTCTCCGAGTCGCTGAGACGGACGAGCACTCCTTCTCCCCCCGAGTCGTGCCCGCTGCCCGCCGGCGCCTTCCGGATCCGGTCGCGCACGGAGGTGCCTCGTTCGGCAGGTCGATTCGCGATCGGAGACTGGGAGCGCAGCTCCACGGACGGCGACTATGCGGATGCGATCGAGGCAGTTCGTGCCGCCATCGCCGCCGGAGATGTCTACCAGGTGAACCTCGTGCAGCATCTCTCGGCGCCGTTTCGCGGCGATCCCGCGGGGCTCGCGGTCGCGCTCGCACCGCTTCGCGCGCTCGAGCCAC
Organism: Gaiellales bacterium; assembly: GCA_038320185.1. Taxonomy (GTDB): domain Bacteria; phylum Actinomycetota; class Thermoleophilia; order Gaiellales; family Gaiellaceae; genus JBBQDZ01. Next base: position 6,060 of record JBBQDZ010000063.1, read on the forward strand.
GCCCGGTTGAGGGGGATGGCTGGACAATCGTCTCCGCCTCGCCCGAGCTCTTCCTCTCGCGCCGGGGCAGGCGCGTCTGGACGAAGCCGATCAAGGGGACGAGGCCGCTCGGGGACGCCAGCCTCTCGGGCGCCGAGAAAGACGAGGCGGAGCACGTGATGATCGTCGACCTGGAGCGAAACGACCTCTCGCGCGTGTGCGAGCCGGGCAGCGTCCACTGGCCGGAGCTCCTGGGAGAGCGGCGGCTAGCCGGCGTCAATCACCTGGTGTCGACGGTCGAGGGACGCCTTCGCGAGAACGTCGGCCTCGCTGAGCTGCTTCGCGCCGTTTTTCCCGGTGGCTCCGTCACCGGCGCGCCCAAGATCTCGGCCCTCGACCACATCGCCGCGCTCGAGCCCGTCGGACGCGGCGCTTCGATGGGGGCGCTCGGTCGGATCTACCCGAATGGCGATCTCGACCTCGCACTGACCATCCGGACATTCGCGGTCGTGGACCGTCGCATCCACCTCTGGGTTGGCGGCGGCATCGTCTGGGACTCGGAGCCGGAGGCCGAGATCGAGGAGTCGTGGGTGAAGGCGCGACCGTTGCTCGCGGCGATCGGCGCTCCGCTGCCGCAACCGGTTGCCCGATGATCCGCCTGCTCGCCCTCGCGATCTCGGGGCGCGGCGTCGTCGATCCCGACGAGCCGGTACTCCACGGCGACGACGAGGGATTCCTGCGGGGACGCGCGGCTTTCGAGACGGTACGCGTCTACGGCGGAGTGCCGTTCCGCTTGGACGAGCACCTGGCCAGGCTTGCCGCGTCGGGCGACCGGCTCGGCCTGCCGAGGTTCGAGCCCGCGAAGCTGCACGCTCTCGCTGCCGCCGCCCAGGAGCATGCGGGCGCCGCGGAGTGCTCGCTGCGCTTCTACTGGACGCCCGGCCGTCTCGAGCGCGGCGAGCCGCTCGCACTCGTCCTCGTCCAGACCCTCCCGGACGACCTGGAGGAGCTGCGCGAGCGGGGGCTCCGGCTCGTCGCGCTGCCGGTGGGACTCGACACGCCCGGTCTCATGGGCGGCGTCAAGTCGACGAGCTACGCGCTGAACATGATCGCGATCGAGGAGGCTCGACGGCGGGGTGCCGACGACGCGATCCTCCTCGGAGCCGGCGGCGTCGTCCTCGAGGGCACGACCTCGAACATCTGGTGGCAGCGCGACCGCACGCTCTTCACGCCGGGCCTCGGCCTCGGCATCCTGGCCGGCGTGACGCGCGGGGCCGTCGCCCAGCTCGCTCCCGCACTCGGCTACGAGGTGCGCGAGGGCGCGTTCTCACTCGACGAGCTCGCCGGTGCCGCAGAAGCCTTCACGACGTCATCGGTCCGCGAGATCATGCCCGTCTCCCACCTGGACGGAAGCTCGATCGATCGCGGACCGGCGGCGGCGGAGCTTCAGGCGGCGCTGCGGGAGTGCGCTACGGCGCGACCGTAGCTACTCCGCCCGCTGCTCGAGCTCGTTCGACTTGTGCGTGAGCGTTGCGAACCCGGCCTGGAGGTAGTCGTTGACCCCGGCAGCGGCGAGAGACCAGGTCAGGAGCCGTCCGAAGCGGGGCGCGAGAATCTGGGTGCACGTCAGCCCCGCGGCCGCCCACGTCCCGATGCACCGGCTGCAGGTCACGAGCTCGCCAAAGGCCTGCTGCATCCCGCCTTGGATCGGCTCCTCGTCCTCGCCGGAGTGTGCTTCGCCCTCGACGAAGGGGGCGCGGATGAAGCTCGAGACCTCATCCCTGGAGACGGTTCGCGCCGACTTGAAGCTCGCAGCCCCGAGGACGACCAGGTCGAGCGCGGTCTGGCATTGAGGGTCGCGGTCGAGCGCGCGGCTGAGCGCTCCCGCTGCCGCGAGGAGGCCCGCGAAGGTGCCCATGATCGCGGCGTAGCTGCCGTAGGGGGGAGGCGCGGAGCTGGGGCTCACGGGAGATACCCTTGGCCGCATGCGCGCGTTCAAAACCTCGGCCGCGTATTCGCCGACCGGCGACCAGCCGCAGGCGATCGCCTCGCTCACGGAGAGCCTGCGCGCGGGTGAGCGCTATCAGACCCTCCTCGGCGCCACCGGCACCGGTAAGACGGCGACCATGGCCTGGCTGATCGAGGAGATCGGCCGCCCCGCGCTCGTGATCGCGCACAACAAGACGCTCGCAGCCCAGCTCTGCAACGAGTTCCGGGAGTTCTTCCCCGAGAACGCCGTCGAGTACTTCGTCTCCTACTACGACTACTACCAGCCCGAGGCCTACGTGCCGCAGGCCGACCTCTACATCGAGAAGGACTCGTCGCGCAACGACGACATCGACCGGCTGCGCCACGCGGCGACCTCCTCGCTTCTCTCGCGCCGCGACGTCGTCATCGTCGCGTCCGTTTCCTGCATCTACGGCCTGGGCTCGCCCGAGGAGTACGAGAAACGGGTCGTGCTGCTCGCGGTGGGGGAGGAGCAGGATCGTGACCTGATGCTGCGCAAGCTGATCGACATCCAGTACATGCGCAACGACACGGCTCTCGGACGCGGCCGCTTTCGCGTCAAGGGCGACGTGATCGAGATCCAGCCCGCCCACATGGAGTCCGCGTACCGCATCTCGCTCTTCGGGGACGAGGTGGAGCAGATCACGCACTTCGACCCGCTCACCGGCGAGGTCTTCGGTCGGCTCGACCATCTCGCCGTCTTCCCCGCCACGCAGTACGTGACTTCGAAGCCGACGATCGAGCGGGCGCTGGAAGGGATCAAGCACGAGCTGGACGAGCAGGTGAAGCTCTTCGAGTCGCACGGCCGGATGCTCGAGGCGCACCGGATCCGCCAGCGGACGGAGTACGACCTCGAGATGATGCAGGAGCTCGGCTTCTGCTCCGGAATCGAGAACTACTCGCGCCACCTCGACGGGCGGCCTCCGGGCTCGGCGCCGCACACGCTGCTCGACTTCTTCCCGTCCGATTTCGTCGTCTATGTCGACGAGTCGCATCAGACGATCCCGCAGCTCGGCGGGATGTACGAGGGCGACCGCTCGCGCAAGCAGACGCTCGTCGACCACGGCTTCCGGCTGCCTTCCGCGCTTGACAACCGCCCGCTGCGCTTCGACGAGTTCCTGGGCAAGGTGGGGCAGCTCGTGTTCGCCTCTGCGACGCCTGCGTCGTTCGAGCTCCGGCACTCGACCCATGTGGCCGAACAGCTGATCCGGCCGACTGGGATCGTCGACCCCGAGGTCGAATTGCGCCCGACGCGCAACCAGATAGACGACCTGCTGAACGAGATCCGCCGCCGCGAGGAGGTGGGCGAGCGGGTGCTCGTCACCACGCTGACGAAGAAGATGGCGGAAGATCTGACCGACTACCTGCTCGAAGCGGGGGTCAAGGCGCGCTACCTCCACTCCGAGGTCGACACGCTGGAACGGATCCAGATCATCCGCGAGCTCCGGCTCGGCGAGTACGACGTCCTCGTTGGCATCAACCTGCTGCGCGAGGGCCTCGACCTGCCGGAGGTCTCCCTCGTCGCGATCCTCGACGCCGACAAGGAGGGCTTCCTGCGCGGGCGTACCTCCCTCATCCAGACCATCGGGCGCGCTGCGCGCAACGTCAACGGCCGGGTGCTCCTCTACGCCGACAAGCTCACCGAGGCGATCAAGGAGGCGACGGACGAGACGGAGCGCCGCCGCGCCGTGCAGCTTGCGTACAACGAGGAACACGGAATCACGCCGGAATCGATCCAGAAGGGCGTCTCCGACATCGCGGAGTTCCTCTCGCTCGAGTCGCCTACGGTGCCCGGTAAGCGCCGTCGCGGGCGCCGCGAGGTCGAGGGCATGGATTCCGCCGAGATCGAGCGCCTCGTCGTCACGCTCGAGGAAGAGATGTTCGCCGCCGCAGAGGAGCTGCGCTTCGAATACGCGGCCAAGCTGCGCGACGAGATCAAGGAGCTCCGGCGAGAGCTCCAGGCCGCAGCCGCGGCGTAGTCGGACGACGCCCGCCGCACCCAGCCTTCTCGCCGGCGTCCTCGCGTGCTTCCAGGCTGCTCGTCGGTAATCTCGGGCCGTGCTCGCGTCGATCCTCTCGATCGTCCTCTCCGGCTTCCTGATCGGCGCGCTCGCGCGCTGGGCGATCCCCGGGCCTGACCCGATGCCGGCCTGGCTCACGATCGGCATCGGGATCTCGGGCTCGCTCTTCGGCGGGGTGCCGGCGGCGCTGATCGTCGGGACGAAGGAGCGTCAGGACATCTTCACGATTCTGATCGCGTCGATTCTCGTCGCGGCGCTGCTCGTGGTCGCCTATCGCCGGTTCATCCAGAAACGTCCGATCACCGGGCCGGACGCGCATCGCCTCCCGACGCGCGGTTTCGGGATCGCGAGGCTGCGGGAGCGCCTCAAGCGCTTCGGCATCGACCCCGACTCGCTCGGCGGCCGCGCGGCAGGCTCTCGGACCCCGGCGCGGCAGGCGTGGCAGCCTCAGCCCACCGTCGCCGACGATCACGACCAGCGGCTCGAGGAGAACCTCGGCCGGCTCCGCGAGCTCCACGAGGAGGGCATCCTCACCGACGAGGAGTACGTCGTGAAGAAGGCCCAGCTCGAGCGCGGCGAGTCGCCCTAGGCACCGCTTGCGGTGCCGACCTCAGGAGTGCGGCCTTGCCCGCGCTGCGTCCGAACCGACCGCACCCGGGGAGAGACCCACGCTCGGGGCCCCTTGGGGCTACGCCTCCGTGGCCAGCGGCTCCGTCCCCCGCGGAAACCGGCGCTGGGCGGTGAGGGCCCATTCGCCGTCACGCCAGACGTAGGTGTCGACGCGGAGCGTCCGCTCGTCGGCCCTGTAGACGTGCAGCCCTCGCGCCTCGCCGCGGCGGTTCGGCCGCGGCTGGCCGAGGCCGGGGGCGACGGAGACGGTGACGCCGTGCTCGCCGCCCACGGAGACCTCGAACTCCCGCCGCTCGCTCACCGCGCCCTGATGGATGTGGCCGGCGAGGATCAGCTCCGCGCGGGCATCGACGAGTGTGGCGAGCACGTGATTGCGCATCGCGACCGGCTTCTTCCGAGAGCGCCAGGGCGCGCCGATGACGTGGTGGTGGAGGACGACGATGCGAAGGGCGTCCTCCGGAGCTTCTGCGAGCAGCTGGACCGCGCGGCCGAGCTGGGCCTCGCGGAGGCCGCCGGACTGGTGACGCCATGGCCGCACCGAGTTGAGGCCGACAGCGAAGAGGCCCTCCGACCGATGGATCGGCTCCGTCGTCTCCCAGTGCCGCTCGAACTCCACGAAGGTGCGCGTGAAGCGTGCAGGGAAGGTATAGGGGATGTCGTGGTTTCCCGGCACCACGAGGAGCGGCCGGTCGAGTCGCTTGAGGAAGCGCGCCGCCCGCTCGTGCTGCTCCGGCGTGCCCCGATGCGTGAGGTCGCCGCTCGCGACGACGAGCCCTGGGTCGATCCGTGCGATCAGGCGGTCGAGCGCCGGCTCGACCTCGGGCTCTTCGCGGCTGCCGACATGGAGGTCGGAGAGGTGCAGGAGCGTGGCTGGCACGGGCGAATGAGGCTATAGACTCGATGGAGATGGCGGACGACAGCCCGGAGATCTTCGACGATCTCTACCTCGGTCTCCGCGCCGGTGGCGCGAAGCGCAAGCAGCGCCGCGGTGAGTCGCTGACGCGTGAGGAGGAAGAGGCGCTCGGGCGCTGGGAACG
>JBBQDZ010000064.1:0-11661 GCA_038320185.1 Gaiellales bacterium
CGCCCTCGTCGCCGGCGCACCTGGAGCCGGCGCCGCCGCAGCGACCGGGCCTCGTCCTCCATGGGTCGAGTGTACGCCCGCCGGGCGGCGCAGCTACCCTGATTCGCGCCGTCGTGTTTCGAAAGACCCTGCTCCTGGGCGCTTCTGCGCTGATCCTCGCCTCGCCTGCCGTCGGGCAGGCGCAGCGGCAGCTGCTGATGCCGGGGGTCTTCTACGAGGAGCACGTCGACTTCACGACGCACGGGCCGGTCGTCTACCGCGTCGTCACCGCGCCCAGACCCGGCGGGCTCTACGCGCTCAAGCCGGTGCTCTCGAACGGCCTCATCCAGGGGCGAGAGACGGTCAGCTCGATGGAGCGGCGCGTCTCGAGCGTCGCCACGGTCGTGGGAGTCAACGGAGATTTCTTCAACTGGAGCGACGGCCATCCGACCGGCGTCCTCGTGCAGCAGGGTGTTCTCGAGCACCGGCCCTCGGCCGAGCGAACGAGCGTCGGGATCGACGGCCTAGGCTCGCTGCACGTCGATCGCGTAACGATGTTCGGCACGTGGCAGGGGTCCGGCCAGCGCCGATCCCTCGACGGCCTCAACGAGCCACCGCGCGCCAACGGCGTCTCGCTCTACACGCCCTCGTGGGGCACGACGACGCCGGCCGACCCGACGGTGTTCGAGGCGGTCGTCTCGCCGCTGGCGCCGACAATCCCGAATCTCGAGCTCACCGGCGCCACGGTGCTCGACACGCGCCAGGGCGGCGGCACGCCGATTCCCGCCGGCGGTGGTGTCCTCGCGGCGCGCGGCGTCCAGGCGTCGAAGCTCGCTGCCGAGGCGTTGATCAGCCAGCCGGTCGCGATCCGCCTGATCCTGAGACCTGACTGGACGGCGGTGCTCGACGGCCTCGGCGGCGGTCCCGTGATCGTCCGGGACGGCAAGCCTGTCTTCAGCGCGAACGAGCTCTTCACGCCCGACCAGCTCCAGCCGCGCGACCCCCGGACGGCCGTGGGTCAGACCGCGGACGGACGGATCATCCTCCTCGCCGTCGACGGCAGGCAACCCGGCTACAGCGTCGGGATGACGAACTTCGAGCTCGCACAGGCACTCGTCCGCCTCGGCGCCGTGACCGGCTCCGCGCTCGATTCGGGCGGCTCGACGACGATCGCCTTCGACGGCCACGTGCTGAACCGCCCGTCCGACACCACCGGGGAGCGAGCCGTCGCGGAGGCGCTCCTCGTCATGTACACGGGCGTCTACGCTCCCCCCGCCTCGCAGCCGGTCCTTTCTCCGAACGGCGATGGAGTCGCCGAGCAGCAATCGCTCTCGTACAAGCTCGTTCGCCCTTCGACCGTGACGGCGAACCTCGTCGGCCCGGACGGCGTCACGCGCTCCACCGATTCCGGCCTGAAGGATCCGGGCGTCTACCGACTGCGCTGGAGCGGTCGGACGAGTGCCGGCGCGCCGGAAGCGCAGGGCCGTTGGCGATGGGTCGTGACGGCGGTGGACGACCAGCAGCAGCGCTCCACCGCGAGCCGGCTCTTCGCGCTCGACGACACCCTCGGCTTCCTGAAGGCGCAGAGACCCGCGCTGGCCGTTCCCCGAAAGGCCCCGCGGCCGGTCGCCATGGTCGACGTCGCAAGCCCCGCGACGATCTCGGCGACCGTGGAGACGCCGGGAGGCGCTGCGATCGCGACGGTCGCCTCGGGTCGTCATGTCGGGCCTGGACGGCTCCCGCTCTCCTGGGACGGCCGCGACCCGTCGGGCAACGCGGTCTATCCGGGGACCTACGTCCTTCGCGTGGCGGCGGCCAACCGGTACGGCCGTGCCGAGCTGACGACGAAGATCCGCGTGGTGCGCGCGCGGCCGCGAGTCGTGCCGGCTCCGAAGCACCGTTAGACTCGCCTGCGGTGCCCGTCGCCTCGCTGACGTCGTCGATCACCTCGTTCGTCAGCAATCACGGGCTCTATGCGGTCTTTCTGCTCATGCTCGTCGATGCGGTGTTTCCCGCCGCGAGCGAGCTCGTCATGGTCGCCGGAGGCGCGCTGGCGGCGCACGCGTTTTCGACCGGCTCCGTGGATCTCCTCGGCGCCCGCGTCTCCTCGTCGTTCCCGATCTACCTGTGCGTTGCCCTCGCGGGCACGCTCGGGTATACGGCGGGCGCGGTGCTCGGCTGGGGGGTGGGCGCCCTCGCCGGCCGGCCGTTCCTCGAGCGTCACGGACGGCGGCTGCATCTCACCCCGGCGAACCTGGAGCGCGCCGAGCGCTGGTTCGAGGAGCGCGGCGACTGGGCGGTCTTCCTCGGGCGCCTCACGCCCGTCGTCCGATCGTTTGTCTCGATACCGGCCGGCATCGCCCGGATGCGGTTTGACCTCTACCTCGTGCTGACGCTCCTCGGCAGCGCGATCTGGTGCTTCGCGCTCGCGGGCGTCGGCTGGGGCGCGGGCACCGGCTACCGCCGTTTCCACCACGACTTTGGCTACGTGGAAGTCGCCGTCGTCGTCCTCGCCGCCGCCGCGCTCGGGTGGTGGCTCTGGCGCCGGAGGCGCTCCTCCAGGGATCAGTCCGGGAAGTCGACCAGGCCGCCCGACAGGCGCTACACGGCGTGAGGTTGCCTAAACTGGCCCGCGGTGCCGCGGATCCCACTCTTTAAGCCGGCCGCCCAGTACGGGCCGCTCCTCCCGGAGCTGAAGGAGCGCTTCGCCGAGGTGCTCGAGAGCGGCCAGTTCATCCTCGGGCCGAACGTCAAGGCCTTCGAGGAGGAAGCCGCCGCGTACCTGGGCGTGCCGCAGACGATCGGCGTCGCGAACGGGACCGATGCGCTCGTGCTCGTGCTCGAGGCGATGGGGATCGGGCCCGGCGACGAGGTGATCTGCCCGGCCTTCACCTTCTACGCGACCGCCGAGACGATCGCGCGCCGGGGGGCGACGCCCGTCTTCGCAGACATCGACCCGGCCACGCTGAACATCGACCCCCACGACGCGGCGATGCGCGTGACCGAGCGGACGAAGGCGATCATGCCGGTGCACCTCTTCGGGCGGCCAGCAGAGCTCGCAGAGCTCGCGGAGATCGGGGTGCCGATCGTCGAGGACGCGGCCCAGGCCTTCGGCTCGAAGGGCATCGCCCGCGTCGGCGTCGCCTCGACCTTCAGCTTTTACCCGACGAAGAACCTCGGCGGCCTCGGCGACGGCGGACTCGTCGCCTGTACGGACGAGGGCGTGGCGGAGCGCGTTCGGCTGCTCCGCTTCCATGGTTCGCGGGACAAGGTCGACTTCGAGCTCGTCGGCTACAACTCGCGCCTCGACGAGCTTCAGGCCTCCGCGTTGCGGGTCTTCCTCCGGCGCCTCGACGAGTGGAACGGGCTCCGCCGGGAGGCCGCGGCGCGCTACGCCGAGCTCGGGCTCGGCGAGCTCGTCGAGCTGCCGCCGGACGAGCCCGGGCACGTCTACCACCTCTACGTGGTGCGAACGCCTGAGCGCGACCGTCTCGCCGCTTCCCTCGCGGAAGCCGGCATCGGGCGGGGCACCTACTACGTGACGCCGCTCCACCTCCAGCCGGCTCTGCGCTACCTCGGCTACGAGGAGGGGTCCCTCCCCGAGACGGAGCGGGCCGCTCGGGAGAACCTCGCGTTGCCCATGTGGGCCGGCATGGAGCCCGAGACACAGGAGCGCATCGTCTCGGTCGTGCGCGAGAACTCGGTCGCCGGCACGGCCGCTCGCGCCCTCGCGCCTTTGAGGCGTCGCTGACGGTGCGAGGCCGGAGGGGACAGTGCGAGTAGCATTGACCCGTAGAGCAGCGCGCCGTCAGGGGCGCCAGGCCGGGGCGGAGCCGCGCTTTGCGCGGCGGGAGCCGCGGCCGGCCAGGGGCGCGAGATGATTCCGATCAACCGCCATCGGATCTGGCAGCTCGCGGCCGACACGGCGCTGATCGCGGCTGCGTGGTGGCTCGCGTTCCAGCTGCGCTTCGACCACGGCGTGCCGCCCTACTACGACACGCTCTTTGCGCGAACGATCGGGATCGCCGTCGCGATCAAGCTCGTCGCCTTCGTCCTCTTCGGCTTCTACAACCGCTGGTGGCGCTACGTCTCCACGAAGGACATGTGGGGCGCGACCCGCGGAGTCACGGTCGCCTGCCTGATCGCCGACGTCACCGTCTACTTCGCGTCGCCCGTCCGCGACGTCCGCCTGCCGCGCTCGGTCGCGATCCTCGACTTCCTGCTCCTACTCGCGTTCGTTGCCGGCTCGCGGCTGCTCGCGCGCACGGTGATCGAGCGCCCGTCTTCCGCCGGCCTCGTCGCGCGCGGCAAGGAGGTGATCATCGCCGGAGCCGGGGACGCCGGACTCCTGATCGTCCGCGAGATGCAGCGCTCGCGCACGCTCGGCTACACGCCGATCGGCTTCGTCGACGACGACCCCCGCAAGAAGAACCTTCGCCTCGACGGTGTCCGGGTACTCGGGACGACAGAGGATCTACCGCACATCCTCCGCGACAACAAACCCGACGAGCTCCTGATCGCGATGCCCTCGGCGAGCGGCGAGGTGCGTCAGCGAATCGTCGAGGCCGCGCGCCGGAACGGCGTCCCGCTGAAGACGCTGCCGGGGCTCGGCGAGCTGATCACCGACGACGACCATCTCGCCTACCAGCTCAGACCTGTCTCGGTCGAGGACGTACTCGGCCGCGAGCCGGTGGAGGTGGACTTCGACTCGATCGCCTCCTACCTCGCCGGCCAGACCGTCTTGCTCACGGGCGCCGGCGGCTCGATCGGCTCGGAGCTGTGTCGCCAGATCGCGCGGGTAGGCCCGCAGCGCCTGATCCTCGTCGACCAGGGCGAGACCCCCCTCTTCGAGATCGAGCGCGAGCTCGTGGAGCGCGGCTTCCCGGCAAGCGTGCCGGTGCTCGCAGACGTCGGCAACCGACAGAAGATGCGGCAGGTCTTCGATCGCTACCGCCCGGACGTCGTCTTCCACGCCGCCGCGTACAAGCACGTGCCGATGATGGAATCGAACCCGATCGAGTCGGTTCGCAACAACGTCCTCGCGACGAGGACGGTGGTAGAGGTCGCGGTCGAGTTCGGCGCAAGCCGCTTCGTCCTCGTCTCGACCGACAAGGCGGTCAACCCGAAGACGCTGATGGGCCAGTCGAAGGCACTCTGCGAGTGGATCGTCGAGGTCTACGGGGCCCGGGGCGACGTCCCGACGCGCTTCGTGGCCGTCCGCTTCGGCAACGTCCTCGGCTCCTCCGGCAGCGTCATCCCGATCTTCAAGCGTCAGCTCGAGAAGGGCGGACCGCTCACCGTCACCCACCCGGAGATGACGCGCTACTTCATGACCATCCCCGAGGCCGTCTCCCTCGTCGTCCAGGCGGGCGCGATCGGCGGTCGTGGCGAGGTGTTCGTGCTCGACATGGGCGAGCCGGTGCCGATCGTCAAGCTCGCGGAGGACATGATCCGCCTGGCCGGGCGGGAGCCCGTGCGCGGACGCGCGCCGGTGCCCGAACGGGAGATCGCAATCGAGTTCGTCGGCGCGCGGGCGGGGGAGAAGCTGCACGAGGAGCTGTGGGGAAGCGGTGAGCTGGTTGCAGAGACCGCGCATCCGAAGATCCGGCGGGCGAGTCGTCCACCCATCGACCCGGTGTGGCTCGAGGACGAGCTCGCGGTGCTCGAGCGGCTGGTGGACGAGGGCGAGACGCTCGAGCTCGTGTCACGGCTTGCCTCGATGATGCGCGAGCCACGGCGCCTGGCGATCGAGGAAGCTCCGGCGTCGCGAGTCCTCGAGGACACGCTGCACTAGCGCGCCGCGCAGCCGTGGAGCAGCGTCGAGTCGACGGCGCAGCGGAACCGCAGGCTCCCATGTCACACAACCGGTGCACTTTCAAGCCGATCTCGTGCGGCCCTCGGAGCCGGGACGTCCAGCGCCGCCGCTACGGTGGAACGGTGGGGCACGAGGGAATTTTCGAAGGTCTGAACCCCGAGCAGCGCCGGGCGGTCGAGGCGGTGCGCGGGCCCGTTGTCGTGCTCGCGGGTGCCGGGACGGGCAAGACGACGACGATCACGCGGCGCATCGCGAACCAGGTGGCGAGCGGCGCGTTCGAGGTGGGTCAGATCCTCGCCGTGACCTTCACCGACAAGGCTGCAGGTGAGATGAGGTCGCGCCTCGCGGCCCTGGGTGTCGACGGAGTCCGCGCCCGCACGTTCCATGCGGCGGCGCTCCACCAGCTGCACCGGTTCGGTCGCGATCCCGGCCAGATACTGGCGTCGAAGGTGCTGATGCTACGCCACCTCGCGAACTCGCTACCGCCTCCGTTTCGCTTCCGGCCGGCGGCGGACCTCGCGACGGAGATCGAGCGCGCGAGGAACGCGCGGGTGAGCCCGGAGCGCTATGAGGAGTGGGCAGGCGAGCGCGCGCTGCCGGTCCCGGTCGACCTGATGGCGAAGATCTATCGGCGGTACGAGCAGCGCAAGCGCGAGCGCGGCCTCGTTGACTTCGAGGATCTCCTCGAGCACGCGATCAGGGCCTTCGACGACGACCCGGAGGTGCGCGAGCGCTTCCACGCAGCCTGCCGGGCGATCACGGTCGACGAGTTCCAGGACGTCAATCTCCTCCAGGCCACGCTCCTCGACCGGTGGCTCGGCGGTCGCGACGATCTCTGCGTCGTCGGCGACGACTACCAGTCGATCTACGGCTTCACCGGAGCCTCGCCGCAGTACCTGCTCTCGCTCCCCGACCGCTTCCCGCACGCCACGGTTGTGCGCCTGGAGCGCAACTACCGTTCGACACCACAGATCCTCGAGTTCGCGAACCGGCTCGTCCCGCGGCTAGGAGGCGTCGAGAAGCGTCTAGCGGCGACACTGCCTGACGGGCCTGAAACCGAGGTCGAGACGCTTGCCTCGCCCGATGCGCAGATCCGATTCGTCGTCGGTCGCCTGCATGCCCTCGCCGAAGCGAACGTGCCCTGGGCCGGGATGGCGATTCTCTTCCGCCTGAACGCCCGCTCCAAGGACTGGGAGGAGGCGCTGACCAAAGCGCGGATCCCGTTCGACGCCCGGGGCGCCGCTTTCCTTCAGCGGCCGGCCGCGAGGAGGCTGCGGCAGGTGCTCGCCGGCTCGGTCTCGAGTGCGCTGGGCTTCGAAGTGCGGCAGGCGACCCAGCGAGAGGGACTCCTCGATCGGATCCCCGAAGGTCTCGGCGAGGCCGAGCAGACGCGTCAGCTCGACCTCGCGCGGCTCGTCGCGCTCGCGGACGAGCTGGAGGACGGGAACCGAACGGTCGCCGACTTCCTCGAGGAGCTCGCGAAGCGCTTCGGCGAGGGCCGTTCGAGCGGTGTCAACCTCCTGACCTATCACCGGGCGAAGGGGCTCGAGTTCGACGCCGTGTTCCTGCCGCGGCTCGAGGAGGGCGACCTGCCCGTCAAGCAGGCGCGCTCGCCGGTCGCGCTCGCCGAGGAGCGACGGCTGCTCTACGTTGGGCTGACCCGGGCGAGGCGTCACCTCGTCCTCTCGTGGAGCGCGAAGGGGAAGCCCAGCCGCTTCCTCGCCGAGCTCGGGATCGAGCGCCCCGCCCGCCCGCCCGTCGAGGCGGAAGACCCCACGTACGCCGCGCTCAAGCGCTGGCGCCTTGCGCGGGCGACGGCGGACGAGCTGCCCGCCTACGTCGTCTTCCACAACTCGACGCTCGAGGAGATCGTGCGCCGCGGCCCCCGTACAATCGGCGAGCTCGCCTCGATTCCGGGGGTCGGGCCGACGAAGCTCGAGCGCTACGGTGAGGACCTCCTCGCGGCGCTCGCCGACGCGGGCTGAGCCTCAGACGGGAGCCGCGTCGAGCGCCGAGAGCAGGAGGTCGAGCATCGCCTGCGGCTCGCGGCGCGTACGGAGACCCGCCTGCCCGTCGCGCTTGGAGAGATCGAGCGCTCGAGGGTCGGTCAGCGGTTGCAGCCGGCCCTCGCGGATAAGCGCCTCGTCGACGCCCCCCAGCTGGCCGCCGTAGGTCGTGAAGACGGGCACTCCGAGGGCGGCCGCCTCCCGATTCATGGTTCCCCCGGCCGAGACCACGAGGTCGGCGAGGGCGATCAGGCTCTGGGCGTCCACGGCCGCCTCCGGGACGATCACCGAGGGTAGGGCCAGGCTCCTGACGTAGTCGCGCTGATCCGTCGTCCTCGGCAGGACGATCGCGTGCACGCCCTCGTGACTGCCGAGGTGGGTGAGCACCTGCGGGAAGAGCGGGTTCGAGCGCCGGTGGTAGAGGGAGACGTCGGGCGGCGTCCGGACGACGACAAGCGTCCGCTCGGGGTCAAGAGGCCAGGCCTCGAGGACGCGAGGGTCGGCCTCGAAGTCGGCGAGGTAGTACTCCTCCTTGAGGCCCGGGTACTGGACGAGCTTGGGCGGCGCGGTGTGGTAGCGCGCGAGCCGCTCGGGCGGGATCGATTCCGGGACGACGACGCGGGTCGCCGCGCGGCAGCCGAGCTGGTGCTGGAGCCAGGCGAATTCGTAGTCGAAGGTCGTCGAGCTCGGGATCCCCAGCCGGCGGGCCGTCATCGTTAACTCGTGCGACCCGTGCGCGAGCGCCACGTCGAAGGAGCGGTCACTCGCAAAGCCGCGAAGCGCGCGCAGGCGCGACGACATCGACCGTGCCTTGGCGAGCCGGGAGCGCCCGCCGTGCGTCCCGATCACCTCCGCCTCGAGGCCGTGCAGCTTGAGGAGCTGAAGCGTCTGCGCGTAATCGCGGGCGGTGATCTCCACCTCGTGCCCCTGTGAGCGCAACAAGGCGATCAGCGGCCGGAAGACGAGGACGTGGGCAGACGCCGTCATATCGACCCACACCTTCACCGCACGCCCCTGGCCGGCGGGGGCGCCCGCCAGGCGAAGTCCGGCTCCGCCCCCGCCTCACGACGCTGGCGGCACGAGGCTCTCCGGGTCTGTGCAGTCCGCACTATCCCCTCTGGCCTCGCATCCGCAAGCGGCACACCAGGAGCGTGTGGCCTCTGCACGCCCCTGGCAGGCGAGGGCTCCCGCCGGGCGAAGCCCGGCTCCGCGCCTGCCTCGCGCCAGGAACGTGCCGTCACCGCTCCGCCAGTACCTCCGGGACGTGCGGCGCGCGGGGCGTGCGCTCGACGTGGTGCTCGTACCAGAGCGTGAACGAGAGGAGCCCCCAGAGCTGCCGACTGAGGTCCTCGCGACCGGAGACGTGCCGGTCGAGGAGCGCGCCGACAGCGTTCGGCTGGAAGAACCCTTGGCGGCGGATCGTCGCCGGCGCGAGCACCTCGCGTGCGAAGGGAGCCAACTCGCCACGAAGCCAGGCGGCCGCGGGGATGGAGAAGCCGCGCTTCTTGCCGGAGACGATTTCGCGAGGCACGAGCGGAGCGACCGCCTTCCGAAGCAGCACTTTCTTACGCAGCCCGCGCACTTTGTGCCGCGTCGGCAGGGCGAGGGCGAAGTTGGTGACGACAGTGTCGAGGAACGGCACCCGCGCCTCGAGCGAGTTCGCCATCGAGGCGCGGTCGGTCTTCACGAGGAGGTCGTCGACGAGGTATGTCCCGATGTCCACGTCCTGGAGGCGCGCGAGAAGCTCCGCACCCCGCGTCTCCTCGAAGCGAGCGCGCAGCAGGTCGACCGGGTCGTAGTCGCTGCGCCGCCCGGTGAGCTCGAGGCGCGCCTCGGACGAGAAGATCTCCTTCCACGCGTGGTGGCGCTCGAGCGGGGGCAGAACGGCGCCTCGAACGAAGCGCTTGGCGCGGTAGTCGAAGCTCCCCGCCGAGGTCGAGCTCGGCAGGCGCTCGACGAGCGGCTTCACGAGCGACGCAAGGCGCCCGATCCGCAACGCGAGCAGATCGGCGGCGTAGGTGTAGTAGCCGCCGAAGAGCTCGTCGCCGCCTTCCCCCGAGAGCGCGACCTTGACGTGGCTCGCGGCGAGCCTCGACACGAGGTAGGTCGGCAAGGAGGACGAGTCCGCAAACGGCTCGTCGAAGGCCTCCGCGAGCACCGGGAGTAGTAGCGCCGCGTCGGGGCGGAGGACGAGCTCGTGGTGGCGTGTCCCGTAGCGCGAAGCCACGAGCCGCGCATTGTCGAGCTCGTTGAACGACTGCTCCTCGAAGCCGATCGAGAAGGTGTGCAGCGGCTCGGAGCTCTCCTCCGAGGCGAGCGCCGCGAGCGCCGAGGAGTCGACGCCGCCGGAGAGCAGGACGCCCACAGGTACGTCGCTCACGAGGTGCGCGCGGACGGAGTCCCGCAGGCGTGCGCGCAGCTCCTCGACCAGCTCCGCCTCGTCGTCCTCGCGCACCTCGGAGGCGGCGACGGGGGCAGGGCGGGCGAAGCGCTCGAGGCGCGGCGAGCCGCCCTCCCACACGAGGACGTGGCCGGGCGGAAGCTTGCGGGTCTCCCGAAAGATGGAGAACGGCACTGGAACCGCGTTGAAGACGAGGAAGGCCTCGAGCGCTTCGAGGTCGATCTCCCCGCGGGGCAGCGCGCGAAGCTCGGAGGCGAACTGAAGCCCGTCGGCGTCCGCGTGGTAGTAGAGCGGCTTGATGCCGAACCGGTCGCGCGCGAGGACGAGGCGCCCGCGCGGCGCGTCCCAGATGGCCACGGCGAACATGCCTCGGAGTAGCTCGGCGAAGCCGGTCCCGTGCTCTTCGTAGAGGTGAACGAGAACCTCGGTGTCGCCGTGGGTCGAGAAGCTGTGCCCGGCGCGCTCGAGCCCGGCTCGTAGCTCCTGGTAGTTGTAGAGCTCGCCGTTCTGGACGACGTGGATCGACCCGTCCTCGTTCCCGATGGGTTGGTCGCCCGTCTCCAGGTCGATGATCGAGAGCCGCCGGGCGGCGATTCCCACCGGACCCTCGAGGAAGAACCCGTCGCTGTCCGGCCCTCGGTGGACGAGGGTCTCGTTCATCGCCTCGAGCCGCGAGCGCTCGACGGCGCCGCGCAGCGAGGCGATCCCGCAGATGCCGCACATCGTGAGGACTCTAGTCGGATGTCCTCACGACAGCCTTGACCGATTGCCCGAGGACGCGCCACCCGGTAACCACGACTGTGCGGAGGTAGAGGCGTACCGAGCGGTCGGCGATCCACTCCAGATCGTGCGCGAGCTTCTCGGCCATCGACGTCTCGTAGCCGCGCCGCACCTGGGCGAAGCCGGTCAGCCCGGGCCGGACGACGAGCCGCTGCCAGTAGGCGGGGAGCGCGGCTGCGAGGTCGTGGAAGAACCGCGGCCTGATCGGGCGTGGCCCAACGATGCTCATGTCGCCGCGCAGCACGTTCCAGAACTGCGGGAGCTCGTCGAGCTGGGTTGCGCGCAGCCAGCGTCCGACGGGCGTCTCCTCGGCTCCGGTGAGCGCGACGAGCTCGGGGCCGAGGTGTGGGCCGAGCCGCGTTTCGGCATCCGGCCGCAGCGTCCGGAACTTGAGCATCTCGAAGACGCGGCCGCCTCGGCCGACTCGCTCGCCACGGTAGAGGAGCGGCCAGCCGCTCGTCGCCACCACTGCGACGACGATGACGGTACAGGCGGGGAGCGTGAGCAGCAGGAAGAGCGCCGAGAAGAGGATGTCGAGCACGCGCAGCGAGAGGTCGACCCGGCCACGGCTCGGCGTGTCCGCCGCGAGGCGCGCAGACAGCCCCGCCAGGGTCTCCTCTCCCTGGTCTCGTGGCGTCGCGGCCACGGCTCGGATGCTAGCGAGCCTAAGCGCCGAAACC
>JBBQDZ010000065.1:0-11639 GCA_038320185.1 Gaiellales bacterium
CGTCGATCAGCACCTCGCCCACCCCCCGCTCGAGCTCGGTCTGGTGCATCAGGCGTCGCAGCGGTCGGCTCGCACGCCGGGAGTCTCCACGATCCCGGGCACCGCGACAACCTCCTCGTCGCGAACGACGAGCGGCCAGGCCGCGCGCTGTGCCCGCGGCACCTTCGCATCGACGAAGACGTCCTGGATCTTCTTCCGGCGGCCGGCGAGGCGATCGCCGGCGCGCCAGGCTCGAATCTCGAGCGCCGGGTCGTCCGCCTGAATGGTCCACGGCCCCCAGCGGACCGGCCCGTGGGCGAGCGATACCCGGTCGTACTCCCTGATCGCCCGCAGCCCGGCGCCGAGATCGGCCGTTTTCGTGCCCTCCCGCGAGCGCAGGAGCTCCGAGAGCGTCGCGGCGAGGCCGCGCGGAAGGCCGGGAGGCTCGCGCGCGAGCGACAGCAGGTTCTCGTCGACCCCCGGGTGGAGACGCCGCAGGAGCGGCAGGATCTCCCCACGGATGAGGCCACGCTTGGTGTTGGCGTTCGAAGCGTCGATGCGAAACACGAGCCGCTCCGCCCGGCAGTACGCCTCGGTCTCCTCACGCCAGAGCGTGAGGAGCGGGCGCACGACCGCATCGTCGCGCTTCACCTCGATGCCCCGGGTGCTGCCACTGGAGGCCAGCCGGTACAGCACCGTCTCCACCTGATCCGAGGCGGTGTGGCCGGTGGCGCGAAGACGGTCGGTGGCGACCCGGTAGCGCAGATCGCGGAGATGCGCCTCCGTTGGAGCCCGCTCCGGCGGCGCCTCGACCACCTCGGCGCCCAGCGTCTCGCTGCAGAAGCGCGCGTCGGCCTCCGACTCGGCTCCGCGCAGCCCGTGGTTCACGTGCAGAGCCGAGACGCGGTACCCGAGCCTGCGCAGCGCGTGCCAGAGGCAGGTCGAGTCAGCCCCGCCGGAAACGAGGCAGGTGACGCAGCCACCCGACTCGATCAGGTCGTGGCGGCGAATGTGGGCCTCGATGCGAGAGAGGAGATCCGAGCTCACGCACGAATCTTGGCGGCTTTCCACCAGGCCCGAGCGGGCAAGGAGACTGAGAGATAGCCCGGCGTGTGTTTCTCGAGCTCTGAAGTCGCGGTGATATATGCACCGCGCGCCGCGGGCGGAGCCGGACTTGCTCCGGCGGGAGCCCCAGCGCCAGCCCTCTACGCACGAGCAAGCGAGAAGGGGGTCCACGGGGGAAACAGGGTTTCCCCCGTGCCTAAAAGATGATGCTCCTGTAGTAACCGGCCCGGCGCATGCCGATGGCTTCGTAGACGCGGATCGCGGGTGCGTTTTCGGCACGCACGAAGAGGCAGACCCGCGAGACACGCGTGAGGAGCATCGCGCAGAGGTCGCGCATCCCGCGCTGCGCATTCCCCCGCCCACGCGCGCTCGGATCGACCCACACCTGCTGGAGCTGAACCGTCGCCGGCGTCCACGCCGAGGCCTCAGCCTTGAAGAGGATGCGCCCGTTCTCCTCCCAGAGCCACGAGCGCCCTTCGTCGATCTGGACGCGGGTGCGCCACCTGAACCCGTCGGGGTCTCTCCGGAGCGGGTCGGCCCCGAGCTCCTCCCGGTGGGCGGCCGCACAGGCCGGGAGAAGGAGATTCAGATCGCCCCGCCGCGCCTCTCGCAGACCCGTTTCGCCGGGCTCGGGGGCCGCCTCGAGCGCGTAGACCGGCTGGCGTGGTCGGTCCTCGCGGGCGTCGGGGAGCCCGGGTCGCGCTGCTTCCCACAGCGCGCCCACGGCGGCCTCTTCGCCGATGATCATCCGCGCCTGGCTCTTGGCCGCGATCTTCGCGAAGCCGCCGCACCCCTCCCCCGACGGGACGAGGTTCGCCCCGACGTGGCAGAGAGCCGCGAGCGGTCGGTCACGCTCCGCCAGACCGACGAAGCGCCCGAGTCCCCGCCGCGCCACGTCCTCGAGGAAGACGCGCTCGACGGGATCCTGCTCGCAGAAGTCGAGGATCGCCTCGAGGCTCGGCTCGTTCAGTTTCGCCGCGATGGCTCGACACTCTAGGCTTCCGTCTCATGCCGATCCACCTTCGCGCCGACCCCGGCGACTACGCCGATGCCTGCCTTCTCCCCGGCGACCCGCTGCGGGCGCGCTACATCGCGGACAACTACCTCGAGAACGTCCGCCAGTGCAACGAGGAGCGCGGTTTGCTCGGGTACACCGGCGAGTGGAACGGGAAGCGCGTCTCGGTGCAGGGGACCGGTATGGGCTGTCCCGGCGCGACGATCGTCTTCGAAGAGCTCGTGCAGCTCGGCGTCAAGAAGCTGATGCGCGTCGGCACCTGCGGTGGGCTCCAGCCCCACCACGCGCTCGGAGACGTCATCGTCGCGCTGTCGGCGGTTCCCGCAGACTCGACCGCGATGCACCTCGTCAATAACGAGCCTCACTGCCCCACCGCAAGCTGGGAGCTGATCCACGGGGCCGTCCACGCCGCGAAGGAGCTCGGGCAGCCGCTCCACGTGGGCCCGATCGTCTCGAGCGACCTGTTCTACAACCCCGACGAGGGCCAGTACAAGCGGTGGTCGAAGCGCGGCGTCCTCGCCGTCGAGATGGAGGCTGCCGCCCTCTTCACGGTCGGCGCGCTCCGCGGAGTGGAGGCCGGCTGCCTGCTCACGGTCAGTGACATCGTCGTCGAGGGCGAGTTCACGCGCATCTCGGACGACGAGCTCCGCGCGGCGGTCGATCGGATGACCCGCGTCGCGCTCGAGACCGTGACGACCGACTCCCACTAGGAGTCCCTTTCGACACGAAGCATGGGCTCCGTGAGCGTTCAGGAATGAGCTCTAGTCGCGTCTTCCTCGTCAACCCGGCCTCAGACAACGGGTCGACAGGGCGCAGGTGGCCCGAGCTGGCGCGGCGAGCGGCGGCGCTCGGCCTGACCGGCGACGCTCTGATCTCGGAGCGCCCCGGCGAGCTCCCGGCGCTGGCGCAGCGCGCGGTGGCCGAGGGCGCTCGCCTCCTCGTCGTCGTCGGCGGCGACGGCACCCTCAACGAGGTCGTGAACGGCGTCGCCGGCGCCTCCGGCGTCGAGGTCGCCGTCCTCCCCAGGGGCACCGGTGTGGACTTCGTTCGCAGCTTCGCGATCCCGAAGCGCTTCGAGGACGCTGTGCGGGTCGCACTGGAGGGCCGGACGGTGGAGCTCGATCTCGGGCGTGCGAGCTTCCGCACCTGGGACGGCGATCGCCGGAACTCCCACTTCGCCAACATCGCGAGCGCCGGCATGAGCGGGGCGATTGCCAAGCGGACGAACGAGACGACGAAGGCATTCGGCGGGAAAGCCTCCTACGCTTTGGCGACCCTCGCCATTTT
Source organism: Gaiellales bacterium (assembly GCA_038320185.1). Classification (GTDB taxonomy): domain Bacteria; phylum Actinomycetota; class Thermoleophilia; order Gaiellales; family Gaiellaceae; genus JBBQDZ01. The sequence goes on from JBBQDZ010000065.1 coordinate 3,347, forward strand.
CTCCCGCTGGCGAAGCGCGCGAATGCGCGTCAGCGTCGACGGCCAGGAGCGAGAGGAGCCGATGCACGACGTCGTCGTCGCGAACGGGCGCTACTTCGGCAGCGGGATGATGATCTGCCCGGAGGCCGATCCAGCCGACGGGCTGCTCGACGTGCTGCTGATCGGCGACCTCAGCAAGCGCGACCTGATCCTCACCCTGCCCAAGACGTACCGGGGCAAGCACCTGCCCCACCGGAAGGCCGAGCTGTTGCGCGGCGCGTGCGTCACCGTAGACGCAGACGAGCCGCTGCCGATCGAGCTGGACGGCGAGCAGCCAGGAACGACACCGGCGAGCTTCGAGGTCGTCCCCGCGGCGCTCCGCCTGCGCGTGGCCCGCTAGGCGCCCTTGTTGTGCTAGCCCCAGGAGTGCGGGCCTGCCCGCGCTCCGTCCGAACCGACCGCTCGAGCAGCACCCGAGTAGAGACCCGCGCGTCCTAGGTCTTCTCGGAGCCCTCGACGGCCGAGCGCGTTCGCTCAGCGGCTGGCGTCTGCGTGCCAGGCACGGTTGGCTCCGCCTCGGACTTCGTCCCCGAAACCTCGTCCAGCCTCCGCTCGAGCTCCGCGACCCGGCGCTCGAGCACGTCGATGCCGATCATGCGCCGCTGAAGCTCGTCGAGGCGCTCCCGCATCGAGTTCGTCGCCTCCATGAACTGCTTCGCGCCGGGCAGGTCGCTGATCCGCCCGATCACGTCCTCGCCGCGGCCGATCAGCCTGCTGACGACGTCCTTCTCGCTCTCGCCGGCCATCTCACCCCTTCCGTCGCGATGCCCTGCGACGACTCTAGCGGCCTGAAGGCCGCCGCGCGCGCCACGGCGTCATCGATTCTGGCCACTGTGTAGGAGATCGCGTAGCAGCCGTTCCTATTCGAGGCCGGGCAGTCGGAACCGGCCACGAACGAGTCCGTCCGGTGCGGTCCGACGCTGCGGGCCGGCGAGGCGAACCGCGTCTCGAGCGCCCCCGCGTAGTCGTCGCCGGCCGCGTTCCCGATCTCGCCCGTCCTCGGGCAGGGCGGAATCGGCACGTTCTGGCCCGCGAAGCTCCCGATGACGCCGAAGTCGCACTCGCGGGCGAGCGCAAACAACCGCCAGCCCGCAGCACGACCCACGTAGAAGTCGACCGTCTGGGTCCCCGCGAAGCTCTGACCGTCTCGCGCCAGGAGGAGTGCGGGCTTCCAGAGGCTCCAGATCCCGGCGACGTCCCAGTAGACGTTCCATTCTCCGGGCGCCTTGCCGCTCTGCCCGAGAAGCGTCGTCTCGTTCGCGAAGGGGCAGCTGGGGTTCTGCGGCGGGCAGCTCGGATCCATCGCGCGGCGGATCAGAATGCGCGTGAACCGCAGGCGAAGGTGCTCGGGCAGGAGCCGCGCGGGCGTCGGCGCCCAGCCCACGAAGACCTGCTTGGCGAGGACGACCCGCGCGCCCGATGGAGTGTCGAGCTCTGCCGAGACGGTGACGCCTCGGCCGTCGACCTTCGCGGCCAGCTTCGGTGCGTTCTTCGTCGAGCCCCGGTCCACGATACGCAGTGTCAGCCTCGCCCGCGGACTCGGCCGAGGCGGAGCCGGCAAGCGGAACTCGTAGCGCCCGTTCGCGCTCAGCCAGTTGGGCGAACCGTGGATGCAGGTCTTGAAGTCCACGCCCTTCGTCCGGTGGGCGCACTCCGCCTCGATCCCCGCCGGAGTCGCGTCCGTGGAGACGAAGAGGTCGCCTTCCGACTCGCCGCGCGGACTGCGGGGCGAGGGACCGGCGCCGGCGCCGCGAGGACTGCGCTCGATCCAGATGGCGCGGTACGGGTGAATCTCCGTGCGCTCCCCGGTATCGAAGTGGTCGCAGTCCCAGACCCACGACCCGAGGAGCGAAACCCGATCGCCCGGCTCGGCCCACGCGAAAGCCGGCAGCGACCCCATCTCCCGCTCGCTGTGGAGGCGACCCGCCTCCTCGCCCTCGCCGGCGAAGTTGCCGACCCGACCCGTGGGCTCACCGCCTACCAGTGCCGCGTACTGCGGGTCCGGCAGGACATTGACGTTGAAGTCGTAGGAGAGGTGGGTCAGCGGATCGTCCCCGCCCGAGGGGTGTGTCGCCAGGTACGGGTGGTTGGCGGCGTCCGCGACACCGCCGACCCACTGGGGCGCGGGCGCCGCCCCGCCCGCCGGGGCCGCCGCGTCGTTCACGTAGACCCAGTTCGGAGCATTCCCCGCGAAGATCTGCTGCTTGTCGCGCTTGCACCCATCGGCCACGGCCTGGGTGAGCGGGTCGGGCCGGGTGAGGCTGACGGCGGCCAGTGCCGCGCCGCCGAGCAGAAGAAGCGCCGTGGCGGCCGGCAGGAGCCGTTGCGTCACGCGCGGATCAGGACCGGCGTTCCCGTCGGGGCGATCGAGAAGACGCGCGCGAGCACGGCGTTCGGAAGGCGAACGCAGCCGTTCGAAACCGCTCGTCCGATCGACCCCGGGTCGTTCGTCCCGTGGATCGCGACCGGCCCCCCCTGCGCCCAGCCGGTAAGGACGGGAGAGAAGGCGGAGATGCCGAGCGCGCCGGGGCCGAATGGGCCGGCCGGATCCGCCCGGAGCTTCTGGTTGACGTAGAAGCTGCCGGTGGGCGTCGGCGTCGCCGCGGAGCCGACGGCGACCGTTGCCTCGAGCACCTCGCGGCCGCGGTCGTAGAGCGTCAGCCGCCGGTCGGAGACGTCGACGACGATCCGCGTGGAGACGACGCCGAGCGCGACGTCGCGGGCGGGGACGAAGCCGGTGACGCCGTTCGGGCGCCGCGGCAGCTGCACGCGGAACCACGAAGGCGTGCAGTCCGCCGAGACGACGGCACCACGGACGCCGAACACCGTGGGCACCCGGTTCACATTCAGGGCGCCGAAGCTCGCGAAGGCCTCGGCACCTGGGCTCCTGTAGGCAGTCGCGACGCTCTTCACCGCCGCGTAGTAGGCGAGCCTCTGCGAGCCGAGCGCGTAGAGCCTGCCCGCGACGCAGCGGGCGGGTGCGCCGCCGGCGCCGGTCCCGGCCGCGGCGAGCGCTGCGGTGAGCGCGAACAGCGCGCAAAGGAGCCTCTTCCGCACCAGCACATCATGCCTTCGCGAGCAGCCTCGTGCTTCGGCCCGCATGCCTCGGATCTAGAGTTGCAGCGCTTTGGAAGGCTTTCAGTTCTCAACCGAGCTGCGCGTCCGGTTCGCCGAGACCGACGCTCAGGGAGTGGCTCACAACGCCTCCTATCTCGTCTGGTACGAGGTGGCGCGGATCGACTACCTCGCCCGCTTCCGCGAGGGCTACCGCGGCCTCCAGACCGAGGGCTACGAGGCGCTCACGACCGAGGCGCACGTCCGCTACCTCTCCCCCGCCCGCTTCGACGACCGCCTTCGCGTCCACGCCCGCTGCCGGGAGATCCGCGGCGCCCGCTTCCGCTTCGAGTACGAAATCGAAGGCGAGCACGGCCTCGTGGCTGACGGCTGGACCGCTCACGCGGTCGTCGACCGAGAGACCTTCCGCCCGACGCGGTTTCCGGGCTGGCTCGCGGAGGCGATCGCGGCGGCCGAGACGGTGCGGTCGGGCTAGAGGCCCAGGTCGGGTCGACCCACTAGAAGCCGCCGGACGGGCCGGTGGTGGTGGCCGGCGGAGTCGTGGTCGTCGGCTCGGTGCTGGTCGTCGGCTCGGTCGTGGTGCTCGACTCGGTCGTGCTCGGAGGTGCGCTCGGCTCGGTCGTCGTCGTATCCGTCGTCGTCGGCGTCGTGGTAGTGGTCGGCGGCGGCACAGGCTTCGGCTTCGGCTTCGTTCCGACGAGCACCTCCTTCGGCTCGGCCCGGTAGGAGGAGTACCACGTGTTGTCGTAGAGGAGCTTGCCCTCAGCGTCGTAGACTTTCCGGTGGACGCTCGTCGCGAGGGAGGACGAGCCGGAGGACTCGACCACCGTCTCGCCGACGTAGAGATCCGGGTCGGGCGTCGAGTTGACGGGCGGCGGGCCGGTCACCGCGAGCGGCGCGGTCTCGCTCTCGACCTTGCGGTGCTGCGGCGTGCCGTAGAGCGCAACCGTCAGCGAGTCGGAGCCGACCCAGGTTCGGAGGAGGAGCCAGTGGCCGGTGTCGTTCACGAACTGCAGGTCCGTATCCGGATAGTTGACGGTGGCGTCGCGCCCCTGCGGGTAGTGGCTGATGTAGAGCGAGTGATTCGTCCTTGCGGTGATGTTCAGGCCCGCCTCGTAGGCCGCGTTGAACGTCGTCGTCGACACCTGGCAGATGCCGCCCCCAAGCCCGGTCTTGAGCTCGCCGTTGATGATCACGGGTGCCACGAGGAAGCCCTTTTCGGCCGTGCGCTCCCCAGTCGTCTGATTGAAGGAGAACTCCTGACCGGGGCCGATCAGGTGCTCGTCGATCAGGTGGGCGACGAGCTGGACGTTGTGGATGCGGTTGGGGTCGCCGCCGTAGTAGGTCGTATAGGCGCCGACGAGCCCGGTGATCCCCATCGCTTGCCCGTCGGCGGTGGTCCGCTCCGCCTGCCTCGTCGCCACGCGAAGCTTCGCCACGCGGTGGGCCGGCGAAAGCGCGGCGACGAGCAGTGCGTGCGCGGTCGCAGGCACGTCGAGGACGCGGCCCTCGGTGGACGGCACCACACGAACGCCGTCGGAGTACACGGCGAAGGTGGCGTTCGCCGGCGGCCGGTTGACGAAGTGCTCGAGCCGGACGAAGAAGCGGTCCGCGCCTTTCCCGGCGATCTGCAGCGTACGTCTGCCGCGCGCGGGAAGTACGAGCAGCTGTGCCATCCGCCACCGCGGCACCCGGAGGTAGGTCGGGCCGAGGGCGAGCCGCACCGAACGCGAGAGGGCGATCCGCGCGCGGACGAGGGTCGGCCGCAGATCGGCAGCGGTCACGGTCGGCGCGTCGTCGCGGTACGGGAGGGCGACGGTGGTGCGCTCGAAGCCCGAGAGCGAGCGGACGACCACCTCGGCCGCCGTCCGCCGATCCAGGATGTGTCCCGTTCGGGCGGGCACGACGGAGACACGGAGGCCTCTCAGCACGATCGCCGCCTCGCGGTGCGGACGGCCGGTCGCGCGCGCGATCGTCCCCAGCCTCACGTTGAGAGCCGGCGCGTAGACCTGCGCGGGCGGAGAGACGTCGGCTCCGAAGAACCTCACTCCGAGCCGGCGGAAGCCCCTGACAGGTCCGAATCCGTCACCGTCGCGGCGCGCCGCGGCCACGGCGGCGGCCCAGTCGACGCGCAGACCGATCGCCGCCGGGCGGATGCGCCAGCGGCGTCCGCCTGCGAGGAACACGGCGGGGGCGTCCGCCAGTGAGTGCCAGCGCCGCTCGAGCTTCTGCCGGGCCTGGCGCATCGTCAGGCCGCCCACGTCGACGCCCGCGATTCGCACTCCGTCGGCGATCGTCGCGGGCGAGCCCGCGTAGGCGAAGCCGAGGAGTACGCCCGCGAGCACGAGCAGGCCGACGAGAGCCGCCGCCGAGCGGCGGGCAAGCTGCGCGCGGCGGGCGCGCCGCCGGCGCTGCTGCCGGATCGCGGCAGCCGAAATTCGTGACCGAGGGGCCAAGATCCGAGATTCTAGCGGCGCCCGCGGCCTTCTACCGGCACCGCCGGGGCCACTCCGGTGTCGGCGGCAGGGACGCCGAGGTGCGGCGCTCGCGTCGAGCTGCTACTGCTCAGGTCGAGCTACCCAGAAACAGCTCCTTCGCGATCACGAGCCGCTGGATCTGCGAGGTGCCTTCGTAGATCTGGAAGAGCTTCGCGTCGCGCATCAGCTTCTCGACGGGGTACTCCTTGATGTACCCGTAGCCGCCGAAAACCTGGACGGCGTCGGTCGTCGCCTTCATCGCCGCGTCAGCAGCGAAGCGCTTCGCGAAGGACGAGTAGAGCGTTGCGCGGCGGCCGTAGCCGTTGTCGAGCATCCAGGCCGCCTGCCAGGTGAGCAGCCGCGCCGCCTCGATCTCGGTTGCCATGTCGGCGATCAGGAAGCTCACACCCTGGTGCATCGCGATGGGAAGGTCGAAGGTCACCCGCTCTCGGGCGTAGTCCCGCGCGAGCTCGAAGGCCGCCTGGGCCACGCCGACCGCGCCCGCAGCGGTCCCGGGCCGCGTGAAGTCGAGCGTCTTCATCGCCACCTTGAACCCCTCGCCTTCCTCTCCCAGGCGGTTGGCAACCGGTACGACGACGTCGTGCAGCGCAAAGGCTGAGGTGTCCGTCGCGCGCTGGCCCATCTTGTCGAGGTGCTTCTCGATCGTCACCCCCGGAGCATCCATCGGAACGATGAGCGCCGAGAGGCCCCGATGGCCCCTGGACGGGTCGGTCTTGGCGAAGACGACGGTCCACGCGGCGTGGCCCGCGTTCGTGATGAACATCTTCGAGCCGTTGAGGATGTACTGGTCGCCCCGGCGGAGCGCGGTCGTCTTGATGCGGGCGACGTCGGAGCCGGCGTCGGGCTCGGTGAGCCCGAAAGAGCACAGGATCGGCGAGTCGAGGAGCGGCGGCAGCCATTGCCGCTTCTGCTCCTCCGACCCCGACAGCATCACCGGTGCCGACCCGAGGGTGTTGGCGACGATCGAGACGGCGACGCCCGAGCAGCCCCAGGAGAGCTCCTCGCCGATCAGCATCCCGTCGAACTCGGAGAGTCCGGCACCGCCGTACTCCGCGGGAACGTGCGGGTTCATCAGTCCTACCTCGTGCGCTTTCTGGATGATGTCGGCCGGGTGTGTCGAGTGCTCGTCGTACTCCGCCGCCTTCGGCCTGATCTCCCTCTCCGCGAACTCCCGTGCGAGCTCTCGCAGCGCCCTCTGCTCCGGCGTTAGCGCGAACGAGATCCCTGTCGCCAGCTCCTGCTCGGTCGTCGTCAACGTGTTCCTGCTCCGATCTTCGATTGACTGGTCAGTCAATAGTAGAAAGCTGCCGCTCGGGGGTCAAGCCGACGAGGCTTCGATTTCCGCGCCGCGTGAGACTCGGCTGCCTCATACAGAGCCGGCGAGACTCACCGCGATAGGCTCACAGAGTGAATTTCGAGCTCACAGACGAGCAGCGGCTGATCCAGGGAACGGTGCGCGCCTTCGTCGACGAGCGGGTGCTGCCGGTCGCGGTCGAGAACGACGTCGCCCACCGGCTGGACATGTCCCTGATCGAGGGGATGGCCGAGCTCGGCATCCTCGGAATCGTGGTACCGGAGGAGTACGGCGGGGCTGGCCTCGACTTCGTGAGCGAGGCGCTGGCCTGCGAGGAGATCGAGCGCGGAGAAGCGGCGTTCCGCACGCTCATCTCCGTCCACGTCGGGCTTAACTCGCTCTCGCTGCTGCGCTACGGAACCGAGGAGCAGAAGCAGCGCTACCTGGCGCCCCAGGCGCGAGGCGAGAAGCTCGCTTGCTTCGGGCTCACAGAACCCGGTGCCGGCTCGGACGTCGCGGCGATGCGCAGCACAGCCCGCCGCGAGGGCGACATCTACGTGCTGAACGGCCAGAAGAACTGGATCTCCTACGCGTCGGTGGCAGACCATGCCCTCGTTTTTGCGAAGACCGACCCGGGAGCCAAGCACAAGGGCATCTCCGCCTTCGTCCTCGAGAAGAACCAGCCGGGCTTCACGGCGCGAGACACCGAGAACAAGCTCGGAATCTGGGCAGGCTCGACCGGCGAGCTCTTCTTCGAGAACGTGGAGGTGCCGGCCGAGAACCTCGTCGGCGAGGAGGGGCAGGGCTTCGAGATCGCGATGTACGGGCTAGACCAGGGCCGGTTCACCGTCGCCGCCGGCGCCTGCGGCGTCGTCCGCGCCTGTCTCGAGCGCTCCGTCGAGTACGCGCGCGAGCGAGAGACCTTCGGGCAGGCAATCGGCCGCTACCAGTTCGTTCAGGACATGATCGCGAAGATGGTACTCGGCTACGAGACCTCGAAGCTCCTCGTCATGCAAGCGGCATGGATGAAGGACGAGGGGCGGCGCAACACGCGCGAGACCTCGCTCGCGAAGTGGCACGCGACCGAGAGCGCGTTCGAGGCCGCTCATCTCGCGATCCAGATCTTCGGCTCGTACGGGTATAGCGCCGAGTACGGAATCGAGCGTTACTTCCGGAACGCGCGGGCTCCGATCATCTACGAGGGGACCACGCAGATCCACAAGCTGATGCAGGCGGAGCATGCCCTCGGCTACCGGCGGCTGAACGGGCGCGACGGCGAGGTCTCGCCGCTCGCCTCATGGGCACCAGCGCTTGCCCAGCACGCCTTGCGGCCGTAGGCGCCAGGCCGCGCCGCGCCGACTACGGCCCGGGCCGCTTCTCGCGGCGC
>JBBQDZ010000066.1:0-11636 GCA_038320185.1 Gaiellales bacterium
GCGTCGATCAGCCGGTTGAGCCCCATCGCAAGCGAGCGGGCTCCCACCATGGCGAGCGTGATCCAGACGAGCTCGTGCGCCGCCGGAATTCGCCGGACGCAGAGGAGCGCACCGACGTAGGCAAACGGCAGCGCGAAGAGCGTGTGCTCGATCTTCACGAGCCGTGCGAAGCGAACCGGGTAGGCGGCCATGGCCGTGCTCATGCTGGCATCCTCGGCGAGGCGGCACCGCAAGCGGGATCGACGACGCCGGGGGCAGGCGCCCCCATTAGGTCTGCCGGTGGTGCAGCTCGCGCTCTCCGGCCAGCAGCTCGAGCGCGTGCGCGAGCGCGGGCCTCAGAACCTCGAACCCGTCCCTGCACCCTCCGGGCGACCCCGGGAGGTTCACGACGAGCGTCGTCCCGCGGACGCCGGCGATGCCGCGCGAGAGCAGCCCGTGCGGCGTCTTCGCGATCGAGCCGGCGCGGATCGCCTCGGCGATTCCGGGCGCGGCGCGGTCGAGCATCGTTGACGTCGCCTCGGGCGTCACGTCGCGGGGAGCGAGGCCCGTGCCGCCGGTCGTGAGCACGAGGCGGGCCGTCCCCGAGAGCTCCACGAGCGCCTCCGAGATCGCCTCCCGCTCGTCAGCAACGACCCGCCGCTCGACGTCGTAGCCCTCGGCCTCGAGCAGGCCGGCGAGCAGATCTCCGCTGCGATCCTCGCGCGTACCTCCGGCGACACCATCGGAGACGGTGAGCACGGCTGCCTTCATGCCGGCTCCTTCGTCTTCTCGACGAGCCGCAGCTCGCCGATCACCATCTCCTTGTCGATCGCCTTGGCCATGTCGTAGACGGTCAGGGCTGCGACGGAGGCGGCGGTCAGAGCTTCCATCTCGACGCCTGTCTGCGCGATCGTGGACACCGCGGCGACGATCTCGACCCCCCGCCCCCCGACCTCAGCGGTGACGTCGATGTCCGTCAGGGGCAGCGGGTGGCAGAGTGGGATCAGCTCGCTCGTTCGCTTGGCCGCCATGACGCCGGCGATCCGGGCGGTGGAGAGCGCGTCTCCCTTCGGCAGGTCCCGGAGCCGACGCGCCGTCTCGGGGGCCATGGTCACCGTCGCACGCGCGACCGCTCGTCGCCGCGAAAGGGGTTTCTCGCCGACGTCGACCATCCGCACGCGCCCGCTCGAATCGACGTGCGAGAGCTCCGTCATCGCCGAGACGTTAGCGCCCGGCGAGAGCCGCCCCACGATCGAGGTCGGCGAGTTGCTCGGAGATCCAGGTCTCGAGAGAGTGCTCGTGGACGCAGGCGCGCAGCGCCTCGATCCGCCGGCGGCGCTCCTCCTGGGGCAACTCGAGCGCTCGATGGATGGCCTCCGCCTGCTCGGAGACGTCGAAGGGGTTGACGCCGAGCGCCCACTCCGCCAGCTCGGCGTGAGCTCCCGCGTTCTCGGAGAGGATGAGGACGCCGTCTCGGCGATTCACGAGCGGCGCCTCCTTCGCAACGAGATTCATCCCGTCGTAGATCGCGTTCACAAGCAGCACGTCGTACTGCTTGTAGGCCGCGACCGCCTGTGGGAAGTTGTCCTCCATCCGCAGATCGATCGGGATCCACCCGCCCTCCTGAAAACGATCGTTGACCGCTCGGGCGGCGCGCTGGATCGCTCCGACGTACTCGGCGTATTCGGGAATGTCCTGACGCGACGGGTCGAGAAGGGCGAGCATGACGACGCGCCCGCGCATGTTCGGGTGAGCGTCTAGATACAACTCGAACGCGCGGAAGCCGCGCACCACGTTCTTCGACGGGTCGGTGCGGTCGACGCGCAGGACGATCCGCTCCCGGTGGCGCTCGAGCAGCTCTCGCTCCTCCGCGACCACAGCCTCGCTCTCGGCGAGCTCCTCGAACTCGGCTGGATCGACCGAAATGGCATGAGCGGTGACGAGTATCCGCCTGCCTTCGTAGGCGATCGCGGTGCCGTCCTCCGTGCACTCCGCGCCGAGGATGTCCTCTGCGGAGCGCAGGAAGTTTCGGCGCCAACGAGGGATGTGGAAGCTGACGACGTCGTTCGCGAGCAGGCCGTCGTGGATAGCGTGCCGCAGCTCCTCGGGCAACACATTCCAGTAGTCGCTCTGCGGCCAGGGGATGTGGACGAACTGTGCGAGCGTCGCCTGCGGGCGCTGCCGGCGCACGAGTCGGGGCGCCAGGTAGAGGTGGTAATCGTGGAAGAACACGCTCGCGTCCGGCTGTTCGTCCAGCTCGGCGACAACCGCGTCAGCAAACGAGCGGTTCACCGGCAGGTACCCCTCGCTCCAGGCGTGGTGGAGGCCGTGGTCAACGTGCGGCGCCTCCACCAGGTTCCAGAGGTAGTGCTGGAGGAACCAGAGCGTCGGGTTGGAGACGACGTTGTAGTACCAGTCGTAGGCCGCCGGATCGTGAGCGACGAGGTGAAGGCGATAGCGCGATCCGTCCCGCGCGGCCTCCTCGACGGCGCCGCCCGCCACGGCTGCGACGCGACGATCCTCGTCGGTCATCGCGCTCGCGATCCACGTGACGTCGTGGTGGGCGACGAGGCTGCGCAGGGCGGTGACGAGGCCCCCGCCACCGCGACGGGCGACGCGTCCGCCCGCAGCGTCGCGGGCGTAGGAAACGGGCCCCCGGTTGGAGACGATGATCAGCCTGCGTCGCGCCGCCGCCACTCGCGCGCAAGCGTAACCCTCGCCCGCGTCACACTCTCGGTGCGGTTCCCTCTCCCACCTGTGGGGATCTTGTCGCTACGGTGAACCCAGGGGGAAACACGAGGGGGACCCCCGGGGGCTCAGGGTTTCTGCCCCACGCGGGCGCGTCGCTCAGGTCGCGGCGACGACGACCAGCTCCGAGCCGGAGGTGTCGTGTCCGAGCAACAGGTTGAAAAGGACGAGCCAGTCCCGGAGCAGCCGCGGCGTTAGGAAGTTCCTGCGCACAAACTCCTTTCCTCGCAGGGCGCGGCCCCGCGCGGCTGCCGGATCCTCGAGGATCTCGATGCAGGCCGCGGCGCATTCCGAGGAAGACTCGACGAGCCACCCCGTCTCTCCGTGCTCGATCTGCGCCACGATACCGCCGACACGGCCTGCCACGGTCGGGCGCGTCTTCCAGAGTCCTTCTGTGACGGTGAGGCCGAAGCCCTCCCGGATTGACTTCTGGAGCACGGCGGCCGAGTGCACCTGGAACGCGTTGACCTCGACTGCCCCGACGTTGTTGAGGTTCGAGAGGATGAAGATGTCGGGGTCGCCGTCTGCATACGCGACGGTCTGGTTGTAGAAGTCCCAGCCCTCGGGATCGTCATGTGCCATCGAGCCCACGAGTGCGAGTTGCACCTCCGGTCGCGTCACCTTGACGAGGCGATACGCGTCGATCACCCCGAGCGGATCCTTCCAGGGGTCGAACCGCGAGACCTGCGTCAGCAGCGGCCGCTCCACGTCGATGCCGAACTGGTCGACGATGTAGGCGGCATCCTCCGGCGAGAGGGCCATATTTTTCGGCGTTAGGGGGTCGATCGCGGGAGGCCAGATGTAGGCCGGGGGCAGCGCTGCGCCCCGTGGCACGTACTCCTCACGATGGAAGATGGCCGCGTCGTATCGACCGAGCGAGGGCAACAGGAAGTCGAGTACCTCCGTATTCGGCGTCGAGAGATCGATGTGGCAACGCCAGATCCAGCTCGCCTCCGACCCGGCGAAGTGCTCGATCATCCCGACAGGCTGGGGATCGTGAACGATCACGAAGTCGTAGGCGTCCTCGAAGCTCCGGGCGTTCGTTTCGCTGTAGCGGGCGAAGATCGCGCGTTGCTCGTCGCTCAGGCTCTGCGGGTTCCCCTGCAGCGCGTTGTGGATCGTCTTCGTGACGTTGAAGAACTCCTCCTGGCCATGGATGATGCGCCACTCCACCTCGAGTCCGACGTCCCGCATGAGAGGGACGAGCGTGTAGTTGATCTCGGCGACCCCGCCGCCGAAAGCGGTTGCCGAGAGGTGGATCACGCGCCTGCCAGCGAGGGGCGCCGCAAGCGTCCTGATCTCCTCCATCAGACCACGGGTCGCGATCGTGCCGTAGTCCTGGAGCGACTTGTGGCCGACGTTGACGAGGTTCAGCATCGAAGTCGCCGGCCGCCTCGCGGTTCGCCGTGCCGGAGCGAGGGACTCTACTCGCCGTGTCGGAGGAACTTCACGAACCGCAGGCGCGATCCCACACCGGCCTCGAGCTCGAGCTCGTCCGTCAGCGCGCGGATGATCGCGAGCCCGAGGCCGCCTTCGCCGAGTTCTTGGCCGTTGCCAGCGCTCGGAAGCTCGAAGCCGGTGCCGTCGTCAGCGACCTCGACGAGGATGCTGTCCGGGCGAAGCTCGTAGAGGATCTCGACGCGCCCCTCCCGTCCATCCTCGTAGGCATGCCGGATGGAGTTCGAGCAGGCCTCGGTGAGAGCGAGTTTCAGGTCTCCGAGCGTCTCGTCGCTCAACGGCCGCAGCTGGGCGACGCCCGTCAGTGCGAGCCGTCCGAGCGTGATGTACTCGGCCTTCGCCGGAATCGTGAGCATGATCGACGCAGTGCCCGCGTCACTCGACACGTTCTCCGCACGCCGGCCCGGTTCTTCAGGTTTCACAACTCTCGCATGGGTAAATCCGCCTTTTTCTACACACGCGCGTAACCGCGCGGTTAACGGATACCCAGAGAGCGTCTGAGGCTAACGCCCCTGTTCGGGATCCGAGGGTCGCTCCGCGAGCCGCAAGGTCACTTCCAGGCGATGTCCGTCGCGCACGATCCCGAAGCGCGTCCGGGCGCCAGGCCGGAGGTCTTCGCTCACCACACGGACGAGGTCGTCGGCACCGGTGACCCGTTTGCCGTCGATGGACACGACCACGTCGCCGCCGAGGGTGAACGCAGCGCCGTTGACGTCGACCTCCTTCGTGCCGCCGCGAAGCCCGGCCGCGGCTGCCGCCGTTCCCGGCCGAACCTTGTCGATCACCGCCCCGCGCGAGACGGGAAAGCCAAAGCGCCGGGCCAGCGCCGGGGTCAGATCCTCCGTGGTGATGCCCGCGTAGGCGTAAGCCACACGCCCTGTCGCGATCAGCTCGTTCATCGAGCGTCGGGCCGAGTCGATCGGTACGGCGAAGCCGACGCCCTCGGCATTCCCCGAATCGCTGCGGATCTGGGCGTTGATGCCGATCACTCGACCTCGGGCGTCGAAGAGCGGCCCTCCCGAGTTGCCGTGGTTGATCGGCGCGTCGGTCTGGATCGCGTCGACGAGGTTGTAGGGCGAGGTCAGCGAGCCGATCGAGCGCCCCGTCGCGGAGACGACGCCGACCGACAGGGAGTTGACGTTCCCGAACGGGCTGCCTATCGCCGCCACGGGCTCCCCGACGCGCGTCCTGGCCGAGTCGCCCAGCGGCACCGGCGTCAGTGGATGAGCCTTGGGGTCGACCCGGATCAAGCCAACGTCGTCGTAGACGTCCCAGCCCACGATCCGAGCGACGACACGGTCGCGATCGCCGAACTCGACGTACACGTGCGACGCCGACTGGACGGCGGTGTTCGTGCCGCCCTCTCCCGCGCTCGTGATCACGTGCGAGTTGGTGAGGATGTAGCCGCCGCTCGAGACGACGAAGCCGGATCCTTGGGCAGCCTCGGGCGCCGACGCGCTGTCCATGAACGCGTAGATCGTGACGACGCCAGGCGAGCGCTGCTCGTAGATGAGATCCGGGCGGAAGGTGCTACCCGGCAGCGGGGAGGCCGAGGGCACGCGTACGGGCGCCGAGGCCCCGACCGGGGGTGCCGCCTCGGTGACGACGACCGTGCGGAAATGCGATCCGCCGATCCATCCTGCCGCCCGCGCAACGACGAGGACCGCCGCGCCCCCGACGATGGCGGCGACGAGGGCGATCGAGGCAACAGTGCCCTGACGCACGGTCTGTCTCACTGTAGCGACGCGCAGCGGGACGTCATCCGGCGCAATGGCAGACTCAAATGCATGTTGTCAGATAAGACGACGCGCAAAGAGCGGATCGCCTGGGCGGCCGGACTCTTCGAGGGAGAGGGGTGCATCACAATGAGCGGGAATCGGCTCACGTTGCAACTGAGGAACACGGACGACCTTGTCGTGGAGGCGTTCGGGCGCGTCGTGGAAGTCGGAAGATCTACGGGCCGTACGATCGCTCGGGCGAGCTGGACGGGCTTCACGTGGAAGCTCTCATGGGTGTGGGTCGCCAGCGGCGAGAATGCCCAAAACGGTTTTCCGACTGCTCCAGCCTTGGCTGAGCCCGCGCCGGTCGTGGCGTGTACGGGAGCTCGGTGGATTCGACGACTTCACGTGAAAACGATCAAGCCACAGCCGAACTCGCGGCGGGAACGTCGGACCTGAGCGGATGTTCACCGGCAGGCAGCTCGACGACGAAGATCGTCCAACGACCGGCGGTCTCGAGACGAATCCCACCTCCCATCAACGTGACGAGCTCGCGCGCGATCGCCAAGCCCAACCCACTGCCCGAGGCCAGAGCGCCGTGGCCGCGGTAGAAACGCTCGAAGACTTGGGGGGCATGCTCCTTCGCGATGCCCGGGCCATCGTCGGCGACACGGAGCAGGGCGCGGTCAGGGCTCTGGGCGACCTCGACCTTGACCGTGGTCCCCGCTCCTGTGTGCCTCAGGGCGTTCTCGATGAGAATGCGCCCGATCTGGAGCACGCGCTGCTCGTCGGCGCTCGCGACAACCCGCTCGGCGGGAAGATCGAGGTCGAGGAACCGGCCGCCGCCAATGGGGCGGAACTCCTCGACGAGCGTCCGCGCAAGCGCGGCCAAGTCGACCTCCTGAAGGTCGACGCGCAGGCGTCCTGCATCCAGACGCGACAGATCGAGCAGATCGGTGGCGAGCTTCGTGAGGCGATCGACCTGCTCCCGCATCGTCGCAATGAACTCGAGCCTCGTCGGCTCGTCGAGCTCCTCGTCGTCGAGGAGCTCGAGGAAGCCGCCGAGCGAGAACAACGGCGTCCGCAGCTCGTGCGACGCATTTGCGATGAACTCGTTACGCGCGTGATCGAGGCGTGCAAGGCGGGCGCGCATGTGCTCGAAGGCGCGCGCCAGCTCACCCACCTCGTCCGCGCCGGCGTCGCTGATGGCCTTGCCGAAATCACCGCGTGCAATCCGGTCGGCGGCGCGCTCGAGACGGCGGATCCTGCGCGCAAAGTGCGAAGCGCCCGCGATGCCCAGAGCCAGTGCTCCCATCAGGGCGGCGAAGCCGGCCCACAGGAGGCGCCGGCGGACGAGGGCGACGTTTCCGAGCGAGTCGTGGAGGGGGGCCGTGAGCAGCACGACCGGCCCGTCCGCGCCCACGGCGACCGCGGACTCGGCGAAGCGCGCCCGCTCGCGGGTGACGATGTCGCTCGCACGACCGAACTTGCGTAATGCGCGGAGGGCCACTGCATCGTCGGTCACGTCCGACGAGTCCACCTCGCGCGAGTCCGCGTAGATGCTGAGCGTGGGCGGCGGGCCGAACACGTCGTACACGACGACCCTCGCGTTCGCGCTCGCCGAAGCCAGGATGACGTAGTCCTGCCAGGTGAACCGGTTGGCCGGGAGCTGCGAGGCCACGCTCGGCGCGGCGCGCTCGAGCTGGGATAGCTTCGCGTCGACGAGCCGCTTCTCCAGCGACGGCACGACGACGAGGTAGACGGTCCCGAGCGCGGCGGCGACGACGAGGAGAAGCGCGAGGCTCAGCCTCGTGCCGACGCCGCTCAGCCGCGTCATCGCTCGCGAAAGCGGTAGCCCACGCCACGGACCGTGAAGATGTACTCCGGCTCCCTCGGATCGTGCTCGAGCTTCTCGCGCAGGTGTCGCACGTGGACGTCGATCGTCCGGGGCTCCCGGTATTCGGAGCCACCCCACAGCTCCTCGAGGAGAGTCTGGCGCGAGAACACGCGGCCGGGACGCGAAGCGAGGATGCGGAGGAGCTCGAACTCGACGTAGGTGAGCTGCACGACGGCGCCCCGACACTCGACCAGACGACGCGCCGTATCGATCCGCAGCGCGTCGACCTCGATCGCCTCTCCCGGCGAGTGCTCGTGAGGCACCGCCGCGCGGCGAAGGAGTGCCCGCACGCGGCTGCGGAACTCGCGGATCGAGAAGGGCTTCGTGATGTAGTCGTCGGCGCCGAGCTCGAGGCCCAGAACCTTGTCGAGCTCGTCGTCGCGCGCCGTCAGCATGATGATCGGCACGGTGCTCGTCGCCCGCAGGCGCTTGCAGACCTCGAGCCCGTCGAGCTTTGGCAGCATGACGTCGAGGACGACGAGGTGGATCTCCTCGGCGGCAAACCGCTCGAGCGCCTCGCTCCCGTCCCGTGCCTGGACGACGCGGTAGCCGTCGAGCTCCAGCGGGAAGGTGAGGAGCTTCTGGACGGCCTCCTCGTCGTCGACGAGCAGAATGGTCGAAGACTCGGGCATCTGGCGCGGGGCCGCGAGAGAGAGGCCTGCTGCCGCCTACTATAGCCTGGCCCATGGCCTCGCTCCCGCCCCCAGGAGCTGCCGGGCGGCGGCCGCGACCCGGTTCGCTCGAACGTCCCGTCAACGGCCGCATGTACCGCGGTAGCTGGCTGCTGGTCGTCCTGCCGCTCCTGGTCTGCGCCCTGAGTGTTGCGCGCCCGGCGCCGCTCGCCGCCCCGGCTCTGCCGCCGGCGTTCGACGGGGGCACCGCACTCGCGCTGGCCAAAGAGCTCGCCAGGGACTACCCGAACCGCAGCCCTGGTTCACCGGGCGCCACGGGCGCCGAGCGCTGGCTCGCGACCCAACTCGCCCCGTACGGGTTTCGCCCGCTCGCCGAGCGGTTCACAGCTCGGGTGCCGGGCATCGGGCGGGTCCGGCTCGTCAACCTCGTCACCGTCGCGGAGGGTCGGTCGGGCGGAACGATTGTTGTCCTTGCCCATCGTGACGACACCGGCCTCGGCGAGGGCGCCAACGACAACGCCTCGGGGACGGGGGCGCTGATCGAGCTGGCGCGCGCGTACGCGAACTCCCGCAACGCCGCCACCCCGCAGGTGAAGCCCGCGCACACGCTCGTCTTCCTGTCGACCGACGGCGGAACGCTCGGGGCTCTCGGCGCCAGCCACTTCCTCCGCCACTCGCAATGGGCTAGGCGCATTCTCGCCGTCGTCGTCCTGGACGGGATCGCATCCCCGAGCCCCGCTCGCCTCGAGATCGGCGGCGACCGGTCGCGCTCTCCTTCTCGGGTGCTCGTCGAGACGGCGGCCGTACGCGTCGAGGAGCAGACGGGAGTGGCGCCGGGCCGTACGAGTGCTCTGGGGCAGCTCGTCGATCTCGCGTTCCCGTACACCCTCTATGAGCAGGGGCCGTTCGTCGGTCGCGGCATTCCGGCGGTAACGCTGACCACGCTCGGCGACCGACCGCCGGGCGGCCCCGGAGACACGCGCGAGCGACTCGACGGCGTGCGGCTGGCGCAGCTCGGGCGCGCGGCGCAGCTCCTCATCGGGTCGCTCGACCAGAGCGGCGACCTCGCCCGGGGACGCTCGACCTACATCTTCCTCGGAGCGCGGCTCGTGCGGGGATGGGCCCTCCAGCTCGCTCTTGTCGCCGCAGCCGTTCCGTTCCTCGCCACCGCTGTAGACCTCTTCGCGCGCTGCCGGCGCCGCGGGGTCCGACTCGGAGCGGCCTTCCGGGCCTATCGCCGCCGGCTCGGCTTCTGGCTCTTCCTCGGGGGGCTCTTCGAACTCTTCGCCCTCTTTGGCGCATGGCCTGGCGGGGTGGCGCGCCCCATCAACCCCGACTCGAGCTCCGCCGTTCACTGGCCGATCCTCGGACTCGTCCTATTCGGCCTCGTCGCCTCGGCAGGGTGGCTCTTCGCTCGCGAGCTCCTGCGGCCGAGGCGTCCCGCGACCGGGAGCGAGGAGTTGGCTGGTCACACCGCCGCTCTCCTCACCCTCGGCATGCTCACTCTCCTCGCTGTCTCGACGAACGTGTTCTCACTCGTCTTCCTGCTGCCGTCGCTCCACGCCTGGCTATGGCTCCCGCAGCTGAGAGGGCGCCCCGCGGGGACCCGCCTCGTCGTGTTCCTCGCCGGCCTCCTCGGGCCGCTCCTTCTCGTCACCTCCTTTGCCGTTCGCTTCGGCCTCGGGATCGACGCGCTGTGGTACGTCGGGGCGCTCGTCGCGGTCGGGTACGTGCCGCTGCCGACCGTGGTGCTGGCGCTCGCCTGGGCGGCGGCCGGCGCGCAGCTGGCGGCGCTCGCGGCCGGCCGCTACGCTGCTTATCCCCTGGGAGCCGAGCGGCCTCCCCGAGGGCCGGCTCGGGAGCTTGTGCGCCGGGTGATTTTGACTATCCTTGGAATACGGTCGCGCCGGCGCGCGGCCATCGCACGGCGCCGGGCGCTCCAACGCTGACATGAGACGCCTCGCGCGAACCCTCGGAACCCTGCTGATCGTGTGCGGTTTGGCCACGCTGGGCTGGGCGATCGTCGTCTGGCGATGGCAGGACCCCTTTACCGGGGTCTACACCCGATACGAGCAACATCAGCTCTCCGACCGGTACCACCGCAGCTTCGTCAGGTACCGCGCGATCAAGATCGTCGCCCGCAGACCGCCCGCCCGCCCGGTCAAGCCGCGGCGCGCCTCCGATCCGCCTCCGACGCGCATCTCCGATCCGCCTCCCCGTACCTCCGTCGCGACCGAGCAGCGCCTCGTCAGTCGCGAGGCGACCCGGTACCGCAAGACGCTCGGCGAAGGAGACCCCCTCGGCCGACTCCGCATCCCGCGGCTCGGGTTGAACATCATCACCGTCAACGGCACCGAGGACGCAAGCCTTCGCAAGGGGCCGGGCCGCTACGCCGGACCGCATTCGTTCGTGCCAGGCGAGGGCCAGCTCGTCTACATCGCCGGGCATCGCACGACCTACCTGGCACCGTTCTCCCACATCGACCGCCTCCGGGCGGGTGATCACGTGACTTTGGAGCTCCCCTATGCGACCTTCGACTACGTCGTCTACAGGCATATCATCGTGCCCGCCGACGACCTCGCGGTCCTGCGCTCACACGGGCGCGAGGTGCTCGCTCTGCAGGCTTGCCATCCGCGCTTCTTCGCGACGCACCGTTACATCGCGTACGCGCGGCTCGTGCGGGTCGTGCCGAGACAGGGCGCGCCTTACATGGCCTCGCGCTCGCTCGCGGCCGCGGCATAGGCGCCGCTTGCGGTGCCGACCTCAGGAGTGCGGGCTTGCCCGCCCTCTGTCTGAACCGACCGCACGAGCGCATCCGAGTAGAGGCCCACGCTCCTAGCCGAGCCTCAGGCGAGCAACAGGTAGTCGACGGACTCGCCAGCGGCGAGCTCTCCATCGCCTTGAGGGATCAGCGCCAGTGCATCGGCCTCGGCCGCTCGCGCGATCATGTGCGACTCCTGTCCCGTCAGGAGCTCCACGGCGACGCCACGCGCGTGGCGTGCGGTGCGCGCCCTTGCGAGCTCGGTTCGCTGCGGGTTCCTTCGCGCGGGGCGGGCGAGGAGACCGGAGTGGAACCGGGGCCGGGGGTCCGCGGCGCCCTGCAGCCCGAGGAGGGCCAGACGGACGAAGAGCTCGAAGGCGACGAGCGAGGAGACCGGATTCCCGGGTAGGCCGAAAACCAGTGTGGCACCGCGCGTCCCGAAC
>JBBQDZ010000067.1:0-11482 GCA_038320185.1 Gaiellales bacterium
ACCCGGCGGGGACGGCGGCGCCTCGAAGCACGTCCGGCCCGCGATCGTCTTCGAGTACTTCGTCCTGCTGCTCTTCGTCGGCTTCGCAGTCGCTGCCGCGATCATGATCCACACCTTCTGGGAGACGCGGCAGGAGCGTGCTGCGGCGCCGCGGAGAGCCTTCCCGGTCCGCATCCTCATGAGCCTCTCCTTTGTGATCTTCGTGGTGGTCGCGCTCTTCATCTTCTTTCGCCACTACCACCGGCACAGCGCTCCCCAGGGGCGCGGCGGCACCCCGGTGACCGGAACGAGAGGAAGGACCGGTCGTACCGGCAAGGCCGCGCCCGCGCCGTTCGATTGGGTTCCGGTGGTGGTCGTGCTCTCGCTCTCCGGCGCCGGCGCCCTGGCGGGCGGCAGCCTCTGGCTGCGCACCAGGCGGCGCGACGGCCGCGACCTCGATGCGCTCGCCGCGGAGCTCTCAGACGTGCTGGAGGAGAGCCTCGACGACCTCTACGCCGAGACGGACGCGCGGCGCGCCGTGATCGCCGCGTACGCGCGCATGGAGCGGGTGCTCGGCTCCTTCGGCTTGCCGCGGCGACCCTTCGAGGCACCGCTCGAGTACCTCGCGCGCGTACTCGAGGAGCTCCACGCCACCGCCGCCTCCGTGACGGGGCTGACAACGCTCTTCGAGCGGGCCAAGTTCGGCGGCCACGCCATCGGACCGGAGCTGAAGGACGAGGCGATCGAGGCGCTCGTCGCCGTGCGCGACCAGCTGCGGAGCTTCACCTGAGACGTCGTCTGCTGACGGCCGCCGCGCTGGTCGCGCTGCTCTCGGTCTGCTTCGCAGCCGCGCTCGTCTTCCGCCCCGGTGACCGTGCCCTGGCACTCGACGCGTACGTCCTCGCGCTCGGCGCGCTCCTGCTCGCGCTCCTCGTGACGGCGACGCGCGAGGCGCTGCCGGCGCCCGAGCGATCGCCGTTCGACGCGCCGCGCACCCGACCTGCGGGCGAGCGCTCGCAGCTCGCCGAGCTGGCGCGTGTCGAGCGAGAGGTCTCGCTTGCCACCGGCACCGCCTTCGACGTCCACTACCGCCTTCGCCCCGCTCTCCGCGAGGTGGCCGCGCACCGTCTCGCGACCCGACGCGGCATCGACCTCGACCGCGATCCGCAAGCGGCCCGCGCAGCGCTCGGCGACGAGGTCTGGGCGATCGTCAAGCCTGACCGTGAGCGTCCGGCCTACCACCATGCTCCGGGCGTGCCGCTCGAGCGGGTCCGGCGGGCGGTCGAGGCGCTCGAGAGGATCTGACCCGGATGCTGAGTCTCGGCGAGGTCGCCGCCCATGCGAACCGCATCCTCGACCAGGTCGAGCGGGCTGTCGTCGGCAAACGGGGAGCGCTCGAGCTCGTCCTGCTCGGCATCCTCGCCGACGGGCACGTCCTGATCGAGGACTACCCGGGACTTGCCAAGACGCTGATCGCCCGCTCCTTCGCGGCGGCCACGAGCCTGCGCTTCTCCCGCATCCAGTTCACCCCCGACCTGATGCCCTCGGACGTTACCGGCTCCTCGATCTACGACCAGCGCGGGGCCGAGTTCGAGTTCCGCCCCGGGCCGGTCTTCGCCAACCTGCTGCTCGCAGACGAGATCAACCGAGCCCCTCCCAAGACCCAGGCGGCGCTCCTGGAGGCGATGCAGGAGCGCCAGGTGACAAACGAGGGAACGACGCACCTGCTCGAGCGCCCCTTCCTCGTGCTCGCGACTCAGAACCCGATCGAGTACGAGGGCACCTACCCCCTGCCGGAGGCTCAGCTCGACCGCTTCCTGCTGCGGATCGGGGTCGGCTATCCGGCGCGGGAGGACGAATGGGGCCTCGTCCGGCGCCGCCTCGACCGGCGCGCGGACGAGGTGAGTCTCGAGCCGGTGGTCGACCGCGAGACGCTTCTCTCCATGCAGCAGGCGATCGAGCAGGTGCACGTGGCGGAGAGCGTCGGCTACTACGTCGTCGACGTGGTGGCCGCGACGCGCGGGCACTCGAGCGTGCAGGTGGGATCGAGCCCGCGCGGCACGCTCGCGCTCGTGAAGCTCGCGCGCTGCCGAGCCGTTCTTGCCGGGCGCGACTTCGTCACGCCCGACGACGTCAAGGCCGTCGCTCCGGCGGCGCTCGCACACCGGCTCGCGCTGCGACCCGAGCTCTGGGTGCAGCGCGTCAGCGCCGAGGACATCGTCAGCGACCTGCTGAACGCCGTCCCGACTCCGGCCGCGGAGGACATCGGGCCCTCGGACAGATGAACCGCGCCGCGGCGGCGAAGACAGGCGCCTACGCGGGGCTTTCCGCCATCGGTCTCCTCGCCTCGCTCGTCCTCGGCCGTCCGGAGCTCGTGGCGCTCTCCGCTCCTTTTGTCCTCACCCTGGTCGCGGGCTTCGTGCTCGCGGGCTCGCCCGACCCGGAGGTCGTGCTGCACCTGGAGCGAGAGCGCGCGGTCGACGGCGATGAGCTCGGGCTCGAGATCGAGCTCCGCTCGATCTCCTCGCTCGAGCAGCTCGAGGTGCTCCTCGTCCTCCCGCGCGGGCTCTCGGTCGTCTCCGGCGAGAACCCGACCCTGCTGCGACTCGCCTCCGGTGAGACGAGGATCGTGGAGCTGCGCCTTCGTTGCGACCGCTGGGGCGGCTACCTCCTCGGCACGATCGAGCTCCGAAGCCGCGACCGGTTCGGCCTGCACGTCTATCAGGCGCGCCTCGATCGGCGAGTTCCGCTGAAGGTCTACCCGCGCGCGGAGGCGCTTCGCGGCGCGGTGCGCCCGCTCGAGACGCAGCTGTTTTCCGGCAACCAGGTCGCTCGTGCTCGTGGGGAGGGCATCGAGTTCGCCGACCTGCGGCCCTTCGCGCCCGGGGACGTGGTCCGTCGGGTCAACTGGCGCGCCAGCGCGCGGCGCGACTCGCTGTGGGTGAACGAGTACCACCCCGAGCGAGATGCCGAGGTGATCCTCTTCCTCGACAGCTTCCTCGAGGCGAGACGCGCCGGCGGCGACGCCGGCACGCTCGACCTGTCGATCCGCGCCGCGGCATCGCTCGCCTCTGCCTACGTCGGGGTTCGCGACCGGATCGGCATCGTCGGCTTCGGCGGCATCCTCCGCTGGCTCCAGCCGGGGACGGGCCTCGCGCAGCTCTACCGCATCGTCGACGCACTCATCGACACCGAGATCTCGCTGAGCTACGCGTGGAAGGGCATCGAGGTGATCCCGCCGGGGATGCTCCCGCCGCAGGCGCTCGTGCTCGCCGTCTCCCCGCTCCTGGACGAGCGGGCGGTGACAGCGCTTCTCGACCTGCGCGGGCGCCGCTTCGACGTGGCCGTCGTGGAGGTATCGCCACTGCCGTTCACCGAGCCTGGGCCCGGCGAGCTCGGGGACCTCGCATACCGCCTCTGGGCGCTCCGGCGGGAGGCGCTGCGCGCGCGCTACCAGCGGCAGGGCGTCGCAGTGGTCGAGTGGCGTGACGGCACCCCGCTCCAGGCGGCCCTCGAGGAGGTGACGGCATTCAGGCGACACGCCCGATTCGCTCGCGCCTGACGCTCGCAACAGGCTCCCTGGCGGCCGGCGGGCTCGCGGCCGTCTATCCGGCGCTCGCCGCGGAGCGGCTCGACTGGCTCGTGTGGGCGGCGGGGGGAGGCGCCGTCGCCTTCCTCGCGCTCGCCCTGGCGTTGCGGTCGGCTTCACTGCTGCCGTGGGCGCTCGTCGCGGTCGCGGCCCAGTACGCGCTCTGGCTCGAGCTCCGGGGCGGGCGGATCGACGAGCGAGCGCCCGCCGTCGCCGCGGGTCTACTCCTCGCGGCCGAGCTCGGCTACTGGAGCCTCGAGCGGACAGTCACCGGAGAGGCGGCCGGTGAGCTCACGGCGCGCCGGCTGCTCTCGATCCTCGCGCTGCTGTCCGTCGCGCTCCTCGTCGGCACGGCGGTGCTCGCGGTCGGGAGTATCTCGCTCGGCGGCAGCGCGGCGGTGGAGGCCGTGGGCGTCGCGGCGGCAGTCGGCGTGCTCGCGCTCGTGACGCGCCTGGCGCGGCCCGGTCCGACTCGATGAGCGTCGCCGTTCTCGGCAACCTCTCCCTCGATCGAGTGGACGGCGCGGCCCCCCGCATCGGCGGCGGTCCCTACCACGCCGCACGGGCTCTGCGCGCTGTCTCACGCCCGGCGCGCATCCTCGCCAAGTTCGGCCGCGGCGATCGGGCGGCCCTCCTGTCCTCACTCGTCGGGGTCGGGCTTCCCGTGACCTGGCGCGCCGGCGTCGCCACCGCCGCCTTCCGGATCGACCACGCGGGGGACGAGCGGACGATACTCGTCGAGGCACTCGGAGATCCGTGGACGCCGGAGGAGGCCGCCGGCTGGGTCGACGCCGCGCTGCGCGAGACCAGCCACCTGCACGTGGCTCCGCTCAGCCGCGGCGACTTCCCGGCCAAGACCCTCGCCGTGCTCGCAAGGAAGCGGCGTCTCTCGCTCGACGGCCAGGGGCTCGTCCGCCCCCCGCGAGTGGGGCCGCTCGAGCTCGACGCCGACTTCGACCCGAGCCTGCTCGAGCACGTCTCGATCCTGAAGCTCTCCGAGGAGGAGGCGCGCGTGCTCGTGGGTGAGGTGAGCGGCCCGGCCATCACGGCCCTCGGCGTGCCCGAGGTGGTCGTGACGCTCGGCTCGCGAGGATCACTCGTCGCCGTCAAGGGGCGGGTCGAGCGCATCCCGACCCGTCCGCTCACACGCGAGGTCGACCCGACCGGAGCGGGCGATGCCTTCGCCGCCGCCTACCTCGTCGCCCGCAGCGGCGGGTTCGCCCCGTCCGCCTCTGCGCTGTGGGCTTCAGGCATCGTCGCTGGCCTTCTCGGGAGGCGGATCCGCTGATGCAAGCAATCGTCCTCACCGTCGCGGGTGCCTACGCGATCGACCTCGAGACGGGCGACGTCACGCCGGCCGGCTCGGATTCAGTCGCAGCGGCTCCGCCTGTCCAGGTCTCGCTCCCGCGCCTGATCGCAGCCGCCGCCGCCGGCTCGACCGTCGTCGCGGCCGTCTCTGCCCGTCCGCCGCTCCTCGTCTCCCACGATGCGGGCACGACCTGGCGCGACTCCGGACGCGGCCTACCCCCGGCAGCCGCCGTCGCCGTCTCCGAGGACGATCCCGACACGATCCTCTTCGCCGGGCGGAACCGCCTCTACGTCTCCCGCGATGGAGGTCGATTCTGGGAGGCGCTCGCCGGCGAGCTGCCCGAGATCCGAGTTGTGGGCTTCGCGCCCTAGGACGTCTTCCGACTGTCGGTGATCTACGAAGACGAGCACTCCGCGGCATTGAGGTTCGAGAACATGATCGTCAATCTGCACAAGATTCCTGCGGCACGCGACCTCATCCATCCCGGAGCTGTCGCCACTCGGGAGGCCGGCTCGCGCTTCCAGCTCACTGGGAGATCGCGCAGGAGCTCCCCGAGGCCGAGGGCTCGTAGCGGCATCGCGCGCCCGCATCCCTCAGCGTGAGTGTAGATTAGCCGTCTACAGTGAAGACCACGACGATTCGAGTTGCCACTGAGACGCGCGATCGGCTGAACGAGATCGCACGGCGCCGTGGTGCGCCGGCGAGCGAGGTGGTCGCGGCACTCGTGCAAGAGGCGGACGACAGCGCTCTTCTGATCGCGGCGTTCGAGGACTGGGAGCGGCTCTGCGACGACCCGGGTGCGCTCACTGCCTACCTCACCGAGGCGCACGAGCTGAGCGACTTCGAGGCTGCGCTGCCGGAGTATTGAGCCGGGCGCCGCATCAGGGCGACGTCGTGTGGGCCGATCCCGACCCGACCCGCGGATCGGAACAGGCCAAATCGAGACCATTCGTCATCGTGTCAGTCGATCAGCTCAACCGATCGCGGCTCGGCCTGTCACTCGCCATTCCCTTTACACGGACGAACTTCTCGAATGCGCTGCACGTGGAGGTCGCGCCTCCCGAGGGAGGCCTCCGCGAGAAGAGCTTTGCGATGCCCGAGCAGCTGAGGACGTTGTCCCACGAGCGAGTCGCGCGACGGCTGGGCACGCTCAGACCCGGCACCCTGTCCGAACTCCTCCGGCGCTGTCGTCTGCTCCTGAGCGAGTAACGAAGCTGATCCGAGTTCGCGAGCGGAACCTACGAGGACAGGACGATCTCGCCGGCGGTGATCCGTGGCGGGTCGGCGGCAGCCTCCGGCATGTTCTCCCGGATCCAGTCGGCCGCGGCGCGATTCGTCTCCTCGACCCCCGCCTCGTCGTCGCAGACGGTCACCGAAACGGTGCTGTCGTCTGTGCGAATGAGGTAGTAGGCGCGGAATCCCGGGACCGCACTGACGACGGCCTTGACCTCGTCACCGCGGGCGGCGAGCGCGTCAGCCAACCCTGTATTGCCGTAGTACCTGAGCGTCGCGTGCATCTCACTCCTCTCGTGGAGACGGAACGTCGACTCTATCGCCCCGGCGACGGTTTGAGACGCGGGTGCCCTCGGCCTGCGGCGTCACCACACGCGGCGGCCGGGAGACGGCCTCTCCGCGAGCGGAATAGAATTACCGCTCGCGCGATAGCGTCTCGACAGCGCGGGGGCGACCCGGCGTAGACACCCACGGAGCACCACCCGCCGGAGAGGAGGAGTCAGGTTGGCGACCAAAGTGCGGACGGAGACGACGACCGACCTGGAGCAGTTCGTCGACTCCGAGCGCCGAGAGGAGCTCGTCGCCGAGGTGCGGCGGCGGATCGACGCCGAGGACATCCGGTACGTCTACTTCCAGTTCCCTTCGGTGACCGGCCGGATCATGGGCAAGGGCGTCCCCGCGGTCCACTGGGAAACGGTGGCGCGCAAGGGATTCCAGCTCGTCTATGGCGCCACCGCGAACCTCTTCACCGACCGGCAGGGCAATTACATCGGGTACGGCCCCGAGGCGGCCGAGCTCGTCGGCCTGCCCGAGCCCGAGACCTTCATGCCGCTGCCCTGGGACTCGCGGACCGCGCGCGTCTGGTGCCTCTGCTTCCGCAACCGCGAGGAACGCGACGATCCGGGCGGCTTCCTCACCTCGGATTGTCGCGGGAACCTGCAGCGAATCCAGGCGCAGT
Organism: Gaiellales bacterium; assembly: GCA_038320185.1. GTDB lineage: Bacteria > Actinomycetota > Thermoleophilia > Gaiellales > Gaiellaceae > JBBQDZ01. The sequence continues at coordinate 7,069 of JBBQDZ010000067.1, forward strand.
TCGAGGAGGACACCGGCCTTCATCTCCGCGCAGGCACCGAGCCCGAGCTGATGTGGCTCAAGCTGAACGCCGACGGGACGCCCTCCGTCGAGGGCGTGACGAAGCCCTACTGCTACCACATCGACCAGTTCTCCGAGCTGCAGCCGATCATCCACCGGGTCGTCGAGTACGGCCAGAGGATGGGGCTCGACATGATCCAGGGAGACCACGAGGACGCCCCGGGGCAGATCGAGCTCAACTTCGGCTTCGACCGGGCCGAGCTGACCGCGGACAACCTCTCAACCTTCCGGCAGATCTGCAGGCAGGTCGGCCGTGAGCTCGGGGCGTTTCCGTGCTTCATGCCGAAGCCGTTCATGGGCGTCTCGGCCAACGGCTGCCACCACAACATCTCGCTCTGGCGCGGCGACGAGAACGTCTTCCTCCCCGAAACCGACGATCGGCAGAAGCCCGCCCGCCACGGCCTGTGGGCGATCGGCGGGATCATGGAGCACCTGCCCGCGCTCACCGCCGTCACCGCCTCGACCGTCAACTCCTATCGCCGCCTCTGGGACACCGGCTTCTGGGCTCCGGTCTTCGCCGACTGGGGCTACCAGAACCGCACCACCGCGCTCCGTGTCTCGGCGCCCGGCCGCTTCGAGTACCGCTCGGTCGACTCCGCAGTCAACCCGTACCTCTCGCTCGCCGTCCTCATCGCCGCGATGCGGGACGGCATCGCGCGCAAGCTCGACCCGGGCGAGCCGGAGGAGCGGAACATCTACGAGGCGATGGAGGCGGGCAAGCAGGTGAAGAAGATCCCGATGACCTTCGGCGCCGCCCTCGACGCCCTCGAGGCGGACGAGGTGATCAAAGCCGCACTCCCGGGCGACATGTACCGCGTCTTCATGCACTACAAGCGCGACGAGTGGGAGCGCCACTGCGCCCAGGTCACCGACTGGGACATCGCCGAATACCTCGACGTGCTGCCCTAGGGAGAGCCTCGTATGTGCGGAATCGCTGGAGTGATCTACCGGGACGGCGAGCATGCGATCGGGCGCAACATGACCCGCATGCTGCAGTCGATGAAGCATCGCGGACCCGACTCGACCGGCTACGCGCTCTACGGGCCTCGTGACGACGTCGTGATCATGCGCTGCAAGTTCGCCGACGCGAACGACCCGCGCGACTTCCACTTCCACGACCGCCTCGAGCGCAACCGGGCGGAGGCCGCGACCCGCCTGCGCTCCGCGGGTGCGACCATCCACAGCATCGAGCACGAGACGGAGTACGCGTGCCGGGTCACACTCGGCTACGACGGCGACCTCCGGGACCTCACCGACCGGGTCGAGGACGTGGCGGGCTGCGAGGTGCTCTCGCTCGGCCGCTCGCTCGAGATCGTGAAGGACCTCGGCGACGCCGAGACGGTGGCAAAGCAGTACCGCCTCGACGGGTTCGAGGGCACGCACGCGATCGGCCACGCCCGCATGGCGACGGAGTCGGACGTCGATATCTCGGGGGCCCACCCGTACTGGGCGTATCCGTTCCCGGACGTCGCGGTCGTCCACAACGGGCAGCTCACGAACTACTTCCAGTGGAAGCGGCGGCTGGAGCGCTCCGGTCATCGCTTCCAGTCCGAGTGCGACTCCGAGGTGATTGCCGTCTACCTGGCCGAGAAGATGGGTGAGGGTGCCTCGCTCGAGCAGGCGATGCGCAAGAGCCTCGAGGAGCTCGACGGCGTCTTCACCTACATCTGCGTCACGCAGGACGCACTCGGCGTCGCGAAGGACGAGATGGCCGCGAAGCCGCTCGTCCTGTACGAGTCGGACGAGCTCGTCGCGCTGGCCTCGGAAGAGATCGCGATTCGCGCGATCGTCGACCGCGAGATCGAGACGTGGGATCCCTACGAGGGGGAGGTGCTCGTGTGGAGTCGCTGACGGGCGAGCGGCGGATCACCTACGACGCGCGCGGCCTCGTCGAGCCCGACGCCACCGTCCTGCGCGTGTCCGAGATCGACGGCGAGCGCGCAGTCTTCGACGCGAAGAGCCTGACCACGCGCCAGATCAACCTCGAGCTGCGCTGGCTCCTGTACGAGCAGGGCGTAACCGAGATCACCGTGCAGAACCCCGGCGCGAAGCACTCGCTCGGCGTCGGCATCCTCACCCGCTGCCGCATCCGCTTCGAGGGCTCGCTCGGCTACTTCGGCTGCGGGCTGATCGACGGGCCCGAGGTGCAGATCACGGGCCGGGTCGGCTGGTCGGCCTGCGAGAACATGATGTCCGGAGTCGTCGTGATCGAGAGCAACGCGGGCTCGCTCACGGGCGCCGCGCTCCGCGGCGGCGATCTCGTGGTCAAGGGTCAGGTCGGCGCCCGCAGCGGCATCGACCAGAAGGGCGGCACGATCATCGTGCTCGGCTCGGCCGGCTCGATGACGGGCTTCATGATGCAGCGCGGACGGCAGATCCTCTGCGGCGACGTTGGCCCCGGGCTCGGCGACTCGATGTACGACGGGGCGATCTACGTCGGCGGCAAGGTGAAGGCGCTCGGGATCGATTGCGTGCCGGGCGAGTGGACGGAGGCCGACACCGAGTTCGTCGAGCGCAAGTTCCGGATCCACGGGCTGGGAGCGCCGCCGGAGCTCCAGAAGTTCGTCTGCGGCAAGAAGCTCTACAACTACGACAACCTCGAGCCCTCCGAGCGCAAGCTCGTGCTGTAGGCAGCAGTCGAATGGCCGACGAGACCGCACCCTCCCGGCGCACCGTCCTCGGGCACAGCCGGATCTTCACCCCCGAGGTGATCGACGACATCCACATGAAGGCCGAGCTCGGGCGCTACCGGATGCGCGGCTTCTCGATGTTCAAGAAGATCCCGCACTGGGACGAGCTGATGTTCCTTCCAGGAACGCTCACCCGCTTCGTGATCGAGGGCTACCGCGAGCGCTGCGACACGAGGACGGTGCTCGGAGCCCGCTTCGCGCGCAAGCCCATCGAGCTCGACATCCCCATCTACATCACGGGCATGAGCTTCGGCGCGCTCTCGCTCGAGGCGAAGATGGCGCTCGCCCGGGGCGCGTCGATGGCCGGAACCGCGACGTGCTCGGGGGAGGGCGGGATGATCCCCCCGGAGCGCGACCTCTCCACGAAGTGGTACTACCAGTGCATCCAGAGCAGGTACGGGTTCAACCCGCACCACCTGATGCTCGCGGATGCCTGCGAGTTCTTCATCGGCCAGGGCTGCAAGGTCGGCCTCGGCGGGCACCTGATGGGCCAGAAGGTGACCGAGCAGGTGGCCGAGATGCGCTCGCTGCCGGCCGGGATCGACCAGCGCTCGCCCGCCCGACACCCCGACTGGCTCGGCCCGGACGACCTCTCGCTGAAGATCCAGGAGGTCCGCGAAGCGACCGACTACCAGATCCCCATCCAGCTCAAGCTCGGCGCGGCGCGCGTTTACGACGACGTTCGCATGGCCGCCAAGTGTGGCCCCGACGTGATCTACCTCGACGGGGCCGAGGGCGGTACTGGGGCCGGGCCGCACATCGCGGCCGAGGAGACTGGCATCCCGCTGATGGCGGCGATCCCCGAGGCGCGGCGCGCTCTCGAGGACGTCGGCCTCTCGGACGAGATCGACCTCGTGGTCGCGGGCGGGATCCGCAACGGTGGCGACGTCGCCAAATGCCTAGCACTCGGGGCCAAGGCCGTCGCGATCGGCCACTCCGCGCTGATGGCCCTCAACTGCAACAAGGAGATCCCGGGCGTCACCGACTACGAGGGAACCGTCGGCGTTCCGGCCGGTCGCTGCTACCACTGCCACACTGGCCGCTGCCCCGTCGGGATCACGACCCAGGACCCCGAGCTGCGCAAGCGGCTCGTCGTCGAAGAGGCGGCAGAACGCGTCTACAACTTCCTGCACACGCTGACGCTCGAGGTCCAGATGCTCGCCCGTGCCTGCGGCAAGACCGACGTGCACAGCCTCGAGCCGGAGGATCTCTGCGCGCTCACGGTGGAAGCCGCCGCGATGGCGAGGGTACCGCTCGCGGGCACGAGCTACATCCCCGGCCAGAGCGAGGAGCGCACGCTTGGCCGGATCGAGCGCCTGCTCGAGCAGCACCTGGAGTACCCGGTCGACTACCTGCCGGAGCAGAGTGCGGAGGAAGTCCGGTGAAGGAGCCCGAGAAGATCTTCGGTCTCGACGCGGAGTACCTGTCCGGGCATCGCTTCGCCTACCAGGAAGACCGCGCGCTCGTGGAGGGCGTCGACCTCGACGCCGCCACGCCGGGCGGAGACATCAACTGGCTCGAGGACGTCTGCCTCCTGCAGGAGGAGGGGACCCCGGCGGTCTTCGACCGCTACTCCAACTCGTTCCTGAAGATCTACTTCGAGATCCCCGCCGGCCAGGAGGACGAGCTCGCGCGCAAGGTGCTCGTCAAGCACCTGCAGTCCGG
>JBBQDZ010000068.1:0-11461 GCA_038320185.1 Gaiellales bacterium
GAGGGAGGCCTCCCGCCCGGCGTCCCGGCCACGCACAAGCCGTTCGCCGTGAAGCACGTCCACCTGATCCGGTTTGCGGACGATGGCCGCGCCCTCGAACACTGGGCTGTCCGCGACGACCTGGGTTTGGCCACGCAGGCCGGGCTCCTGCCGTCGCCGGCGGGCGACGGCACTGACGCGGCGCCTGTCCGCTGATTCCTGTGCACCGTCCGGGTTCTGTCCCCGGAGCAGCGCCCGGGCCGCCAGCGTTCAGGAATACCAGATCGCTCTAATCGTCTCCCCGTCCGCCTACGGACTCAGCCGGTCGTAAGGACAGATCAGGTTGGCCCGACAGAAGTAGGCGCCCGAATCGGGGCCTGACCGACCGTGCCCTCGTCTGTGCGAGCGTCCTGTCCGTGGAGGGCCACGACTCTCCGTCGACGATTCCTCAAACCAGAGTTTTGAATAAGGCGCCTAACGTTGGGGGAAAATGGAGGCGGCGGGAATCGAACCCGCGCAAGGTTCCCCCGAGGGAGCCGACCAGAGTTGCGGGTTCACATCCAGCGCGGCCCATAGACTTGAATGGTGGCTGCGACACCAGGTAGGGCAGCGCGTTCACGCCGTTCGCCCGGTGTGGCAGAGGGCAACGCTCTTCTCTATCACTTCTTTCAGAAGACGCTGCTCGAAGAGGACGCAGAGCAGTTCGCGCACCTGACAGCCCGCCTCGTAAGCAACTCGGCGTGTGGTTTCCGCCCGCCGTGTACCAGCGGTACCCGATCCTCGTTCCCTACGCTGTACGAGATCCAGACGCCCGACCGAACAAGCGCAATGGCCACGTTGACCAATGGGGGTCAGCGAACGAGGAGGGCGTGTTCCGTGACGACAACAGCCTGGTGAAGGGGCTGCCACGCAGCCTTCTGATCGAAAATCCGAGCAATCGATTGATGCGTGGCAAGCGACTAGGGACGAGCTTCGTCGCGTCCCACGTATGGCGGAAGCTCACCCCTTCGGGAGAGGCCCCGCGTGACCGGTTGACGTATTCGTTCTTGCCAAATCTCGTGTGGCTGCCATCACAGCTTTCCAAGCTGAGCGACCGGGAGGATGGGTTCGTCCAGTCCTACCTTCAAGCCGTATCGACGCGCGTCTTTGAGAACGTGGAGCTTCCGCCCGACCTCGCGCAGATCGTCGCTCCGATCTGGGACAGGCTGCCTCGACGCAGCAAGATTCCAGAGTCCGCATTGCCCGACCCCAGCGAGCTTAACTACTTCTCGTACGACGAAGCATGGGTCCGTCGGCGCATCGCGAGCCTGAGCGCTGTTACATCGGCGCTCGCGGACGTCCTTGCCAGCAACCCACTCACCAAGAAAGTCATCTCGATCCGCTATGGCACCGGTTTGCCGGACGTGTCGCCATCCGCTTTGCGGCGATTGCACAGCGATCTGTCCACTTACCTGCGCGCCGTGCGGACATGAGCGGTTGGGAGGCAATGGGGACAGTCGCCCTGGCAGGGTGCCCCTCAGGCACGGCGCCGCACGAGGTGGAAGAGCGGCAGTCCCAATGCATCCGTGAGCACAACCGACTTCCGCACGCTGGTGAAGTCTGGCCCGCGATCGGCCTCTTAGCGCAACTCTCAACAGGCGAGTGCCTCGAGCGTGCGATGGAGACCCTAGCGCGGATGCGCGAAGCCGGCTCGGTCGACGACGAGCTGTGACCCCAGGGGAACACTTCGTCGGCGCACGTCGCCCGAAAGCGACGATTTGCAGGAACTATGGAGGCGGCGGGAATCGAACCCGCGTCCGCGGACGCACCGGGATGAGCGTCTACAAGCTTAGGCTGCCCTTGAAGTTCGCCCGCCGGCCGGTGAGCAGCCGACCCACCGTCGGGCTAGCCATCCTGCGGTGTCGCGCCTCCGACGATTGGCTCTCCTTCGGCGCCTAGCCCGTTTCTGACGCCACTACCGGGCCACGGGCCCAGCTCGGAGCGACGCGCTACCTAACTAGGTTAGGCGGCGAGTGCGAGTTCGTTATTCGCACTTGCTTTATGTCCCGGTTGATTAACGAGGCCTACCGGGGACCTCGGCTTGCAGCTCAGCCGGAGAACCGACCACGTCGAAACCAGGTCGCCCCCGTATGTCTTGTCCCCGAATTCTAGCCGAGAGACTGCGCCCTCGCGGCTCTCGCGAGAACGTGTTCGCCGCCGATGATCGGTCCGCAGCGCGGTTGGCCCGCGGTCGTGACCGGCTCGATCCTCGCGAGCGAGCGAGGATCGTGGAAAAACACCAGCACCTGCCGCCGCATCCCGAGCCGGCGGTCGCGAGGAGGATTCGCGACGCGGTGGACGGTGGCGACCCAACGGTCGTTCGTCCAGCGCGCCATCATGTCCCCTAGCTTGACAACGAAGGAGTCGGCGACCGGCTTCACGTCGAGCCATCACCCGCGCTGGAAGCCGATCTCCTCGCCGGCACGGGCGGTCGCCGCACCCGCGCCTTCCGACGAGAGGTCGATGATCGGAACGTTCACACCCGGAAGGAGAACAGATGATGAAGCGCCTCACCGCAACTGCCACCGCCGCCCTCGCGGCCGCCGCCACGGCAGGGGCGGCCGGCGAGCCGTCCGTCCTCGCTGACGCGCAGATCCGCGACCTGCACGTCACGAGCGGCATCCTCGTCAGCGCGAAGAGCGTCGACCTGCGCGGCGTCTGGCTGAACGAGCACGTCGCGTGCTCGACGACGCGCAAGCTCCGCGTCCGCGTCGAGGTCAACCGAATCCCCGCCTCCGGAGCACCCCTGCGCCGTGTGCGGCAGGGGACGTTCACCGTCGGCAACTGCGCCGAGGGAGGCCCGAACACCGGTTTCACGCTGAGCGCGAGCTCGCTCGGGTTCGCGTGCCCGAACGGGACGTGGAAGCCCGCGCGCTACGACTTCGTCACCTCGACGACCCAGATCAGAACCGGCCTGCGCGCGCTGGCCGACCTCTCCTGGAACAAGCCGGGCGGCTGCTAGCGCTACCGCCGGCTCTTAAGCGCGCGCTCGATCTGGCGGTCGGCGTCGCGACGCGCCAGGTCGCGGCGCTTGTCGCGGAGCTCCTTCCCGCGCGCAAGCGCAAGCTCCACCTTCACGCGGCCGTTCTTGAAATAGAGGCGGGTCGGGACAAGCGTCAGCCCGCGCTCGCGGACCTTCCCGTAGAGCGAGTCGATCTCGCCCTTGCGCAGGAGGAGCTTCCGCGCCCGATCCGGATCGTGATTCGCCCGGTTCGCCTGCTCGTAGGTGGAGATGTGGGCGCCGACGAGCCACGCCTCCCCCTCGCGGATCTCGGCAAACGCCTGTTGCAGCGACACGCGCCCGTCGCGCAGCGACTTCACCTCCGTCCCGGCGAGGACGACGCCGGCCTCCAGGCGCTCCAGGAGATGGTAGTCGTGCCGCGCGCGCCGGTTGTCGACGATCAGCTTCTCCCCGCGCTCCCTGGCCACCGGATCAGTCTAGGGACGACGCGCGCCGCGCCAGCCGCGCGCCATGAAACAGCGGTCGCACAGCTGCGCCCACGGCGCACAGCTCGCGCCGCACATCCGGCAGCGCCCGAGCCGTGGGTCCGCGACCTCGGCGCGCAGGCGCTCGATCACCCGCTCCGCGGCCGCCCCCTCGAGCGTCGCCGCCCGCTCGAGCGTGACGCCGCCGGCACCCGGATACTGGAGCGCGAACCACCGAAGGATGCTTGCCTGACGTCCCGCCTTCTCCGCCTCCTCCAGGGACGCACCGCCCAGACGCTCCGCGTCGAGGATCCACCCGAGCACGTGCCGCTGCGTCCCGTCGCCGGCCAGTGCGCAGGCGAGCGATCCGAGGAGCTCGGCGTCGTCCTCGTCGATAGGGGCGTTCACGAGCTTCCAGACCTGCTCTAGCTCGAGACGCCGCCGGCACCCCCGTAACGCGTCCCGCACGGCGTCGAGGCGGACGAGAAGCGGCGCGATCGACTCAACCGTAAGCCAGCTCTCGGCACCCCAGTACGCGAGCGCCGCGTGCCGCCAGGCAGCGAGCGCCGGCCCGAGCTCGGCAGGTCGCGAGACGTTCAGGTCGGACAGCTGCGGACGCAGCCGCCCGGTGTCGACGACGCGGTAGCCGAGATGCCCGCCGGGTAGCTCGACATGCGGTGTCAGCGCCGCCCGCACGAGCGCGGGGTCGGCCTTCGCCCACGACACGCCGGTCAGCACTCCCACATGGCCGCGCTCGACGATCCCGAAGCGCCCCGCCCGCCCCGCGATCTGCGCGATCTCCCACGGCTCGAGCGGTCGTCGCGCTTTCCCGTCGAACTTCGTCGTCTCTGCAAACAGGAGCGTCTCGCACGGAAGGTTGACGCCGTGGCCAAGGACGTCGGTCGCCGTACAAACCGCCGCGGCACCGGAGAGAAAGCGGTCGATCTCCGCCCTCCGGGACGCAAGCGGCATCGCGCCGTAGAGGACGGCGACTCGATCGGGCTGGCGCCGGTTGATCTCGCCGGCGAGCGCGAGCACAGCCTTCCGGCTGAATGCGACAACCACGGTGCCGGTGCGAAGCCCCTCGAGCGAGCGTCGCCCTACCCAGTCGAGTGGCGCCTTCCGCTCGAAGAACTTCAGCTGCGCGTACGGGAACGCGTGCTCGACGAGCGGGAGCGCCTCAACAGCTCCGAGCAGGAGGATGTGGCGGTACTCGGCTCCGAGCAGCAGGCGTGTCCAGGCCGAGCCGCGCTCCTCGTCGTCGGCCCACTGCACCTCGTCGAGCACCAGCACCTCGCCGTGGAGCGGCGCCATCTCGGCGGTGCAGCAGAGGATCGGCGCGTGCTCGTTCACGCGCTCCTCACCGGTCACGAGTCCGACCCGCTCCTCCCCGAGCGACGCCGACAGTCGGCTGTGCGCCTCCTGCGCGAGCATCCGCAGGGGAGCCGCATAGACGCCTCGACCGACCTCTGAGAGGAAGACGAGGGCGTCGTGGGTCTTGCCCGAGTTGGTCGGGCCGAGGTGGGCGACGACCGACTCGGGCTCGACCTCCCGACTCGGCAGCCGAACAGCGAGGTCGGACGCGCTCTTGCGCGCCTCGGGCACGCGGCGCCGCGGCTCGGTGCGCCGGGGGCGGCGGCTGTTCTTCGGGCTGCGGCGCTGACGCGAGGCCATGCGCCCTACGGTAGCCGGCCGGCGACGACGAGCTAGACGCGCAGGAAGCGGCGCATCGTCATCCCCGAACCCAGCGCCCCGAGGAGCAGGCCGACGCCGAGGATGATCAGCGCGTTCAGCTCGAACGCTAGCGCCCTCGCGGCCGAATGGTCGTCGATGTGCCCCAGGATCGCGGGCAGCGCGATCGTCTTTCCGAGCACGAGCAGCACGACGGCGAGAAGCGATCCGGCCAGGCCGCAGAGGAGCCCCTCGATCATGAATGGCCCGCGCACGAACCAGTTCGTCGCCCCGACGAGCTTCATCACCTCGATCTCACGCCGCCGCGCGAAGATCGACAGGCGGATCGTGTTGGCGATCAGGAGCGTCGATGCGAGAAGAAGCAGAACGACGCCGATCAAGAAGACGGACTCGACGACCTTGCCGACCCGGAGAATCCGCTTCGCGGTGTCACCACCGTCCTTGACCGACTCGATGCCGGCGAGCTTCGGCACAAGGAGGCGGTCACGGATCGCCCTCGCGAACTCGCCCTTCACCGGCTTCACGTCGTAGGCATTCGGGAACGGATTGTAGGAGAGACCGGAGGTGAGCTTCGGGTTCTTGCGCCGCATGATCCGCAAGGCCTCCTCCTTCGAGACGAAGCGGTAGCTCTCGACGAGATTCTCCTGCTGCAGGCCCGCCAGCTTCACGCGCACGTGGTCGATCTGCTTGGGCGTTGCCTCGCGGGAGCACGTCGCGGTGGTTCCGGCACAGAAGTACACCTTCACCGGGATCTCGCCCTTCACGTGGTTCGACCAGGAGAGCACCCAGGTACCGAGCCCAATCGAGAGGCCGAGCAGGAACATCCCGATCAGGACGGTCATCGTCGCCGCGAAGGTCGTCGACATGCTGGCGCGGATCGAGCGCACCGCCTCCGCTCCCACCATCCGCAGCTTCATTCGGTCGCGTACCCGCCTCGGCGCTCGTCGCGCGCGAGCCGCCCGTCCTCGAGGGCGATCACGCGCTTGCGCATCTTGTCGACCATCTCGCGATCGTGGGTGACCATCAGGATCGTCGTCCCGGCGCGGTTGATCCGGTAGAGCAACTGCATGATCCCGACCGAAGTGTCGGGGTCGAGATTGCCTGTGGGCTCGTCGCAGACGAGGAGCGGCGGATGGTTGACGACGGCACGCGCAATCGACACGCGCTGTTGCTCGCCCCCGGACAGCTCTCCCGGAAGAGAGGTGCCCTTGTGGGAGAGGCCAACGAGACCGAGCGCCTCCGGCACCTTCTTCCGGATCGCGTCGGGCGCCTCGCCCTGCACCTTCAGCGCGTAGGCGACGTTCTCGGCGGCCGTGCGGTTCGCGAGCAGCTTGAAGTCCTGGAAGACGCAGCCGACGTTGCGGCGCAGCATCGGCACACGCGAGCGTTTCAGGCGTCCGAGATCCCGCCCGCCGACGAGTATGCGCCCACTCGTGGGCTCGATCTCCTTCAAGAGCAGGCGGATGACGGTCGACTTCCCGGAGCCGGAGGCCCCGACGACGAAGACGAACTCGCCCTTCTCGATCACGAACGAGACGTCCTTCAGCGCGACGACGTCGGACGGGTAGACCTTCGAGACGCCGCCGAAGACGATCATCGCCGACGAGGGCGGCGCCGGCTGCGGGGCCGGCGGCACGCGGTCGACGACCGCTGTGTCTGTGTCTGTCAGGGTGGAGTCCTGCACCGGGGAAAAGGGGGCAGCCGAATCGGCCGAGCCGGTCAAGGGATTCGATCCAGTCTAGCTCACACCGCGGCCGGACGGGCGCCTACAGCGTTCGCCCGGCCGCCTTGGCGAGCAGATACTCGTGGATGAAGCCGTCGAGGTCGCCGTCGAGGACTCCCTGCGCGTTCCCAACCTCGAGGTCGGTGCGGTGGTCCTTGACAAGCTGGTAAGGGTGGAGCACGTAACTGCGGATCGCCGCTCCGCCGAAGCCTGTCTGGACATCGCCTCTCTCTTTCGCCAGCTCAGCGTCCCGCTCCTCCTCTGCGCGTTCGGCGAGGCGTGACTTCAGGATCCGCATCGCCGTCTGCTTGTTCGCCGATTGCGAGCGCTCGTTCTGGCACTGGACGACGATGCCGCTCGGAAGATGCGTGATCCGGACAGCGGAATCGGTCTTGTTCACGTGCTGGCCGCCCGCCCCCTGCGCGCGGTAGGTGTCGATGCGCAGCTCGGTGTCGTCGATCGCCACCTGGCTCTCGTCGGGAAGCAGCGGGCTCGGGATCACCTGCGCGAAGGAGGTATGACGGCGGTGGGCCGAGTCGAAGGGCGACTGCCGGACGAGCCTGTGCTTGCCGCGCTCGGCCTTGAGGATCCCGTAAGCGTTGTCGCCCTTGATCGTGAGCGTCGCCGACTTCAGTCCCGCCTCCTCGCCGGGACTCGCCTCCAGCAGCTCCGCGCCGAAGCCGCGGTCGTCCGCCCAGCGCAGGTACATGCGCAGGAGCATCTCGGTGAAGTCCTCGGCGTCCGTTCCGCCGGCATCCCGCTGGAGCGTGACGACGGCGTCGCCCGCGTCGTACTCGCCTGTGAAGAGCGCGTCCTCTTGGAGGCGCTCGAGCTCCCGCCGAAGCGGCACGATCGAGGCCTCGATCTCGTCCGCCATCTCCGCGTCCATCGCGAGGAGCTGCGAGGCGTCCTCGAATTCGCCGCGGAGACGCTCGTAACGCTCAAGGCGCCGCGCGAGTCGCGCCTGCTCGGCCGAGATGGCGGCCGCCCGCTGCTGCTCGTCCCAGAAGCCGGGCTCCCCCATCGAGCGTTCGAGGCCGGCGATCCTGTCGGCTAGCGCAGCGGGGTCAAAGGTAATCACGGACCCAGGCGAGCTGGGTCCCGATCTCCTCGAGCTGACCTTGCAAAGATGCCGGGTCGGCCATGAACCGATCGTACCGGTCGCTCAGGGGTGGCATCGCGGCGGTGTCTTGCCCGCGAGCGTCTCGAGCACGCGCCCGGCGCCCACCTTGAAATCCACGTCGAGGACGCCGGCACGCCGAACCGTGACGCGGAGCATCCCGTCCCTCCCGCGTGAGGTGCATCCTGGCGTGGCCAGCCAGTACGGGGAGTAGCGGACGGCGATCCTGTAGCGACCGGGAGCTCCGACCGAGACGAGCATCCGCGTCGCCTCCAGCCGTACGATCCGCGCGGCGGCCGGACCGGTGACGACGGGCCGCGCCCGGGGTAGCTCGAAGATAGTGAGGTTCGCAGTGCGCAGGGCCACCCGCAGGCCCGACTTGCCGCGCCGCAGCAGCGTCGCCTCGGACGCGGCGCTGTAGTCGGACGGGGCGCGGGCGAGGACGACGTAGCGCACGCCCAGACTGCGCAGCCAGCCGCGATACGCGCGCGCGCCGAAGTCGTCGTAGAGGATCGCGTTCTCGGGAAAGTCGTCCTGCCGGTACCAGCCACGCACGAGCGGCACCCCGGCTTCGGCGAGATAGACCGCGGGCCAGTGACCGGCCGTGTCCACGGCCTCCACGCGGTAGGAGGGGGTCAGGTGCCCGCGGAGGAACGCGATCGCGGGGCGCCAGAACTCCGGCTCGGCGGCCGGGTCCTCGGCCGCGCGCTCGGCGTTTGCGACGAGGGAGCCGTTCCAGACGAACGCGACGGCGAGCAGCGGCACCGCGAGCCGCAGGGAGCGCCGCCCGCGAAGGCTCACGGCGAGGAGGGCGATCGGAACGGCCGCGTACCGCAGCCGCGCGATGTTGCCACCCAGCTCCGAGGGGACGACGTACGAGCCGAGACAGGCGAGGCCGTAGGCAACGAAGATCCCCGCGAGCGGCCGGGCGCGCTCGACGTGCCAGGTGATCGCGAGCCCCAACACGCAGAACCCGACTGCCATCACGAGGTTGAAGAGGTCGAACGGATACCGGCCCCCACCCGGGAAGAGCCGGAACAGGAGCAGCTCGGCGGCCGCCGCGACCACGAGGACCGCCGCGGGCGCCCCCAGGCGCAGCCCACCGCGCCACCGGGCCAGCGTGACCCCGGCGAAGAGGACGACGAGGAAGAAGAACGCAAGCGGGCTCGTCGCAGCGCTCGTCACGGCGAGGAGCGCGAAAACGAGGCGGCGGCCGCGCTGGAGCGCGGTCAGCGCGAGCAGTGCCAGGGCGGCGCCGAGCGCGAACGGAAAGCCGCCGGTGAGGATGATCCCCGGCCAGACCAGAGCGAAGCCTCGCGAGGAGATGCGTGCAGTGGAGCCCCACTGGGAGACGACGACGAGCGCGAAGGCGAACGATGCGGTCGCGACGGAGGCGACGGCAAGGGCGTTGATTCCGAGGAGCGCCGCGAGCGGGTAGTACACAACGCTGTAGGTGACGAACGAGTAGCGCCCCGCGTACCAGAAGTTGTTCCAGAGCGCGAAGCCGTGGTGGAGGAAGAAGGCGCGCTGGTAGACGTGCGCCGCCAGGTCCGTTCCCGGCGGCGCGAGCCACAGCAGCAGCACCGCGAGCGTCGCGGCCACGACCGCCGCGAGCGCCGCCTCGAGCGGCGCGCCCGAAGCTCCTCGCTCGCGCACCGGATCGCAGCGTATTCGTTTTCCTCGGGCGCTGGCCACAGCCGCGGCTACGCTCGTGCGCGGGTGTCGACCCGCTCGATCCAGGCGCCTAGCCACGGATGATCCGAGCCGAGCGGCTGCCGGGACTCCAGGATCCGGTGGAAGAGCTCGTCGTCGCGCTCGTCGCGGCCCGCTGCGTACTTCAAAAACGGGAACGCCGCGCAGTCGGCGGCGGAGAAGGAGTCCCCGAACAGGTAGTCGCGACCGTCGAGAAGCGCCTCGAAGCGGTCGAGACTGCGTCGCATCTCGTTTCCGAGTGTCTCGATGCGCGCGTCGTCCGGCCGCGGGCTCCCGAGCTCCGTCTCGATCTCGTTCGGCGCGCGCTTCCAGACCCGGTCGAACCAGTCGAGGAACACGTCGAGCTCGGCCCGCCGAGCCGGCTCGCACGGGAAGAGCGGCGGCTCCGGGCGAATCTCCTCGAGACGCCGCAGAATGGAGGTCGAGTCGATCACCACCTCTCCCCCGTCCTCGAGCACCGGGACGAGCGGCTGCCCGCTCACGCGCTCGACAAGGGACCGATCGGCAGGGCCGATCCAGACCGACTCGACCTCGAGTCTCTTGTAGGCGAGCGCGAGCGCGACGCGCTCGACGTTGGTCGAGAACGGGATCCGGTAGAGGCGCACCTCGAAGAGGCTAGGCGTTGCCACGTGAACATCGCGTGAACGAGGCACCGCGTAGCGTCGCTGCCAGGAGGCGGACGACTATGGCGGACGCTGTGCTGCCGAGGGTAGTCGGCAGTCTCGTCGAGAGCGCGTAGCCTTCCGGCGCCGCTAAGCGCCGTGGCAGCGCTTGAACTTCTTGCCCGAGCCGCACCAGCACAGCTCGTTGCGGCCGAGCTTCTCGTTCTCCGAACGGACGCGCTGCGGCGCGGTCGCAACGGAGGTGGCGCCGCCGCCGACCATCCCCGCAGTGACGCCGCCGCCCGCCGCCGCGATCGCGTCGGCACCAGCCAGCGACTGATGTTCGTACGCAAGGTCGCCGTTGGGACCGCCGCCGTTCGGTCCACCGGCCATCCCGGCCTCCAGGTCGGCCATGTCCGCCGGCTCGACCTGCGCGTGGAAGAGGAGCATCAGCACCTCCTCACGGATCGCGCGGCCGAGCTCCTCGAACATCTGGTGGCCCTCGCCCCGATACTCGACCAAGGGGTCCTTCTGAGCCATTGCCCGCAGGTGCACGCCCTCGCGGAGGTAGTCCATGTTCTCGAGGTGCTCGCGCCAGCGAGTGTCGACGACCTGGAGGATGATCTGCCGCTCGAGCCAGCGCATGAGCCCCGGCTCGAGCTCCTCCAGCTCACGGTCTCGCTGGTCATAGACGTCGAGTGCGTCTTCCAAGAAGTCCTGAGTCAAGCCGTCGCGGTTGAGCTGCGCGCGGTCTTCCCGGAGCTCGTCAACCGTGATGTCGACGGTGCCGTACAGGGTCTCCATCTGCCGGACGAGGCCCTCCAGATCCCACCCATCGCCGTGCTCCGACTCCGTGTACTCCCCCACGCTCCGCCCCACGACGTCCTCGATCCACTCCCGAACCTGCCCCGACATGTCCTCCCCCTCGAGGACCTGACGGCGCTGCGCGTAGATCACCTGGCGCTGCGAGTTCATCACGTCGTCGTACTTGAGGACGTTCTTGCGCATCACGAAGTTCTGCTCCTCGACCTTCTTCTGCGCGCCCTCGATCTGGTTGGAGAGGATCTTCGCCTCCATCGGCTGGTCGTCAGGCAGCTTGAAGCGGTGCATGATGTTGTAGATCCGGTCGCCGGCGAAGAGGCGCACGAGGTCGTCCTGACCCGAAAG
>JBBQDZ010000069.1:0-11443 GCA_038320185.1 Gaiellales bacterium
TAGCTATGTTTTCGATTATGGCAACAACCTGCGAGGGGAGGCACTAGAGGCCGGCGTCGAGAACGCGTTCACATACCCGGGCTTCGTCCCGGCCTATATACGGCCGCTCTTCTGCCGCGGCATCGGCCCGTTCCGCTGGGCTGCGCTGTCGGGCGATGCGGGCGACATCACCGAGATCGACCGGGAGCTCGGTCGGCTGTTTCCCGACGACGCCACGCTTCAGCGCTGGCTCGAGCTAGCTCCAGGACGCGTCGAGTTCCAGGGACTACCGGCGCGAATCTGCTGGCTCGGCCTCGGCGCCAGGGCTACGGCGGGTCTGGCGATCAACGACCTCGTTCGGGCGGGCAGGGTTAAGGCACCCGTCGTCATCGGGCGCGATCACCTCGACTCTGGGTCCGTGGCCTCGCCCTACCGCGAGACGGAGGCGATGCGAGACGGATCGGACGCGATTGCCGACTGGCCGATCCTCAACGCGCTCCTGAACGTGGCGGCGGGCGCGACGTGGGTGAGCGTCCATCACGGCGGCGGCGTCGGCATCGGCAACTCGCTGCACGCCGGGATGGTCATCGTCGCCGACGGTAGCGACGACGCGGCGGAACGACTCGAGCGCGTGTTGACCGCCGACCCCGGAACGGGCGTGCTGCGCCACCTCGACGCCGGCTACGAGGACGCAGCCGCGGCGGCCGCCGAGCACTCGCTCGACGTGCCGATGGCGCCTGGGTCTCCTGCGGGCTCTCGCGCCGAAGGCAAGCGCGTGGAGCGCTAGGTTCCCGCGCGTGACGCGTCTGCTCCTTCGCGACCTCGAGCAGCTCGCGACCCCGGCGGGAAGGTCGGCTCCCCTCCGCGGGCCGGCGCTTGGGCAGATCGAGGTCATAGAAGACGCGTTCGTCCTCTGCGAGGAGGGTCGGATCGCGGCCACCGGCAGGATGCGCGAGCTGGGATCCCTCGGCGAGGACGTCGAGGAGCTCGATGGGACCGGCCGTTGCGCGATCCCAGGGCTCGTCGACTGCCACACCCACGCGTGCTTCGCCGGCGACCGGGTCGAGGAGTTCGCGCTGCGCTCGGGCGGGGCGAGCTATGAGGAGCTGCACGCCTCGGGCGGCGGGATCCTCTCGACCGTCCGCGCGACACGCGCCGCGGGCGAGGCTGCGCTGCTCGAGCGCGTGCGCGAGCACCGCAGGTGGATGCTCGCCTCGGGCACGACCTCCTTCGAGGCCAAGTCAGGCTATGGCCTCGACCGAGACACCGAGCTCGCACAGCTCCGCGCGATCCGAGCGGCGGGCGGGATCGCGACCTGGCTCGGCGCCCACGCGCTCCCGCCGGAGTTCGACGACCCGGACGCCTATGTCGATTTCGCGCTGCGCGAGGTCCTGCCGGAGGCGGCCCGACTCGCCCGGGCCGCGGACGTCTTCCTCGAGCGCGGAGCGTTCGACGCCGTGCAGGCGCGGAGGTACCTCGAGTGCTGCCGCGAGTACGGGCTCGCGCTGCGCCTTCACGGCGATCAGTTCACCGAGAGCGGCGCGATCGACCTCGCGGTCGAGCTCGACGCGCGTTCGGTGGACCATCTCGAGGCGACGGGTGAGAAAGGGGTGCGGACGCTCGCGGCGAGCGAGGTCGTCGGCGTGCTGCTCCCGGCGAGCGCACTCTTCCTCGGCCGGTCGATGCCGCCGGCGCGCGCGCTCGTCGACGAGGGCGCTGCCGTAGCCCTTGCGACGGACTTCAACCCGGGCAGTGCCTTCTGCGAGAGCCTCCCGCTCGTCTGCTCGCTCGCTTGCACACAGCTCGGGCTCTCGCCGGCCGAGGCGCTGTCGGCGTGCACCGTGAACGCGGCTCACGTCCTCGCGCTGGCCGACCGAAAAGGCCGACTCGCTCCGGGTTACGACGCCGATATCGTCCTGCTCGAGGCTTCGGACTGGCGCTACCTCGCCTACCACCTCGGGCACCCTGTCGTCTCCGAGACTCTGCTCGCCGAGCCTCCGGCGGCTCCCGGCTCGCCAGCCGAGCGGAGCTAGGGTAGGAGACGATGCCGACGAGGAAGCAGCGCCGCCGTCGCGACAAGGGCCGCCGGCACGAGTACGAGTACGTCTACGTCGACGGAGAGGGACGCGAGGTCGAGGTCGATGCGGGCGAAGAGCCGTCCTCCGGCAGCGCGCGCAACGCGGCCCCGGGGTCTTCGACGAGACCCTCGTCCAAGGGCGGGAGAGCCAAGACGGCTGCGGGAACGAGGAGCACGCGCACAGCGCGCGCGGTCAAGCCGCCGTCCTGGAACCGGACACTGAAGCGCGCGCCGATCTTCCTCGTCCTCATCGTCGTCGTCACGGGTATCGGCAAGCACGCGCCGCCCATCGGCACGCGGCTCGCCCTGGCCGTCCTCTACGCGGCTCTCCTCGTGCCCTTCATGTACTTCTTCGACAGCGCGATGTACCGCTCGTACCGCAAGCGGATCGGCGACCCTCTGCCACCGCGGGCCCGGCAGCGGCGAAGCGGCGGCTAACAGGCGGCGCGCCTCCCGTGATCAGGCGCGCCTTCCGCCTTCGTCGCCGCGGTAGTGCCCCTCGCCGGGCCACGGCGCCAGCAGGAGGAGGATCCGCGCCCCGTCTTCGGTCGAGACGACGTGCCGTTCTCCGGGCGCGAACGTTGCGAGCGTTCCCGCGGGAGCCTCGACCGCACCACCGGCCGCGTCGCCGAGACGGACGGTACCCTCGACCACGACGATCGTCGCCCGCTCCTTGACCTCGTGATCGCCGAGCTCCTGCCCGGCGCCGAGGCCGATGAGGACGGCGCGAGCCTCGCCCTGCTCGGAAAACAGGACGACGGGGGAGCGGCTGCCGTCCTGCGTCTCGATCTCGCGAAGGTTCCAGGTCTGCACGAGAGCGCCTCTACCCGCCCTGGTTAGACTCAATCCATGCTGGCCGTGGACCGGTTCGAGCTGGGTTCGATCGGGACGAACTGCTACGTCGTCCGGTCTTCACGCGGAGCGAGGGAGGCGGTCGTGGTTGACCCCGGCGGGAGCGTGACGGATCTCCGCCTGGAGCTCGCCCGGTCCGGCGCACGGTGCGTCGCAATCCTGATCACGCACTGTCACTGGGACCACCTGCTCGGCGTCGCCGACCTCGCCGAGGGAACCGGGGCGCCCGTCTACATGGCGCAGGACGAGGCGTTCGTGCTCGAGCGGCCGGGCGAGGTCTATGCCGACGTGCACGTCCGGCCCCACACGCCGGAGGTGCAGCTCGCGGGGGACGAGACGTTCGAGCTCGGGGGAATCGAGTTCGAGACGCTGCGCGTGCCCGGCCACTCTCCCGCGCACCTCGCTTATCACGCCGACGGCTGCCTCTTCTCGGGCGACGTCCTTTTCGCCGGCTCGGTTGGACGCACCGACCTGCCGATGGCCGACTGGGCGACCCTCGTCGAGTCGATCCGGCTGCTGATGGAGCGCTTCCCGCCGGAGACGATCGTCTACTCCGGGCATGGTCCGCCGACGACTCTCGGAGAGGAGCTGGCGCGCAATCCGTTCCTCGCCGACCTGCGCGGCGCGGCGCGGAGCGCTCCGGATGGCGCCGTCGACCAGGGGCGAGTGTGAAGTTCCAGGCGCCGCGCGGCACGCACGACGTCCTCCCCTCCGAATTCCCTCTCTGGAACCTGGTGTGCAGAACGGCCGAGGAGGTCTGCGGCCTCTACGGCTACCGCCCGATCCTGACTCCTGGCTTCGAGGAGACCGACCTCTTCCAGCGGACCTCGGGCGCCGGCTCGGACATCGTGCGCAAGGAGATGTACACCTTCGAGGACCGCGGTGGCCGCCTGCTGACGCTCCGCCCGGAGGCGACTGCCCCTATCTGCCGTGCCTACGTCGAGCATGGGCTGCACCGCGAGCCGCAGCCGCAGAAGCTCTTCACGATCGCGCCCGCGTATCGCTACGACACGCCGCAGAAAGGGCGCTTCCGGGAGCATCGGCAGCTCTCGGTGGAGGCGATCGGATCCGACGATCCAGCCCTCGACGCCGAGCTGATCCAGCTCTACGTGGAGCTCCTGCGCCGCCTCGGGGTTAGCGGCTACCGCATCGAGCTGAACTCCATCGGCGACCGCGAGTGCCGGCCGGCCTACGTGGAGCGGCTGCGCCGCTGGCTCCGCGAGCACGACTCCGAGCTCGACGAGGAGACGCGTCAGAAGGCGGAGGTCAGCCCCCTGCGCGTGTTCGACACGAAGAGCCCGCAGATCGCCCGCGCGCTCGGCGAGGCCCCGAAGATCGGCGAGTCGCTTTGCGGCGCCTGCGCCGACCACTTCTCACAGGTGCGACACTTCCTCGACGCGTACGGGGTCGAGTACGCACTTGTACCAACGCTCGTGCGTGGCCTCGACTACTACACGCGCACGACGTTCGAGTTCGTCGGTTCGGACCTCGGTGCCCAGGACGCACTCGTCGGCGGCGGGCGCTACGACTACCTCGTGGAGGAGATCGGCGGCCCACCGACGCCGGCTATCGGCTTCGGCGCCGGCGTCGAGCGGCTCGTTCTCTCGCTGGAGGCGGCGGGGGTGAAACCGAGCGGACCGCGGTTGGACATCTTCTTCGCG
This sequence comes from Gaiellales bacterium, assembly GCA_038320185.1. Classification (GTDB taxonomy): domain Bacteria; phylum Actinomycetota; class Thermoleophilia; order Gaiellales; family Gaiellaceae; genus JBBQDZ01. The sequence goes on from JBBQDZ010000069.1 coordinate 4,570, forward strand.
GTCGAGCCCGAGACCCCGCGGGCACACGTGCTCGCACTGATGACGAGGCTTCGCCGCGACGGAACCGCCTGCGATACGGACTACGCGCGACGCTCGCTCAAGGGCCAGCTCGATCGAGCGGGCCGGAATGGCGTCCCCATCGTCGTCGTCGCCCGCCGGGACGGAAGCTTCGAGCTTCGCCGGCGCGGTGAGACCGACCGTGTCCTGCGGGGCCTCGAGGAGCTGACGCGTGAAGTGGCGTGACCTCCGCTGCGGCGAGCCGCGGCTCGAGCATGCCGGGCGACGGGTCGCGCTTGCGGGCTGGGTCGCCCGCCGGCGTGACCATGGGGGGCTCGTGTTCGTCGACCTCCGCGACGAGACCGGCGTCTGCCAGCTCGTCGTCAACCCGGAACGCTCCCCTGCCGCCGCGGCGGTCGCGCACGACACTCGGGTCGAGTCCGTCCTCCGGGCGCAGGGTGAGATCACCCGCCGCGACTCGGCGGCCGTCAATGACTCTCTACCTACAGGTCAGGTAGAGCTTCAGGTCGACGAACTCGAGATCCTGTCGACCTGTCCGCCGCTGCCCTTCCAGCTTGACGAGGAAGGCGTCGACGAGGCGTTGCGGTTCCGCTATCGCTGGATCGACCTTCGCCGCGCCCGGCTCCAGCGGAACATCAGGACGCGGGCGCAGATGGTCGCGATCATCCGCGCCGAGATGGAGTCGGCGGGATTCGTCGACATTGAGACACCGATCATGTGGAAGCCGACGCCCGAGGGAGCTCGCGACTTCCTCGTGCCCACCCGGCTCCAGCAGGGCAGGTTCTTCGCGCTGCCGCAGTCGCCGCAGATCGCGAAGCAGCTGCTCGTTATCTCCGGCTTCGAGCGCTACTACCAGATCGCCCGCTGCTTCCGCGACGAGGATCTGCGTGCCGACCGCCTCCAGGAGCTCACGCAACTCGACGTCGAGATGGCCTTCCCTGACCAGGAGTTCCTCTTTGCGCTGATGGAGCGAATCGTCCAGCGGGTCTGGCGTGAGTGCATCGGCGTCGAGCTACAGATCCCGTTCCCCCGGATGCGCTTCGACGAGGCCGACCTGCGGTACGGAAGCGACAAGCCCGACCTGCGGTTCGGCCTCGAGATCGCAGATCTCACCGAGCTGACGCGGGAGTCGCGGTTCGGCGTCTTCTCCGGCGCGGCGGCCGTCCGCTATCTGAGCGTTCCGCGCGAGCTCTCGCGCAGCGAGATCGAGAAGCTCGAGGAGATGGCACGCTCGTGGGGAGCGAAGGGTCTCGCCTACATCGTCTTCCGTGCCGACGGCGAGCTCTCGTCGCCGATTGCAAAGTTCCTCTCGGAGCGCGAGCTGGCGCCGGTTCGAGCCCCCGGAACGACTGCTCTCTTCGGTGCGGGCGAGCCGAGGCTCGTGTCGAAGATCCTCGGCCTGCTGCGCCTCCACCTCGGCCGCGAGCTCGAGCTCATCGATCGCTCGGCGTGGCGGTTCCTCTGGATCACGGACATGCCGCTCCTTCGCTGGGACGAGGAGGAGGCCCGGTGGGCTGCGGAGCACCATCCCTTCACGCGGCCGAACCCCGAGGGAATCGAGCTGCTCGACACCGATCCCGGGAGAGCGCGGGCGGTCGCCTACGACCTCGTCGGGAATGGCCTCGAGCTGGCCGGCGGCTCCTTCCGGATCCACGAGCAGGACCTCCAGGCGAAGATCTTCGACTTCCTGAGGATCTCGCCCGAGGAGCAGCGCTCGCGGTTCGGGTTCCTGCTCGACGCACTGACGATGGGAGCCCCGCCGCACGGCGGCATCGCCTCCGGCATCGACCGGCTCTCGATGGCGCTCCTCGACGAGCCGTTCATCCGGGACACCCAGGCCTTTCCGAAGAACCAGGCCGGCGTCGATCTGATGACCGGCGCCCCGACGGACGTCCCGCCGGCGCAGCTGGCCGAGCTCGGAATCCGCCTCTCCTCGACGCCGGAAGGTCGCGCACCAACGCCGTAGGGTTTTGCGCTTGGAAAGGAACTCTCGACCCCTCGAAGCGGCATAATCGGGCAGGGAGTCCCGCTAGGAGGCAAGAGCGATGGCACCAGAGGAACCTGGACGAGCGGTCGGCCCTGCCGGTATTTCCTCGCGCAGACGCCGCCCACCAGTCGACCGACGACGAGGAGTAGTCGCTGCCGATGCCTGAAGGCTCGGGCCCGAGATTCGCAGTCGAGGCGAGCTTCCTGATTCTGCTGGCGGTCGGCGTCGCGATCGCCGGTCTCGACCCTTGGCTGATCGTCGTCGTCATGGCGGTCGGGTGGTTGCTGCAGGTGCTGGTAGAGCTTCTCGCCTGGCGCGCGCGGCCGCGCCTTGCGGTCGCGAGCGGACCCGCCACGGCGCCGGTCGACCAGCTTGCGCCGGAGGCGATAGCGCCGCCGCCCGAGTATCCGCCGGTAGCCGAGTACGTCCAGCCGCCGCCCGTCGAGGTTGCGCCTGCGCCGGCCGTGCCGGCCGGAGACTACGACTTCGAGTTCGAACGACCTGCGGCAGCCCCGTCCGAGGGCGCCACGCATGTGACCGTCGCCGAGGCCGGCGCCGCCGACACCTCGCCCGCAGGGCCTGGCCCGGCCGCCCCGGCGCCCGGGGTCGCCGAGGGAGCGGTCGCGACCCCGGCCGAAGCGCTCGCCTTCCATGCGCCCGACCGGCGCGAGCGAATCCGCCTCGAGCCGCTCAAGCCGCGCCCGCGCCGCCGGTGGTTTCGGAGGACTGCGGCGGAGGAGGGCGACGGAGGTCGGGAAACAGAGGGGTAGATGAACTCTCGAGCGCTGCGTTTCGTCCTCGAGGCGGCCTTCATCGTCGCGGTGGCGCTCGTCCTTGGCCTCGCGCATGTGCGCCGGCCCTGGATCGTCGGCATCCTCGTGGGAGCCTGGCTCCTCACCGCACTGGCGGAAGCGGTCGCGGAGCGGTCGTGGGGTGCAGTGCCGCTGCCGCCCGTGTACTCGAGCCCACCGCTCGCTCAGACGCCGCCTGCCGTAGCGCGCGCTGCTGCCGCTCCGTCAGCGGCCGCGACTCCGCCGGCTGCACCCGCGCCTGTGACGGCAGTCGTCCCCGAGCCCTGGCCAGGCGAGGAGGTGTGGGGCGGTGGATCGCCGGTGCTTCCGCCGGCACCGGCGCCGGCCGCTCCGGGCTGGCTACTCTCGGCCGAGGCGCTCGGAGTGACGCTCGTGGGCCTCGAGACCGAGGCCGAGCCCGAGCCATCCCCCGCCGCCCTACAGCCCGACGCCCCGCCGGAACCCGCGATCGAGCTCGAGTCCGGACTCCTCGCAGCCGCGGAGCAAGTGCCGGAGAAAGAGGTCGAGCCGGAGCCCGAGCCCGCCGCACAGGCCCCTGCCGTTGAGCTGCCGAATGCACGGGTGGAGCCTCCGGTCTCGTTTCCCGCGGAGGCCGAGGTCGCGGAGGCGCATGCCCCGTCGCTTCCGGCGACGTCGCTGCTGCAGCCGGGCGCCCGCCAGCCGCTGAAGCTTCGCACCAGCCGGGGTAGGCCCTACCGCCGTATCGCTCTGCCGGCGGCGCCGGAGCCGATCGAACCGCAAACCTCCCGCGCGCGAGATCGCGGACGGCGGATTGGACAGCGCTGGTTCCGGAGGCTGTCGCGCCGCCGAGAGCCCGAACGCAGCAGCGGGAACGTGCGCTCGTGAGCGGCTCCGCCGAGCCGGAGCCGCCGGCGAGCCCCGGCGGGCTCCTTCAACTGGGCTTGGACGCGCTCGTGCGGGAGTCGTTGTCCGAGCTGCTTGCGACGCGATGACGCCGGCGCTCGCCCAGCGCGAGCTCGCGCTCGCCGGCATCGCGCTCCTCGCCGTCGTCGTGTCGCTGGCCGTGAGCGCTCCGGGCTCGGGGCGCACTCGCCCGAGCCTTCCGCAGCCGGCTGAGGGTGACGGCGCCTCCTGGTACCGGGCGTTGGCGGGTGCCGCCGCCGGCCCGTACGGCCGGCGCTCCGCCTGCGGACAGCTCATCCAGCGCACGACGCTGGGCGTGGCGCATCCCGTCTTGCCGTGCGGCGCGAAGATCTTCATCTCCTTCGGCGGGAAGCAGGTGCTCACCCAGATCGTCGACCACGGGCCGAAGGGGCCGGGGCGCGAGTTCGACCTCACCGCCGCTCTCGCGCGCGAGCTGGGGCTGCACGGGGTGCAGCCGATTCGGTGGACCTTCGCCCGCCCGCCCGCCTAGCCGTTGCGCCACCGGGGACGAAGGGAGCTACAGTGCCCGTGTGCTCGACCCCGCGCGTTACTCCGCGAACCCATGTAGAACCAACATCCATGCAAAGGGAGCCTGCGTCGAGCTGACCGCCTGAGGCGCGAGGCTCGCAAGGCACCCACCTGGCTTGTCCAGGTTCGCACGGACGCGGAGCCACCGGCGGGGTGGACTCGCCTTCCGCGCGGCGCCGGCTCACGCCGGCGCCGCGCACGGAAGGGCTAGCCTGCCTTTGTGATCGAGGTCTCCGGGGACGCCTCGCGTGACGGCGAATGGGCGCTCGTGCGCCTGCAACTCGACGGGGAACGCATCGTCGGGGCCGACGCGGGGGGCCTTCGTGGCGACCTACGCGGGCTGAGCCTGCTGGAGGCCGCGGCTGTCCCCGGCGAGACGCTGGCAGCCGATGCTCTCGCGAATGCGATCGGCCCGATCTTCCGCGCACGGCGCAACCCCGACCGGGTGGTGGTCGCGATGAGCGGAGGCGTGGACAGCGCCGTCGCGCTCCTTCGTGTGCGCGCTGCCGGGCTGGAGCCCGTCGGTGTGACGCTCCGTCTCTGGGTTGACCCCGAGGCCCAGGACTCCGCGCGCACCTGCTGCTCGCCAGAGGCGGTGATCGCGGCGCGAGAGACGTGTCACGCGCTCGGCGTCCCGCACGTCACGCTCGACCTGCGCGAGGCGTTCCGCCGTGCCGTGGTGGAGCCGTTCGTCCGCGGATACACGCGCGGCGAGACGCCGAACCCGTGCTCGCGCTGCAACGGTGGGTTCCGCTTCGCGCAGCTGCTCGCTTTTGCGGCACGTGCCGGGGCGCCCAGGCTTGCCACCGGCCACTACGCCCGTGTCGTCGAGCGGGACGGACGGCTGCTGCTTGCGCGCGCGAGCGACCGGGACAAGGACCAGTCGTACATGCTCGCGCGGCTCGATCCGCGGCGTCTCGACCGGGTGTGCTTCCCGCTCGGTGACTCGCGCAAGGAGGGCGTGCGCGCGGAGGCCGAACAGGCCGGGCTCGCCTCGGCGGGGCGGCCCGAAAGCCAGGACGCGTGCTTTCTCGGCGGCGGGGACTACCGGCGCTTCCTCGAGCGACGGGGGCTGCGGCGAGGCGAAGGGCCGGTTGTCGACGAGGACGGGCGCCCAGTCGGTCGCCACGACGGGTACTGGCGCTTTACCCCGGGACAGCGAAAGGGGCTCGGCGTCGGCGGCGGAGTTCCTCTGTACGCGCTCGCGACCGAGCCGCGGACGAACTCGGTCGTGGTGGGCCCTCGCGAGTCGCTCGCGCGACGCCGGGTGAGCGTCAGGGGGCGACTGTTTGCGCCGGTCACACACGCCGAGGTCAAGCTCCGCTACCGCTCTCCCGCCGTGCCCGCCCGCGTGGAGACCACGGGGAGCGGCTTCCGCCTCCGCCTCGAGGTCGCCGCCTACGCTGTGGCCCCCGGGCAGACCGCGGTGCTCTACGAGGGAGACACGGTCGTGGGCGCCGGCCTCGTCACCGCTGCGCGAGCGGCCTAGGATCTTCGGGGTGGACGAGATCACGCTCACCATCCCCCGCGACGAGGATTTTCACAACGTCGCTCATCTCGTGGTGGCAGGCCTCGGTGCGCGCATCGACCTCACGGTCGACGCGATCGAGGATCTCCGGCTCGCCCTCGACGAGCTCCTGCGAGGCCGTTCCGGCGGCGATCAGGTCACGGTTGTCCTCAGGCGGAGCGACCAGGCGCTCGAGGCGCAGGTAGGCCCGTTCCCGGCCGGCCTGCTCGAGACCGAGCTTGCACACCGGGAGGGTGTCGGCCTGCAGCGGGTCTTGGCCACGGTCGCCGACGAGTTCGAGCTCGTCGACGAGGACGGCGGACAGTGGGTTCGCCTCCGGAAGTCGGTCGGCGACGGAGCGCCGGGCGCTCGTTGATGGCCGGCAGGAGCGACAAGGTCCTGTTGCGCCGCTATCACGAGCAGGGCGACATCGCGGCCCGCGAGCAGCTGATCGAGCAGTACATGTCGCTCGTCCGCTCGCTCGCCCGCCGCTACTCGTATCGCGGCGAGCAGCTCGAGGACCTCGTCCAGATCGGCTGCATCGGGTTGATCAAGGCGATCGATCGCTTCGACCTCGATCGAGGCGTGGAGCTGACGACCTACGCGACGCCGAACATCATCGGCGAGATCAAGCGGCACTTCCGCGATCGCGGCTGGTCGGTGCGCGTCCCGCGCGGACTCCAGGAGCTGAACGTGCAGCTGTCGCGACTGATCGAGCAGCAGACGGTGCAGCTCGGGCGCTCGCCGACGATTGCGGAGCTCGCCAAGGCGGCGAGCGTGGAGGAAGAGGCCGTCCTGGAGGCCCTCGAGAGCGGGCGCGCCTACTCATCGCTCTCGCTGTCCGCGGGAGCAGGCGGCGGGGACGAGGACGGAGAGCTCGACCCGCTCGAGTCGCTCGGAACCGAAGAGCACGCCTACGAGGTCTCGGAGGATCGTGCCGTGCTCGCGCCCGGCTTCAAGGTGCTCGACGAGCGGGAGCGGCGGATCCTCCACCTTCGCTTCTTCAAGGGCCTGACGCAGTCGCAGATCGCCCAGCAGGTGGGCATCTCGCAGATGCACGTCTCGAGGCTCATCCGGCGCTCGCTCGAGAAGATTCGCGACGAGATCGCCCGGGAGGACGGGGATCAGGTCTCCAAC
>JBBQDZ010000070.1:0-11230 GCA_038320185.1 Gaiellales bacterium
GAAACGCGACCGAAAAGAGGAGAAAGGCCGACCCAAAGCTCGTTCCCGCCCCTGCTCCGTGCCGCCTGTGGAGCCGGGAAACACCAGTATAGTGGCCGTTCGTGGCCGTCCGAACGCTCTCAGGAGCGCGTCCCGGCGGCCGTGCGGCGGCGCTCGACTGGATTCGCCTCGCTCGCGGCGGAATCCTCCTCGCGCTCGCCCTCCCGCCGCTCCTGCTCCACTACGTGCACCAGCCGACGACCACGGTCTCCGTGGGGTCAGCGAGCATCCGGCTCGCCCTGTCCGACCTCTCCGCCGCGGCGATCGTGGCAGGCGCCGGCCTCTCCGGGGCGCGCATCGGCTGGGCGCCCCTGCGGTCGGCACGAGCGGTGTGGGCCGCAGCCGCGGTGCTGCTCATCCTCGTCGTCGTCGCGACGCTCTACGGAAGGGCCCAGCTCGACGGGTACCGGTTCGCCAAGCACGCCGTCACCGCCGCGAAGTTCTGGGAGTACGCGCTCCTCGCACCGGCCGTTCCGCTGCTCCTGAGACGACGCGAGGACGTCGAGGCGCTCCTCGCCGGCCTCGTGGCGTGGAGTTCGGTCGCAACGGTCGTCGGCGTCTCCCAATTCTTCGGCGCCGGCATCGCCTCCGCCTGGTCCGCCGGGCGCCGCCAGCCCTCGTTCCTCGGCCACCACGACTTCGCGGCGCTGTCCGGGGTCGCACTGGCGCTCGCGCTCGCGGCCATCGCGCTTCGGCGCGAGTGGCCGTTCGGGCGAACGCTCGCGCTGAGCGCGGGCCTAGCCGGCAGCGTGGGGCTCGTCGTCTCCGGTTCGACCGCCGGGGTCATCGGCGCCGCGGCGGCCGCGCTCGCGGCAGGCGTGCTCGCGGCCCGAAGGCAGCGGCTGCCCCTCGCCCGTACGGGCGCCCTCACCGCCATCGTCCTCGCCACCGCAGGGGGTGTGGTCGTGCTGCGCGGCCACGACTTCGACCAGTTCCTCCGCTGGCTCGGAGTCCGGACGCGCGAGGCCTCGACGGGCACGCAGGTGCAGACCTACGCCCAGCACACGCTGCTCGTCTACCTCGGCTGGCGGATCTTCGAGCACCGGCCGCTCCAGGGCGCCGGCTGGCAGGGTTCGAGTGACTACCCGAGTTATGCGCCTTACCTCGCCGCCGCCCATCGCCGCTTCCCGCACACCGCCGAGCAGGCCTTCCCGTCTCGCACGCGCGAGTACGGGGTCCAGAACGCGTACGTGCAAGCCGCGGCCGACATGGGTGTAATCGGTGTCGCCTCCTTCCTCGGGCTCTTCGTCGTCGCGCTCGCCGTCGCGGCGCGCGTCGCGCTCCGAGGCCCGCCGCTCTGGAGCGCGACGGCGCTCGTCGCGGTGCTCTGGCTGCTCGTGGCGATGGGTGTCTGGAGCGCGCTCGGGCTCGTCGCCGGCATTCCGCTCGCGGCGCTGACCTGGCTTGCTATCGGACTGGCGGCAGCAGCTGCCGCGGGAGCGAGTGGTGAGCAGGTCTGAGACCTGGCCCGGAGGGGGCCGCCGGCACCCGCCGCGAAGCGCAGCGACCTGGGCAATCCTGCAACCGCTCTCGAGCTGGCTCCAGTCGGAGGCGGCTCGTGGCGCAGAGCCTGGCGGTCGCTACCGCGTCCTCGACGTCGGCTGCGGTGTGAAGCCCTACTACCCCTTCTTCGAGCCCTTTGCGAGCGAGTACGTCGGCGTCGACCTCCAGAACCCCGCGGCCGACCTCCAGGGCACGGTGGAGGAGATCCCGGTGAAGGACGGGAGCTTCGACCTCGTCCTCTGCACGCAGGTCCTCGAGCACTGCCTGGAACCCGACCAGGCCGTGCGGGAGCTGCGGCGCGTGACGGCGCCAGGCGGCCGGGTTCTCGCCTCCACGCACGGCGTCATGGCCTACCACCCCTCCCCTTTCGACCACTGGCGCTGGACCCACACGGGCCTCGAGCGACTCTTCGAGCGCAACGGCAAGTGGGCCTCGGTCACCGTCAGACCCGGCTCCGGCACCGCAGCCTGCGTGGCGGCGATGCTGAACTTCTACGTCCACCTGCTGGCGAAGCGGACGAACGCGTGGCCCGTCGCGCGAGGCGTGATCCGCAGCCTGAACGCGGTCGCGGGCGCGGTCGATCGGCGCGTGCCCTCGCTCCGGGAGCCGATCCCGGGAACGCTCTTCCTGAACTACCACGTGACGGCGACGGTGCCGCGTTGAGCCGCGCGCTCGTCACGGGGGGCGGCGGCTTCATTGGCTCGAACCTGACGCGTGCGCTGCTGCAGCGAGGTGACGAGGTTCGCATCCTCGACAACTTCTCGACCGGGAACCGCGCCAACCTCGAGGGCCTCGAGGAAGCGGTGGAGATCGTCGAGGGAGAGCTCCGCAGCTACGAGCGGGTCCATGCCGCAGTGCGAGGCACCGAGGTCGTCTACCACCTCGGCGCGCTCGGTTCGGTGCCTCGTTCCGTCCAGGATCCGCTGACCTCGAGCGCGGTCAACATCGAGGGGACGCTCAACGTACTGCTGGCCGCGCGCGACGAGAACGTTCGGCGGGTCGTCTTCAGCTCGAGCACCTCGGTGTACGGCACGAGCCGGGAGCGGCCGACGAAGGAGTCCTCGCCGCCGGACCCGATCTCGCCCTACGGCGTCGCCAAACTCGCCGCCGAGCGCTACTGCGTCAGCTTCAGCCGGGTGTACGAGTCGCTCGAGACCGTCGTGCTCCGCTACTTCAACGTCTTCGGGCCGCGCCAGAGCCCTCTCTCCCAGTACGCCGCGGTCGTGCCGTTGTTCGTGACGACGATCGCCGCGGGGGAGCGGATCACGATCCACGGCGACGGCGAGCAGTCGCGCGACTTCACCTATGTCGGCAACGTGATCGACGCGACGATCCGGGCGGCCGAGGCGGAGGGCGCAAGCGGGCGGATCTTCAACGTCGCCGCCGGCTCGCCGGCGAGCGTCAACGCGGTCGCGGACGCGATCGGAACGATCCTGGAGCGGCCGGTCGAGCGGCGTTTCGCACCCCCACGGCCCGGCGACATCCGGGACTCCTGGGCGGACATCTCCGCGGCGCGGGCGGTCCTTGGCTACGAGCCGAAGGTGGAGCTCGAAGAGGGCCTGCGGCTGACCGTCGAGGCGCTGCTCGCCGGGTGAGCGAGAAGCCGGTCCACATCCTGCGAGTGATCGCGCGCCTGAACATGGGCGGTCCCGCGCTCCATGTCGCCTATTTGAGCGCAGGCCTCGCAAGCCGGGGGTACGAGACGACGCTCGTCGCGGGTACCCTCGCCCGCGGCGAAGGGTCGATGGCGTTCGTCGCAGAGGAGCTCGGAGTCGAGATCGTGACGATCGACGAGCTGCACCGGGAGATCTCGCCGCTGCGAGACGCGGTCGCCGTCGTCCGGCTCGCGCGGCTGATGCGCAGGGAGCGGCCGCAGATACTCCACACGCACACGGCGAAGGCGGGTGCAATCGGCCGCGTCGCCTCGCTCCTGGCGCGGGACTCGCGGCCGCCGATCGTGCTGCACACCTTCCACGGCCACGTCCTGCGCGGCTACTTCGATCCGGTCCGCACGGCGCTCTTCCGCCTGCTCGAGCGGTGGCTCGCCCACCATTCGACGGCGCTCGTGGCGGTGAGTCCGCAGGTGCGCGACGATCTTGTTTCGCTCGGCGTCGCCCCGCGCGAGGCGTTCGCGGTCGTACGGCTCGGCATCCCGCTCGAGAAGCGCGTCGCCACCGAGCCCGACGCGCGGGAGCGGACGCGCACCCTCCTCGGCATCGCCCCAGACCGCTTCGTCGTCGGCTGGATTGGCCGGATGACGGGGGTCAAGCGCACCGAAGACGTGCTCGCGTCGCTGGCGCGACTCCGAGAGCTCGGGGTCGACGCGTGCCTCTGCATGATCGGGGACGGGCCCGACCGGGAGGATGTCGAGCGGCGCGCGAAGGCACTCGGGATCGTCCGGCACTGCTTCTTTCTCGGCTACCAGGACGACGTCGGCCCCTTCTATGCGGCGCTCGACGCCTTCGTCCTCCCGTCGGGCAACGAAGGCACACCGGTGAGCGCGATCGAGGCGCTTGCGGCCGGGCGTCCGGTGGTCGCCTCGCGGGTCGGCGGAGTCCCTGACGTCGTCCGCGACGGCATCGACGGGTTCCTCGTCGAGCCGGGCGACGTCGACGGGCTGGCGGGTGCGCTCGCGCGCCTCGCAGACGACCCCGAGCTCCGCGAGCGGATGGGCAGCGGCGCGCGCGAGCGTGTGCTCTCGCGCTACGCGGTCGACCGCCTCGTCGACGACATGGACCTGCTCTATCGCTCGTTGCTCGAGACCGCCTGACCGCGGGACACGGCGACGAGGCTCATGCCGGCGGCCGCGAGGCGGGGTCGGCTCGCGGCCGGAAAGAGCCCGAGGAGCTCCCGCGGGCCGAGCAGCTCGACGCCGAGCCCCGCGGTGCGTCCCGTCCGCCGGTAGACCGTCTCGCGCGGGCCTCGCGGCAGCCAGTGCGCGAGCGGAAGCAGGGTGTGGACCTCGAGCGGGAACCAGCGGTTCGGCGTCGTCACGAAGACACCGCCCGCGACGCGGCACAGCTCGTGGACGAAGGCGCGCTGCGCCTCGCGGTCGCCCACGTGCTCGAGCACTGCGTTCGAGAAGGCCACGTCGAACTCGCCGTCGGCGAACGGCAGGTCGCGCCCGTCGGCTCGCACCGCCCTCACCTCCGGGAACGCCGCCGAGAAACGCTCGAGGTACTGGGTCGAGACGGCGGTGATCCGCTCCCGCCAGGGATAGAGCGCCTCGAAGAAGTTGTGTGTGCCGTATGTGCCCTCGCCGTAGGGCCCGTCGGTGACGCCGACGTCTAGGACCGTGGAGGCCGCTGTCGGCCGCATCTCCGCCATGAAGAGCCCGAGCTTGCGCCGCCTGCTCCAGGAGGAGACCGGAGCCGCGAGCCGCTCGAGCATGGAGGGGACGATATGCCCGTGCCGCGCCGATGGGGCGCAAGCGGTGAAGCTAGTGGGGAAGCGCCTGGAACGCTGCGTAGGCGGGCTTTCGCGCGCCGGTGGCGGTGAAGAGCCCAGACTGCCACCCCGCGACGTTGGGCTCGTCCTGGAGCAGGAACCAGAGCATCATGTCGATGCGCGGGTTGCGCCGAGCAAGCGCGAAGCTCTGGCTGAGGTAGGTCGCCTGCTGGGCCCAGGTGACGCCGAAGAAGCGATCGGGCGGGTTCGTCTGGTAGCCGTACTCGGTGATCCAGAGCCGCTTGTTTCCGTAGAGCTCCGTCAGCTGCGTGACGAGCGCCTGGATGTTCGCGAGCGTGACGACGTCGGGCGGCTTCCCGCTCGCAGTACGGCGCGGCACCGTCGTTGGCGTCTCGAAGCGGTTGCCGTAGTACGGGTGATGGGCGTAGGCGTCGAAGTGCGTGAGGCCGGCCTTCTTGAGCGCGCGCAGGAATGCGAGCGGTGAGATCGACGGCCGCGTGCTCGAGGGATCGTTGTTGCCCCGCGGGTTCGTCGCGCCGCAGCCCACCTTCTCGTTCGCGATCGTCGTGGCGTGGACGCCGGAGTAGATCGCCGTGCAGATCCGCGTGTAGTCGATCGCGGCCTGGTAGATCCACTTGCCGCCGGCGCGCGTGAACTGCGGCTTCAGGAAGACCGGGTTGTTCGGCTCGTTCCACGCGAGCCAGAGGTGCACCGACGGCAGTGTCGTCCCGTCCTTGGCATGGAAGCTCCCGCTGTATCGCTTCGCCGCGGCATAGGCGAAGCGGCGGAGGTCGGTCGAGCTGGACGGAGCATGGTTCACGCCTACGTTGCCGTTCGCCCAGGAGGGCGTGGCGTAGATCGTGAAGAGGATCTTCACTCCCGAGCGCTCCGCGTTGACGACGGCGCGGTCGTAGACGCTCCAGTCGTACGCCGGGTCGGCGGGGTCGGCCGCGTTCGCCGGTCGGTGGAGCGCGACACCTCCCGCCCCGCCCCAGCGGAGGTTGATCCGCAGGACCTGGACGCGCAGCTGCTGGAGCTGCGGGAAGGCGAACTCTGGGTTCGTCAGCGTCAGCCCGTCGTCGAAGATCCCGACGTACATCCCGGGCGCCGCTCCTGCGACCGGGACGGCTAGGCCGGCGGCAGCCGCGAGGGCGGCCGCGGCAAGGACAAAACGCCTAGACACCGACCGGTTCCGCCCGCGTTGCCGGCAGCATCCGCCGCAACCCGTCCTCGAGCCCGATCTCGGGGCTCCAGCCGAGGATCGTCCTCGCACGAGTGATGTCGGGCCGTCGCTGCTGGGGGTCGTCGACCGGAAGCGCCTCGTAGACGATCTCGCTCTTCGAGCCCGTCACCGCGAGCACGGTCTCCGCGAGATCGAGCAGCGTTCGCTCCTCGGGGTTGCCGATGTTCACAGGCATGTGCTCGCCGCTCTCGGCGAGCAGGACGAGGCCGCGGATGAGGTCGTCGACATAGCAGAAGCTGCGCGTCTGCGACCCGTCGCCGAAGACGGTCAGGGGCTGGCCCGCCTGCGCCTGGCGCAGGAAGGTGGGGATCGCGCGCCCGTCGTGCGGTCTCATCCGCCCGCCGAAGGTATTGAAGATGCGAGCAATCGAGGTGTCGACGCCCTGCTGGCGGTGGTAGGCCATCGTCATCGCCTCGGCGTAGCGCTTTGCCTCGTCGTAGACGCCGCGGGGGCCGACCGGGTTGACGTTCCCCCAGTAGGTCTCGGGCTGCGGGTGGAGCAACGGATCGCCGTAGACCTCGCTCGTCGAGGAGAGGAGAAAACGGGCGCGCTTCCACTTGGCGAGGCCGAGCGCGTTGTGCGTCCCGTAGGAGCCGACCTTGAGCGTGTGGAGCGGCAGACGGAGGTAGTCGATCGGGCTGGCAGGGCTCGCGAGGTGGTAGACGAAGTCCACCGGCTCCCCGATCTCGATGTGCTCGACCATGTCGTGGTAGACGAAGGTGAAGCCCTCGCCGCGGATGTGCTCGATGTTGGCGAGCGAGCTCGTGTCGAGGTTGTCGACGCAGATCACGCGCAGCCTTCGCTCGAGCAGGTATTCGCAGAGGTGAGAGCCGAGGAAGCCGGCTCCGCCGGTGACGACCGCGGTTGGCACGACGCCGATGGTAGCGGCGGCCCTCACGGGCACCCCGGTCGCTAACGAAGTCCTAACCCGGAGACGACGGGTCTCGCTTGACGTGGTGGCGAGTTCTCATCATCTTGACTAACTTACTCGGAAAGGTAAGAAGATGAGGATCTTGAATGACTTGCATTAGAAAACGATGGTGTACTGGAGCACTCGGGGCGACAGTCGCGGCGGCGGCGGCCGTCGCCGGGCTCGCGAGCACCGCGGCCTCGGCCTCCCGGAAGACCACAACCCTGACGCTCGTCGCGTACTCCACCCCGAAGGAGGCGTACGCGAGGATCATTCCCGCCTTCCAGAAGACTCCGGGTGGGGACGGCGTCGACTTCGTCCAGTCCTACGGCGCCTCCGGCGACCAGGCGAAGGCAATCCTGAACGGCCTGAAGGCGGACGTTGTCGAGCTCTCGCTCGAGCCCGACATGACCGACCTCGTCAAGGCCGGGCTCGTCTCGAAGGGCTGGACGCGCGGCCCAACCCACGGCATCGTCACCGACTCCGTCGTCGTCTTCGTCCTGCGCGACGGGAATCCGAAGCACATCAGGGGCTGGAACGACCTCGTCAAGCCCGGCGTCGAGGTGATCACGCCCAACCCGTTCACCTCCGGCGGCGCTCGCTGGAACGTGCTGGCCGCCTACGGCGCGCAGCGGAAGGACGGGAAGACCGACAGGCAGGCGCAGGACTTCCTGCTGAAGCTCTTCCGGAACGTCTCCGTCCAGGACAAGAGCGCCCGCGACGCGCTCAACACCTTCCTCTCGGGGAAGGGCGACGTCCTCCTGACCTACGAGAACGAGGCGATCCTCTCCCAGAGGAAGGGTCAGAAGACGCCGTACGTGATCCCGCGCAACACGATCCTGATCGAGAACCCGCTCGCGATCGTGAGCAAGTCGGAGCACGTGGGCGCGGCGAAGCAGTTCGTCACGTTCTTGCGCAGCCCTGTCGCGCAGCGGATCTTCGGCGAGAACGGCTACCGGCCGGTGCTGCGAAGCGTGGCGGCGAGGTTCCATTTCCCGAAGCGGCCCGGTCTGTTCACGATCTCGCAGCTCGGCCTCGGGGGCTGGGCAAAGGCGCAGCCGCGGTTCTTCGAACCAGACCACGGGATCATGGCCGGGATCGAGAAGAAGGTTGGAGGCTAGCGTCGAGGCGCTCGCGATCCGTCGCCCCGTCGCCCGGCGTTCGTTCGGCGGCGGCGGTGCGCTTGGCCTCGGAACCGCGAGCGCCTACCTCAGCCTTGTCGTCCTGCTGCCGCTCGCTGCGCTCGTCTGGCACTCGCGCGACAACGGGCTCGGCGGCTTCTGGAGCGACGTCACGAACCCCGAGGCCGTCTCTGCGCTCGAGCTGACGCTCGTCGTCTCGCTGATCGTGACGGCCATGAATGCCGTCGCCGGGGCTCTGATCGCCTGGGTCCTCGTCCGCGACGACTTCCGCGGCAAGAGCGCCGTCAACGCGCTCATCGACCTCCCGTTCGCGCTACCGACGATCGTGGCCGGGCTGACGCTGATCCTGCTCTACGGCCCGCGGAGCCCGGTCGGAGTCGACCTCGCCTACCAGAGGGCCGGGATCCTGATGGCCCTCCTCTTCGTGACGCTTCCGTTCGTCGTCCGGACCGTGCAGCCGGTGATCCACGAGCTCGACCGTGAGATGGAGGACGCGGCCGCCTCGCTCGGCGCTGGACGATTCACGCTCTTCAGGCGCATCGTCCTGCCGATCTTGCTGCCGGCGATCCTCTCCGGCGTCGCGCTCGCGTTTGCCCGGGCGATCGGCGAGTTCGGCTCGATCGTCCTCATCTCCGGGAACCTCCCGTTCAAGACGCAGGTGGCGTCCGTCTACGTCTTCGGACGGATCGAGAGCGGCGACACGGCGGCGGCGGCGGCGGTCTCCGTTCTCCTCCTAGTCGGCTCGTTCGCCGTCCTGCTCGCGATCGGCGGCGTGCGCCGCTTCGTGACGAGGCACGATGCCTAGGGGCCCGTCCGGGAAGTGGCCACGGTGGATGACACGCGATACGTGGTGCGAGGCAAGGACGCAGGGAGCTTCGATACGCGGACGTATCGGTGCGACCGAGGACGCGGCCTCGTGCCGCGTGGCGCCTGTCAGGCGCCCTGCATTACTTTCCGGACGGGCCCCTAGACCCAGCTCGCGCTACGCGCTCCGCTTCATGGCGCTCGGCTATCTCGCCGTCCTGCTGCTCGTCCCGGTCGGCCTCGTCTTCTGGCGCACCTTCGAGCACGGCCTCGGGCCACCGTGGCACGCGATCACCTCCCACGAGGCGGCGCACGCCCTGTGGCTGACGGTCCTGATCACGCTGATCGTCGTCCCGGCGAACACGATCTTCGGCGTTCTGATGGCCCTCGCGATCGTGCGCTACCGCTTCCCGGGCAAGGGCATCGTCAACGCGCTCGTCGACCTGCCGCTCGCGCTCTCGCCGGTTGTCGTCGGGCTCTCGCTGTTGCTGCTCTACAGCCCGAGGCTTGGCTGGGTGGGACTGGTTCTCGACCGGCATGGAGTCCAGATTGTCTACGCGCTCCCCGCGATAGTGCTCGCGACGATCTTCGTCTCGCTGCCGTTCGTCGTCCGCGAGGTCGTGCCGGTGCTCCGCGAGATCGGCGTCGAGCAGGAGCAAGCCGCAGCCACGCTCGGCGCCTCCGGCCTCCAGACATTCCGGCGGGTGACGCTGCCGGCGATCCGCTGGGCGCTCGCCTACGGCGTGATCCTGACCACCGCGCGGTCGCTCGGCGAGTTCGGCGCGGTCAGCGTCGTCTCCGGCCGCATCGTCGGCAAGACCGAGACTCTGACCCTCTACGTGCAGTCGCAGTACGAGGGCTTCAACACAACCGGCGCCTACGCCGCCTCCGTCGTGCTCGCGCTGCTCGCGATCGGTGTCCTCCTGTCGATGACCCTCCTGCGCCCGAAGGAAAGAGCCTCCTGATGGGGATCTCCGCCCGCAACATCACCAAGCGCTTCGGCGCGTTCGTTGCACTCGACGACGTCTCCGTCGAGGTTCCGAGCGGCTCTCTCACCGCGCTCCTCGGTCCCTCGGGCTCGGGGAAGTCGACGCTCCTGCGCGTGATCGCGGGCCTCGAGACGGCCGACGCCGGCGAGGTGAAGATCGCCGAGGAGGACGTGACCGATCACAAGCCGCAGGATCGTGGCGTCGGCTTCGTCTTCCAGCACTACGCCGCCTTCAAGCACATGACCGTCGCCGACAACGTCGCCTTCGGATTGACCGTGCGCAAACGACCGAAGGCGGAGATCGCGGACCGCGTCGAGGGGCTCCTCGAGCTCGTCCAGCTCCAGGGCCTCGCAAAGCGCTACCCGGCACAGCTCTCCGGGGGCCAGCGCCAGCGCATGGGCCTCGCGCGGGCGCTCGCCGTCGACCCCAAGGTGCTGCTCCTCGACGAGCCCTTCGGGGCACTTGACGCGCGCATCCGCAAGGAGCTGCGAGCCTGGCTTCGGCGCCTGCACGACGAGACGCACACCACCACGGTCATCGTCACGCACGACCAGGAGGAGGCGATGGAGGTCGCCGACGAGGTCGTCGTCATGAACAGCGGCCGTGTCGAGCAGGTCGCCGCCCCGCGTGCGCTCTACGAGCAGCCCGCCAACGAGTTCGTGATGGGCTTCGTCGGGGCCGTGAACCGGCTCGACGCGGCCTTCGTCCGTCCGCACGACGTCGAGCTCTCGCTCGAGCCGAACGGGACGACGCGAGAGGCGATGATCGAGCGCCTCGTCCACCTCGGCTTCGAGGTTCGGGTGGAGCTCGTTCGCGACGACGGCGAGCGCCTCTCGGCACAGGTCACGCGCGAGCAGGCGGAGGCGCTCGAGCTGGAGAAGGGGCAGATCGTCTTCGTGCGTCCGACCCGGCAGACGGTTTTCGGTTGATGCTTGACCGGCACTGCCGGGCATGGCACTGCCCGACCGCGAACCCCCGAGCGAGTAGCTAGTGCCGTGTCCATGCCTCGGGGTCGCGCGTCAGCTCCTCGATGCTCGGCGGGAGCTCCCCGCGCGCCAGATCCGCGAGCGTCACGGCCTCGAGGACGAAACGGAGGTTCGCGCGGACGGCGATCCACACCTCGCGTAGGCGCTCTGCCGACCCCGTGTACTCGACCTCCTCGGGCGGCTGCCCCCGAACGTTCGCAATCGGC
>JBBQDZ010000071.1:0-11201 GCA_038320185.1 Gaiellales bacterium
CGGCGTCGCGACCGCCTCGATCCCGGCGCTGATCTACTCGCCGATGCTGATTCCCGAGCCGCTCGCGTACCCCTTCTCGGTGCTGTGCCTGTTCCTGTTCGTCAAAGCGCTCGCCACCCGCAGTAAGCGCTGGATCGGCGCGGCGCTCGTTGGCTCAATCCTCGCCGGCTTCGTCCGCGGCGAGCTGGCGCTGATGCCGGCCGTGCTCGGGTTCGCGGCTGCGTTCCTCTTCTGGCACTCGCCGCGGCTGCGCGGCTGGCGGCGCTCCTGGCGGGCCTGGGACTGGGTCGGGTTCGTCGTGCTCGCGCTCGGGGCGCTGATCGTAGTGAACACGCTCGTGGGCCACCATTCCCCGAGCTTTGACGTCGCGACCGGCCACTACAAGCAGCGGATGTACGTCTACGGCCTCTGGGCCGTCGGTTCGCTTGCGATCGGGCTCGGCATCCTGCCGCTCGTCGCCGGCCTCGCTGCTCTGCTGCGGCCGCGCAGCGAGCAGCGCACGCCCGAGCTGCGGGCCTTTCTCGCGACCGCCGCCGCGGCGATCCTCTGCTTCTCGGCCTACACGGCGATCAAGGCCGCCTACCTCTCGACGGTGTTCGCGACGCGGGTCGAGGAGCGCAACATCATCTACCTCGCGCCTGTGCTCCTCGTCGCGACGGCGCTCTGGCTGGAGCGGCCGCGCCTGCGCCTGGGCGCTCTGCTCGGATCGGCGCTCTTCGCGCTCTACCTCGTCTTCCACACGCCCTACCAGCTCGAGACTCGGCTCTCGGTCGATGCGCCGGGCCTTTCCGTGCTCGCGCTCGGCAACCGCGACCTCGCCTTCGACCACTCCGCCACCCGCTGGCTCCTGCTCGGGACGTTCGCCGCCGCCCTCCTGCTCGTGGTGGCCCCCCGGCTGCTCGCCCCGAGGGGCCGGCTCGCGCTCGGCGCCGGCGGTCTCGCCGCCGCCCTTGTCCTCGCCTGGTCGCTGACGGGCCAGATCTCCGCGAGCAATGCCTCGAATGCGGAGTCGGAGGCCTTTCTACACGGTCAGCCGGCGCAGCCCGACTGGGTCGATCGAGACACGGACGGCGCGCCGACGATGTACCTGGGGCAGAAGGTCAACGACCCGAACGGCGTCTGGTCGCTCGAGTTCTGGAACCGCTCGCTCAGGTACGTCTGGAGCCTCGACGGCAGCGCCCCAGGCCCTGGCCCGACCGAGACGCCGAACATCGACGGACTCGACGGCCACCTCCAGCAACAGCGAGGAGAGCTCAAGTACGTCGTGACCGACTCGAGCATCGAGGTCGTCGGGCACGTCAAGGGGACGGGCACCTACCTCGAGGCCGGCCAGCCCGTCGACTGGAAGCTCTTCCAGATCGACTACCCGGCGCGCCTGCGGGACGCGCGCGAGGGGATCTACTCGGACGGATGGATGGGCAGGGACGCGTCGTACACGCTCTACTCCTCGGCCGGACGCCGCACAGGAACGCTCGCCGTGACCGTTTCGCGCCTCGCCTGGGGCGGGCCGAACCTCCCTGGCGACGTCGACATCAGAGTCGGGCCGCTGGCCCTGAGCCCGAACCACCAGCCGGTCATCGGGCGGGTCACCGGCCGGCGGCACTGGATCGTGGGCTCGCACGACTACCGCCGCTTCGACTTCCCGAACCAGACTCCCCCGCTCCGGGTCGAGATCCACATCTCGCCGACCTTCGTCCCGGCCAAGCTCGACCCGGGGTCGAGTGATCTGCGCTCGCTCGGGGCCGTCGTCGGCTTCGGCTTCCAGCGGTACGCCTCGTGAGTCAGCGGCGGACGTAGAGCGTTACGCCGTGCTGCGCGATCCGGCGCGGAAAGCGTTGGCGCAGTCCCGCGAGGATCGCCGGATCGTCCCGGAAGGCCCGCGCCGCGACGACGGCCTGCACGCGCCGCCGGTCGATGACGCGAAGAACCTCAGAGGCGGAGAGGTAGCCAGAGCGGAACCGGAGGTAGGCGGTGTCGACGAGCTCGCCGGGCATTCGGCGGTCAGCGAGGAAGGCGATGATCGGACGGTCGGTGACGACGAGGTCGGTGGGGGCGGAGTGACGCTCCAGCTGCCGCACTGCAAACCGCACGTCCACCGGCTCGGGCCCCTCGTTTCGGCGCAGATCGCGGAACTCGCGCACGTATCCGAAGACCAGAACGGCCGCGACGAGGCCGCCCGCAGCGAGGGCCTCGCGCCGTGGCAGGCGCTCGATGGCCGCCCCGGCGGTGACGGCCGCCGCGGGCGCGAGCGCGACGGCGACGAGGACGTAGTGGTTTGCGTGCAGGGGCCGGTGCCAGACGAGGAAGAGCACGGAGAGGCCTGCCCACAGCCAGAGGGGCCAGACCGGCTCGCGCAGGCGGCCACGGAGGACGCCCCAGGCGGCGAGGCCGAGTGCGGCCACCCAAACAAGCGGGTTCCGCGTGCGCGGGTCGAGGAAGTCGACGAGCTGGTGGGCGTTCGTCCAGGTGCCAGGCCCGAGGCGCCGAGCTGCCTGGTGGTAGGAGACGGCGCCGTGCCAGATCCCGTGCAGGCCGCCGAAGCTCAGGAGGACGAGCGCGAGGGCGAGGGTCAAGGTGCCGACGCCGAAGGCGAGCAGCTGGAGCCGCCCCGCTCTGCGGGCGAGCGCGTATCCGGCGAGGGGGACGAGGAGCGTCGCCGCGCTCACCTTCACGGACAGCGCGGCTGCGAAGAGTCCCCCGGCGGCGGCGGCGGCCGTAACACCCTGGCGCCCCCTCCTCGTCGCGTAGACGAAGAGGAAGACCGAGAAGAGCCCGATCACGAGCCCGGGCAGGTCGGCGGAGATCCGGAACGCGAACTGCCAGAAGGGAGTCGAGACGGCGAGCAACGCCGCGGCGGCAACTCCGGCGACCGGGCCCGCCAGGGCGCGGCCGAGGAGGTAGGCGGCGACGCAGCCGAGCAGAGCGGTCATGACGATCCCGGCGCGGACGCCGCCGAGCGAGCTGCCGAAGACGCGCGCGAATGCTCCGAGCAGGTAGTAGAAGCCCGGCGGCTGCGGCGTGAAGACCTGCGTCCCGAGCTCCTGGCCGTGGCGCATCGCGTCGACGGCGGCGAGATACGATCCCTCGTCGTAGTCGGCGGCCGCCGGCGAACCCTGCGCGAAGAGCAGGCCCGCGGCGGCGAGGACGAGCGCCATGACTGAGCCCTCGACGACGAACTCACGCCGGAGCGTCATCGGAGCTCCCGGTCATGCGGCTGCCGAGGCCATCTCCCCGGATTCTGCGGATGGCGGGGGCATGGGTGCGACCGGAGCCGCCTTCGAGGCGCTCCTCGAGGGCAACGGGTGGCGCTTCCTGGCAGCGCCGACGGCGATCGCCCTCGGCCTCTACGTCCTCTTCGCCGCCACGTTCGCGTCCTTCCGCGTGGCGAACGACGGCCTCGTCTACTACGACTTCCTGCGCCGCTTCTTCGGCGCCGACATCGCCCCTGCCGGCTACGCCTACCAGTTCGGCGTCGCGTTCTTCAACGCCCCCTTCTACCTGGCGGCGAGGCTGCTCCACGCCGCGGGCTGGAGCACGGCGGCCGGTGCGCCGCTGCCGCAGGCCTCGATCGCCGTCGCCTCGAACCTTGCGCTCGTCCTCACCCTCTGGCTCGGCTGGAAGATCCTGCGCGCGCTCGAGCTGCCGGCCGGCCCCGGCGTCCTCCTGCTGACCGTCTTCGGGTCGCCGCTCTTCTACTACACCGCGTTCCAGCCCTCGTACAAGCACGCGGTGGACGCGCTGGCGCTGACGCTCGCCGCCTACCTGCTGCTCCGGGTCACCTCGGGCGCGGCCGAGCGGTTCACACTCGCTCTCGGGGCTACGCTCGGCGCCCTGCTGACCGTCAGGTACGCGAACGTCGTTCTCATCCCGGCGATGCTGGCCCCGCTTCTCCTCCGCCGCGACTGGGCGCGAGCACGCCTCTTGGTGCTCGGCGTCGCGGCGGCGGCCGCCCTGCTCCTTGCGCTACCGGTCGCACGCGGAATCCCGTTCAAGCGAGAGCCCGCGGGCGCCGCGCCCACGGGGGTGCTCGCGAGCGGGATCATCGTCCGACTCCTGAACTGCCCGCACGAGCGGAACTACTCCGTCTCCGACCTCCAGTGCCTGCGCAACCGCTTCGGTGTCCGCTGGGACCCCGGGGCCCCGGCGAAGATGCTCGGGAGCGCCCGTCGCGGGCTCTTCCTCTGGACGCCGCTGACCGCGCTCGCGACCGTCGGCTTCGCGCTCGCCGCGCGTAGGAGGCGCGACCGCCGTGCGTTCCTTGGCGGCCTGGCGGCGGCGGGGGTGCTTCTCGTCCTCGTCCACGCCGTCTGGGGTGACTTCTGGACGGCCGGCTACTCGTTCTCCCAGCGCTTCCTCTCGAGCCTCTTCCCCGTGTACCTGATCGGCGTCGCCGAGCTCGTGCGCCGGTTCCGGTGGTGGGCGGTCGCGCCGCTCTTCGCGTGCGCCCTCTTCTCGCTCTACCTCGGCTTCAACCACTTCATCGGCTACCACGGGATCTCCGAGCACGACGGTGTCGGGACGGTGTTGACGACCGGAGGCGACCGCGGCCCTGGCGAGACGATCCGCGACATCGGCACCCTGGCGCTGCACCGCTGGGGGCTTCGCTAGACGGGGCCGCAACGGACTGCTGAGCGGCGCCCGTTACATTCTCGTGCGCGGTTCGTCCCACCCTCGATTCCTCTGGGGCTCCTCTGAGGATTCTCAGAGAGCGTTCTGTGCGATGGGAGGCTGTCGCAGCCTTGTCCGGCGCCGCTTCGTGTCACCCCGTCTGCTGGCCGCAACGATGTAGGTGAAGCGGAAGAGCAGCGCGAGGCGAGCGAGTGGCGTCCGCTCCGCCGCCTCGAGCCCGGCCGCGAGCAGGCCCGGCAGGGTGCGGGTCTGCGGCACGAGGAACGGACGGAGGTCGATCCGCTCGAAGCCGGCGAGCGCAAGGTCGCTTCGCACCTCGTCTACCCGGTACTGACGCGGGTTGAGATCGAAGACGAGCTTCCGCTCGGTGTACTCGGCGACGCGCCGGAAGAAGGCCCGCCGCTCCTGCGCGTAGTAGATCGCCCGGAAACAGCTCGTCGCCGCGACCGGCTCCCGCGGGCGGTACTCGTTGAGGTCGCCGACCTCGGCCTCCGCGCGCCCGCCCAGTCGCTCGCGTGCTGCGCGGGTCATCTCCTCGCTCGCATCGATGCCGCGATACCGCAGACCGCGGGCGAGCAGCGGCTCCGCAAGCCCGGCATCCCCGCAGGCGAGATCGAGGACGAGGTCGCCGGGCTCGAGTGTCGGCCCGAGCTCGACGACCAGATCCGCACGATGGCGGAGATAGCGCTCGAGGTTGGCATACGATCGCTCGCTCCACCCCTCCGCCTGCGAGTCGTACTTGCCGGCGCCCGTCACAGCGCCCGCAGCCGCTCCGGATGCTTGCGGACGAAACGGAGGATGCCGCGCCAGTGCCAGACGGTGCGCCGGGTCAGGAATCGCGTGTCGGTGAGAGCGTCCCAGCGATGCTCGACCACGGCGGCCGGCACGTACCAGCGCTCCCAGCCCGCTCTCGCGGCCCGGTAGCAGAGGTCGATCTCCTCGCCGTACATCCGGAAGCCGGGATCGAAGGCACCGATCTCGTCGAGCATCGCCCGCCGGAGCAGGAGGAAGCCGCCGAGCATCCAGTCCGCGGGCGCCGGCACCGTCGAACGCTCGTCCAGGCCGTAGTGCGCCCGCTGCCGGCGGAGCGGGGGGAAGAGCAGGCGGAGCGGCGTCCGGCGAACGAGCGTCCCGCCGACGGTCGGAAAGCGGCGGCGCGACGCCTGCCAGGAGCCGTCCGGATTCCGAAGCTGCGGCCCGGCGACGCCGCAGCGGGGTGTGCGCTCCGCGAACTCGCGCAGGATTGCTACCGCGTCCGGGGCCGGCACGGCGTCGGGGTTCGCGACGAGCACGAGGTCGCCCTTCGTGGCGGCGATGCCCTGGTTGACGTTCGCCGCGAAGCTCAGCGGCCTCGCGTTGTCCAGCACGCGTACGTGCGCCGGAACCGCCTCCACGCTCCCGGGCAGGTTCGCGACGACGACGACCTCCTCGACCTGGGCGACGAGCGCGGGGAGCGCTCGCGCGAGCTCGGCCGCATGGCCATGGGAGACGACGATCGCGGAGACCTTCACCGCGCGAGCAGGCGCCTGTAGACCTCCGCCGTGAGGCGCGCCGTAACATCCCAGCTAAAGCGGCGCGCGCGCTCCAGCCCCGCCGTCGCGAGGCGATCGCGGTCGGCGAGAGCCCGGCGGATCGCTCCCGGCAGCTCCGCGTCCGTCGCGTAGAGCGCCGCGTCGCCGCCGACCTCCCGCAGCGCCGCGTCCGGGCCTGCGACGACCGGCGTCCCGCACGCCATCGCCTCGAGCACCGGCAGCCCGAACCCCTCGTACCGCGAGGGAAGAACGAGGCAGGCGGCACCACGGTAGAGGCGCGCGAGCTCGCGCTTCGGCACGTAACCGCGCAGATCGGCTCCCCTCCGCTCGAGCTCCCGCGCGAGACTTTCGTCCTTTCGCGGCCCCGCGACGACGAGCGGCATTCCCACCGCGGCAGCAGCGTCCGCCGCCGCCAGAGGCTGCTTCCGCTCCTGGATGGCGCCGACGAACAGCAGGTACGAGTCGGCCTCCGCCCCCGGGCCGAACTCCGGATCGACTCCATGAAGCGTCACGGTGATCTCGCCCGGCGCGATGGCGTAGAGCTCGATCAGATCTCGCTTCGTCCGTTCGGAAACGGCGAGGATATGAGCCGCGCGCCGCGCCGAGCGTGGCACCGTCGCGCGGAAGACCAGCCGGTCGAGCCCCGTCATGAGACCCGCCTCCCGCTCGAAGGAGAGGTCGTGGATCGTGAGCACAGCCGGGCACGGACAGCCCGGCGGGATCACGTGCTGGAAGTGCGCGAGCGCGGGCGCGAGCCGGCGCAGGAGCCGCGGCAGAGACCACGCCATGCGTGCCTCCTGGAACCTCGCCGGCAGCCGCACTGCCTCGACTCCCTCGGGCACGAGCTCTGGGTGGCGGGTCACCGCGGCGAGGCGAACGTCCTCGCCGAGCGCGGCAGGAAGCCGGCGCAGCAGGTTCTGAACGTACGTCTCGTCACCTGTGCGCTCCCGTCCGAGCACGTCGGCGTCGACGACGACGAGTGGGATGGTCACGCAGCGAGCTCGCGGTAGACCTCGACCGTCGCCGCCGCCGTCGAGCGCCAGTCGTAGGCGCGGGCCCGCTCCAATGCCAGAACGCGCAGCTCCTCGCGGCGTGCGATCGCCTCCTCTATGCCGCGCCCGATCGAAGCCGGATCGAGCGGGTCGACGAGGACGGCGGCCCCGCCGGCGACTTCGCCGGTCGCGCCTGCCCTACTCGTGACGACCGCGGCGCCGCACGCCATCGCCTCGACCACGGGCAAGCCAAAGCCCTCGTAGAGCGACGGGTATGCAAAGCACGCCGCCCCGCGGTAGAGCGCGGCGAGCTCTGTGTCCGGGATCCGGCCGAGCCAGCGCACGCCGGAGCCGTTCAGACCGACGTCGCCCCAACCCCGCTCCCCCACCAGCCGCAACTCCACCCCGAGCCGCTTCGTGGCCTCGGCCAGACGCGGCAGGTTCTTGCGCGGCTCGAGCGTGCCCACGGCAAGGACGTAGTCACCTTCGGCGCGCGGCCCGTGGGCGACGAAGGGCTCGCCGACCCCGTTCGGGACGATCCGGATCTTCTCGTCCGGCACGCCGAGCTCTCCGAGCTCTCGCGCCGTGAATTCGGAGACCGCAATGACACGGCTCGCCGCCCGCACCACCCGCGGAACCGTGAAGCGGCTGTATGTGCGCGTCCAGCGGTTGAACGTGCCGGGATGACGCAGGACGGCCAGGTCGTGCACGGTGACGACGAGCGGAACCCGCACTCGGAGCGGCGCCCGGAAGGTTGGGCAGTGGAGAACCCCGACGTCCGCATCCGTTGTCATACTAGGCAACGCCAATGGATACCAAGCCAGGTCGCGTGCAACAGCCACTGCCCTGCCGGCGCCTCCCCAGGCGAGGGGGGCGTAGTCCACCTCCGCGTGCCTGAGAAGCGCCTGCACATAGCGCGCCGTCCCGGCACGCGTCTGACGCAGCGGCGAGACGTCGAGGGCGACACGCATCAGCGACGAAGTGTCGCAGCCGCTTCGAGATAGGCGGAGAGGAACACCCGGCCGGTCTTCGCCCAGCTGAAGCGCCCAGCGTGCGCCAGCCCGCGATCGACGAGCTCGTCACGGCGGTCGAGGGCCTCCCGGATCCCGGCGGCGAGCGCTTCCGGCTCGTCCGGGTCGGCCCGAACCGCCGCGTCGCCGGAGGCCTCGTCCAGCGAGCGATCGGAGGAGGCGACCACAGGCACACCGCTAGCCATTGCCTCGACGACGGGGATGCCGAATCCTTCGAAACGCGAAGGAAGGACGAAAGCGTCCGCGCCACGGTAGAGCCGCGCGAGCTCCTCGTCGCCGACGTAGCCGAGGCGGACGATGTCCCGATGGTCGAGGAGCGGCTGCTCGCCCCAGCCCTCGGCCCCGACGAGGGCGAGAGCACGCTGCCCGTCGAGAAGCTGGAAGGCGCGCACGAGAGTCGCGAGGTTCTTGCGCGGCTCGAGGGTGGCAACGCTCAGGAGATAGGGGCGGCCGAGGTCCGCCCGCGGCCCTTCCGTCCGGAACTCTCCGCCGACGCCCGGATGCGCAACGCGGACTCTCTCCTCCGGCACGTCCAGCCGCTCCACCACATCGCGGGCCGTCGCGGCCGAGTTGCAGAAGAAGAGGTCGCACGTCCGCGCCGCGTTGCGGTACTTCGCGCCGTGCATGCGCCGTGTCCGGCCGGTCGTCCACTCTGGAAAGCGAAGCGGGACGAGGTCGTGGATCGTCGTCGCGCGGATGCCGTCTGCCTGAGGTGGGTACATCCAGTCGGAGAAGTGGAGCACGTCGAAGCGGCCGAGGAAGCGTTCGAGGGCGGGGTGGCCCAGGCGGCTCCAGGCCTGCCGCCAGTGGTGGGCGAAGGGAAGGAAACGGAGGCGAAGGTCGACCGGGATCCCCTCGAGCGCCTCCGGGATCGCGCGCAGACCCTGCGGGCTCGTGGGTGCGAACGCGACGATCTCGTGGTCATCGCCGGCCGCCTGGGCGAGCCCCGCCAGCGAGCCACGTATGTAGTTGCCGATGCCCGCGCGCGGATGCGAGAGCGGGCTAACGTCGAACGCGATTCTCACGAAGCGGCGAAGGAGAACCGCGTGAAGTGGATGCCGAGCACGCGGGGGTCCGGGTTCTGCCCCTGCGTGACGACGGCCGGAACCGCTGTGGGGCTAACCGTGAAGCGCGCGACGCAGGTTCCGCCGGAGGGGTGCATCGGGATCCTGATCGTCCGCGCCACGCTTGGCGGGACGAAGACACTGGCGACCTCACGGCGAAGGACGCGCGCGACGACGAGCTGAGGCTTCGTGAAGAGCGCGGGGTCGCTCTGGAGGAGCACGGTCAACGTCCCCCCGCGGCAGCCGAGCCGCGTGTAGCTCGCGGTGGCGCCCGACCAGGTGTCCTGCGGGTAGAGGCCCTCCACCCGCGAGGTCTGGCGCAGCGGCTCGAGAGCGCGATACAGGAGCATGCCCTTGTGCGCGTCCCGGGCGACGACCCGGCCGGCGAGCGAGACCGAGCCGTCGGTCAGCACGTAGCGGGCCCGAAGCGCGGCGCCGCTGGAGCGAAGCACCCCGGTTCGCCGGTCGGCGCTGACGGGCGTCTCGGCAAGACCGCCGGAGAAGCGGGACCCGAGGTCGTAGATCGTCCCGACGCTGCGGCTGAAGATCTCGTTCTCCCAGAGCGCGTAGCGGTCGGTATTGCCCGACCAGATCGCCACCACGTCGGCGTCGCGACCGACGGCGCGGTCGATCCAGTCCCGGTGCGGGTTCGTGATCCCGGCGAACAGGGCGCCGAGCGAGGCGGTGCGGTGCTTGCCGGCCACGGGCTTCTGCGACACTGCGAAATAGGCGAGCACGAGCGCCGGTAGCACGAGTCCGAAGCGCCGCGGGACCACCAAGAGAAGAAGCCCCGCGAGGATCGACACGACGACGACGACCGCCTGAATTTGCGTCAGTCCGAACGGGTGGGGCTGGAGCGACCAGATCGGGAGGATCGCCAGAGTGTCGGAGACGGCGTTCAGGTTGATGAGCTGCGTGTAGGGCAGGACGCCGGGAAGAGCGACGGCGACGAGGACTGCAGACGCGGCGGGCGCCCCCGGCCTCGGGAGTCCGCGTTCGATCCAGGCAAGCAGGGCGACGAGGAAGAGCGGCGCGACGTAGAACATGTTGCGCTCCTCGACCCGCAGCGACTCGACCGAGGCGAACGCAGCGACCTCGAGCACGAGCCAGAAGGCAAGCGAGACGGTCGCGGCGACGAAGATCCGCAGCGGGCGGTCGAGCGAGCGCAGCTGAGTGACGAGCAGGAGCAGCGCCGCGAAGGGAAGGACGCCGAGCGAGAGGTCGAGCTCCGCGACGTGGTAGAGGAACCAGCGCGCGACAGCGCCGAGAACGAGGTGATCCTTGCTCGCCGACTGGTAGGCGCCGAGCACCCCGAGCGGCGAGGCACCCCTCGACGCCTGGACGACGACAACGAGCAGGACGGCGGCTCCGACGAGTCCGTAGAGGAGCCGGTAGGCGCGGAAGGCCCGCCGCGGGGCGACGACGAGGAGCGGCGCGCTCAGCAGCGCCGGCAGCAGCGCAATCGCCTGCGCCCGGGTCAGGAAGGCGAGCACGCAGAGCGCGAGCAGCAGGCCCGTCCGCAACGCCGTCGGCTGATCGAGCCACGCCACCAGCGCAAGTGCCGCGCACGCGAAGATCGGGTAGAAGGCGTTCTCCGTCATCAGCATCCCCGTGTAGACCAGCGAGGGAATGGCGACGGAGAGGAGCGCGGCGAGGAGCGCAAGCCGCGGGGCAACGACGCGCCGTGCGAGGAAATACACCGGCACGGCCGTCAGGGACATGACGAGCGCGTTGATCGCCTTCGCCGCCGCGTATGCGTCGGGAACGGATGCGTAGAGACGGTAGGCGGGGCTGATCAGCGCCGGGTACACGACGCCGTACGCCGCGGTCGGCTGCCCCCGGACGAGGAAGTGCCCGGTCGCCGCGAAGCTCTTCGCGAGCTCGGAGTAGATCAGCTCATCGACCATGATCCACGGCGCCACCATCCGGCGTCCGAGCGCGTACCGGACGAGG
>JBBQDZ010000072.1:0-11174 GCA_038320185.1 Gaiellales bacterium
CCCCTTCAGCGAATCACGCGCATGCGGACGATGCGGTCGCCGCGGACGTGGTAGACGACGGCGGCGTGCACCGGCTCCGGCCCGCCGAAGACCCGCTCCTCCGCGATCACGTACTCGCCGACGGCGATGCGCTGCGAGACCTCACACCGTAGCTCCGGCGCCTGCTCGAACAGCTGCCGGAACTCCCCGCGCAGGGCGCCGATTCCCTGAAGCGTGACGTTCCCGGCCGCGTCCTCGACGACGACGTCGTCGCTGTAGCAGGCGGCGTAGGCCTCGACGTCTCGCCCGTTGAACGCCCGCAGCTGCGCTTCGACGATGTCGGCGGCCGGCAGCATGGCTGGAGCCTCGCGCGGCGACGCACGAGCGTCAAGCGGCTGCTCCCGGAACGGAGCCCGCCACTCGGGCGCCGCCGGAGCGTGCTCGACCCAGTACTCGGTCGCGCGGGCGATCCGTCCGTCACGCAGGTCGTAGACGCCGACGCAGAAGTCGAGCGCTCCGTCCGAGGGGACGCGCACCTCAGCGACGACGCGATCCTTTTCGGTGGTCATGCGGAGAAGCTCGATCCGCCAGTTCGGCGCAGGGTGGGCGCGGTTCATCTCGATGTAGTTGTCGCGGCCACGGAACACCTCCCCCGTCTGCGGCCACTCGCAGACGAAGCCCTCGTGGAGCAGCGCGCGGGCGCCTTCCCAGTTCCGCGCCTGGAAGAAAGACCACAGCCGCTCGACGCACGCCGCTGCGCCCTGGGCGATCACGTCAACCGACCTGCACCATCGCCGCCGAAGCGCACACCACGCGATAGTTTGCTGAGGTGACCAGCAGCGGCCTCGAAACCCGCACCGACCTCGTGGAAACGCTGATGGCGCGGTTCTCTCACATCCCGCCCGAGGCGGTGCTGAAGGAGGACCTGCTCCGGACCGGCATCGACTTCGCCGAGGCGGCCCTCACAGACAACCTCGACGGCGAGATCAAGCCGAAGTCGTACTTCATCTTCTCGTTCGACCAGAAGCCCCTGACGCAGCTCGGCGAAGCGGCCCGGCGACGCCCGCCGGAGGAAATCGCGCTGACGGGCGGGCCATACGACCTGCGGCGGACGATCGTCTCCGTTCGCGTCAACCCCGAGTCGCCGTACCGGGTCGAGCCCGACGGCGGCGGCGGATTGCTCCTCGCACTCGAGGGTCGAGAGGTCGCTGACGTCGGCTTGCCCCCCATGCCGGAGTACTACCGGCACACGCTTGCGAACGGCAAGAGCGTCATGGAAACGGCGCCGACGATCCAGTGGGGGTATCTGATCTACCTGACGGTTCTGCGTCTCTGCCAGTACTTCGGGGCGAAGGAGGAGTGCGGGTTCTGCGACATCAACCACAACTGGCGCCAGCATAAGAAAGCGGGGCGCCCCTACACGGGTGTGAAGCCGGTCGAGGACGTGCTCGAGGCGCTCGAGATCATCGACCGCTTCGACACCGGGAAGTCGAGCAAGGCGTACACGCTTACGGGCGGCTCGGTGACGAGCACCGTCGACGGCCTCCGGGAGGCCGACTTCTACGGCCGATACGCGCAGGCGATCGAGGAGCGCTTTCCGAACCGGTGGATCGGAAAAGTCGTCGCGCAGGCCCTCCCGCTCGAGGATGTGCGGCGCTACAAGGAGTACGGGATCAGCATCTACCACCCGAACTACGAGGTGTGGGACAAGCGCCTCTTCACGATCATCTCCCCGGGCAAGGAGCGCTACGTCGGGCGAGAGGAGTGGCACCGGCGGATCCTCGACGCGGCAGAGGTGTTCGGGCCGCGCCACGTGATCCCGAACTTCGTCGCCGGAGTCGAGATGGCGAAGCCGTTCGGCTTTCGGACGGTGGAGGAGGCGATCGCGAGCACCTCCGAGGGGCTCGAGTACTTCATGAGCCGCGGCATTACGCCGCGCTTCACGACCTGGTGCGCGGAGCCGGCGACGCCCCTCGGCCGCGACAACCCCGAGGGAGCCCCGCTCGAGTACCACATCCGGCTGCTCGAGGCGTATCGCGAGACGCTCGAGCGCCATCGCCTGAAGCCTCCGCCCGGCTACGGAGTTGCCGGGGCCGGCAACGCCGTGTTCTCCGTCAGCTCGTTCATGGACACACTCCGCCCCGAGGAGGTCACGGTCGAGGAGGCCGTGCCGGCGTGAGGACGCTGAGCGAGATTGCTGAGGTGCTCGAAGCCGGCGGACGGATCGACGTCGCCGACGCGGCTTCCCTCTGGCAGGCGGCAGATGACGAGGAGCTGAAGCGACTTGCACAGATCGCCCGGGCACGCTGGCACGAGCCGGGTCACGCGACGTACATGGTGATGCGGATCGTCAACTACACGAACGTCTGCGTCGCTCAGTGCGACTACTGCGCGTTCTACGTGCTGCCAAACCAAGCAGGTGGCTACGTCCTGCGCCGCGAAGAGGTCTTCGCGAAGATCGACGAGCTGCTCGACGCCGGCGGCGACCTCGTCGCCTTCAACGGCGGCTTCAACCCGAAGCTCCCGCTGGACTACTACGCCGACCTGTTCGCAGCCGTCAGGGATCGCTACGGCAACCGTGTCGAGTTCTACGCGCTCACGATCGCGGAGTTTCTCTACCTTGCCGACCGCGCCAACCTTGGCTACGCGGAGGCGGCCGTGCATCTCCGCGACGCAGGCGTGCACTGGATCACCGGCGGCGGCAGCGAGATCCTCACGGAGGACTTTCGCGAGCGCCACGCCAAGTTCAAGTACACGGTGCGCGACTACTTCGAGGCGCAGCGGGCAATCGTCGAGGCGGGCCTGCGCACGACGGCGACGATGGTGATCGGGTTCGACGAGACGCTGGAGGAGCGCCTCGAGCACCTGCAGCGCACCCGCGACTTCCAGGACGGCTGCCGCCAGGACGGGCTCGAGGGCCTGTTCTCGTTCCTCTGCTGGACGTACAAGCCATACGGAACCGCCTTCGGCGGGCGCGAGATCGAGCCCCGCGAGTACTGGCGCCACATTGCGCTCTCCCGAGTCTTCCTCGACAACGTCGAGCACGTCCGGACATCCGTCCTCACCCAGAACGAAGAGGCATTCCGTGCCCTGGACTACGGGGCGAACGACTTCGACCTGCCGATCGAGGACGAGGTGACGCAGAAGGCCGGGGCGCGGATCGAGCTCGATCTGGAGGCCCTGCTCGAGGTCCCGCGACGTCTCGGCTACACGATCGAGTACCGCCGGGCGGAGCGGCCCGCGGCGCTGGCCGCGTCCTAGCCTTCGAGCGAGTGCCGGACGCTCAGGCCGCGGAAACGGCGGTAGTCGCCGTCGGTCGTGATCCACTCGCTCCCGGTCTCGATCGCTAGCGCGGCGAGACACGCGTCGAGTACGAGGTTCCCGCGTGCCCCGCGGCATCTCTACCCGGCCGGCATCAGGCCTAGCGCATGTTCCGACCCGGTCGAGCGCTGCCCCGCACAGGCGGCCTGACGGGCCCCCTCCGGACTGCCGGTCGCCTACGCCTGCGGGGCTCTTCGCGACGCCTCCAGAAACTCGAGCCGGTTGCCGAACGGATCGGCGGCGTAGAAGCGCTTGATGCCGGGAACGGCCGCCTCCTCCACTCGCGTGGCCGTCCCGCCGCGCTCGAGACGCATCCGCAGCGCGTCCAGTCCCTCGACCCGGAACGCCGGATGTGCCTTCAGCGCCGGGGCGAAGTCGTGCTCGATGCCGATGTGCAGCTCTTGCGCGCCGCAGCGAAACCAGACACCGCCGCGACACCGAAGCGCCTCTGGCTTCGGCAGCTCCTCTAGTCCCAGCAGGCTCCCGAAGAAGGCTCGCGCCTCCTCCTCGCAGCCCGGCGGCGCGGCGAGCTGCACATGGTCGACCGCGACGACCGTTATGCCGGTACCCGGTCGCGCACGAATCGCGGCTCCGGCACGGCGTCCAGCTCCCCGACGTCCCGCGCCAGCTCCAGGAACGTGTAGAGGCCGGCGCGCTCGCGCGGGCCGAACGAGTACCGCAGCTTCTCGAAGTAGCGCGCGAGGAACCCGGCGGGGTAGCCGTACCGCTCGCTCGCCGCGTGTGCGAGCAGCTCGGGCTCGGCGCGCGCGACGCGGACCGAGGCCACGAGCGCCGCCTCGAGCTCCGCCACGCCCTCGGCTACCGGCTCCGGCGCCGCCCAGACCGCGAAGACCATCGGCAGCCCCGTGCGCTCGAGCCAGAGCCGCCCCAGGTCGTGGTGGGGGGTTGGATCCTCGAAGGCGCTCTGCAGGGCCGCGTCACCGATCAGGAGCTTCGCGTCAGCCTCCTCGCCAAGCGGCACGTGCTCCGCCTCGGGCAGCAGCACCTTCGTCAGCACGACCGACGTCGCGCTCTCGGGCGTCACGGCGATGCTGCGCACCTGCTCGAGCGGCTTGCGCGAGACGAGCTGGATCGAGTCCACCGCCCCCTCCGAGGAGACGCAGAGGCGCGGCAGGATCCGCAGCCGGTCGGCGTTCCGCGCGTACTCGATCGACGAGATCGGAGCCAGGTCGAGCTCCCCAGCGAGCAGCCGGCGGTTCAGATCCGTGGGGACTCCCGTGACCTCCTCCACGTCTGCGTCCAGCCGATAGAAGACGGGCGCCATGTTCACGTAGGAGATGCGGCCGAGCCTCACGGCTCGACCCCCGCTGAGGCCACTGCGCTCTCCCGGTCCGGATGGCCCGGATCGAGCAGCTCGGGGCACGCATCGAGGTGAGGCCGTTCGAAGGCCTCTCGCAGCTGCACGATCAGCTCCACCCCCGCACCTCGGTGTCCAGCGTGGCAGATCGAAGGCGAACGCCTGATTGCTAGCTCACGCGGTCGACGACGGCGTAGGTCAGGGCTTCGAGCTCCTCGCGCCTGGGCTCGCCGTTCAGGCAGGCACGGGCGCGGCTCGCGTAGGCGAGGGCGACCTCGCGCGAGCGCTCGAGCGCACCCGAGGCGGCGACGCGGGGGAGCGCGCCGTCGAGCGGCCCCCCGGCGATCGCCCGCCAGACGACCTCGTCCTCCCGCGCCGCGTACAGGAGCGGGAGCGTCGGCGTCCCCTCGCGCAGGTCGGTGCCGGAGATCTTGCCGGTCTCGATGCTCTCCCCCGAGCAGTCGAGGATGTCGTCTGCGATCTGGAACGCGACGCCGAGCGCGCGGCCGAACTCGCCGAGGCCAGCCTCGCCGCCTCCGCCGCCGAGCAGGCAGGCAGCCTCGAAGAGGGTGCCCGTCTTCAGCTCGCAGCGCTCGAGGTAGCTCTCGACGGTCGTGTCCGGATCGCGGGTCTGGCGGCGCTGCAGCGCCTCGCCGCGCGCCAGGCAGAGAGAGGCGCCGGCGAGCAGCGAGATCGCGCGCGCCTCCCCAAGCGTCGCGAGCTCCGCGAAGGCGCGCGCGAAGAGGTAGTCGCCGGCGGCGCGCGCCGCTTCGCTCCCGTACGCCGACCAGGCGGAGGCGCGGCCGCGGCGGTACTCGGCGCCGTCGATGAGGTCGTCGTGGACGAGCGTGGCCATGTGGACGAGCTCGACGGCGACTCCGGAGGCGACCGGCGGCGGCGCTCCGGGCGGGGAGGCGAGGAACACGAGCGCCGGCCGGAGCCGCTTGCCGCCGGCAGCGAGGGCCTCGCCTCCGACCTCGGCGACGAGGCCGCCGTTGGTGGCGACGGCCTGCTCCAGGCGCTCCTCGAGCTCGTCGAGGTACGCGTCGAGACCGGGGGTACGGCGGATCGTCGCCAGTGCGTTCATCGCGCCGCCGCCGTGTGCAGAGCAACGATCCCGCCCGCGAAGAGCCGGTAGCCGACCTCGCCGAACCCCGCCGTGGAGAGCCGCTCGGCGAGCTCCTCCGGCCCGGGGAAGCGGCGCACGCTCGCCGGCAGATACGTGTACGCCGCGCCTCCCTTGAAGAGCTTGCCCGCTCCCGGGATGACGGTGTCGAACCAGAGCCGGTAGAAGGGCGCGAGCAGGCCACGCGGGCGGGTGATCTCGAGGATCCCGAGCCGACCGCCGTCGCGCATGACGCGCCTCAGCTCGCGTAGCGCCCCGTCGAGATCGACGACGTTGCGCACGCCGAAGCCGACGGTCGCCGCGTCGAAGCCGCCCTCGGCGAAGGGCAGCTCCAACAGGTCGCCTCGCACCCACTCGACCGAGGCCGACTTGCGGCGCGCGCGCTCGAGCATCCGCTCCGAGAAGTCGAGGCCGGTGACGCGACCGCCGGCGTGCTCGCACGCGAGGGCGAGGTCGCCGGTGCCGCAGCAGGCGTCCAGCACCCTGTCGCCTCCCCTGACCACGGCCTCCGCCGTCAGCCGACGCCAGCGCTGATCGAGTCGCGCCGTCATGGCCCGATTCATCACGTCGTAGACGGGCGCGATGCGGTCGAACATCGACTGCACCTCGAGCGCAGAGAGCCTGCCGGTTTCAACTGTCACGAGTCCCCCAGCGCCGCACGAGCGCGTTGTCGAGACCAAGCTGGTCGAGCGCGCGGGCGACGACGAAGTCGACGAGGTCGTCCACCGTCTCCGCTCCTGCATAGAACCCCGGAGCGAGGAAGAGGACGACCGCTCCCGCCTGGCGCAGCCGGAGCATGTTCTCGAGGTGGATCGTCGAGAGCGGCGTCTCGCGCGGCATCACGACGAGCCTGCGTCCCTCCTTCAGCGCCACGCTCGCCGCGCGGTGGATGAGGTTCGACATCGCCCCTGAGGCAAGCGTCCCGAGCGTTCCCATCGAGCACGGGCAGACGATGTAGGCGTCGATCTTCGCCGACCCGCTCGCGTACGGCGAGCGCCAGTCCTGCGGGTCGAAGACCGTGACCGCGTCGCCCGCGCCCTCGGTCAGCCGCGCGAGCGTCTCGTCCCGCGATAGGCGCGGGTTCCCGTAGAGCTCCGTCGCGAGCACCTCGATCCCGGCGGTGGAGGCGCAGATGCCGATCTCGCAGTCGGCGGCTGCGAGCGCGTGCAGCAGTCGCGCGGCGTAGGGCGCGCCCGAGGCTCCCGTGATCCCGAGGAAGACGCGCACCTACCGACCCCCTCGCGAGCCGGCGAGCGAGACGAACCCCACCGTGAGGGGGAGCAGGAGCCCGCCGAGGCTCATCGGGTTACTTCGGGCCCTTCGAGGCCTCGAGGAAGATCGCGAGCTTGCGGAGGTTGTCCTCGCCGAGGCTGTCGAACTTCGGCATCGGGGAGCCGGGGTTGACGCAGCTCGGGCACTTGAGGTGGGCGATCTGGAACTTGACTCCCTTGTTCTTGGCGCCCTCGTCCGAGAGGTCCGGCGCGCCGAGGTTGGACGCACCCGCCCCGAGGTAGGTGTGGCAGGTCTGGCAGCCGGCCACCGCGAAGATGTTCGCGCCGGGCACCGCGTTCTTCGGGAGATTGTTCTTCTTGACCCAGCTCGGGATCGCCGCCGCGTTCTCGCTCCCGAGGGACTCGCGCGCCGAGGCGCCCTTGTAGGTGAGAACACCCATCGAGAGCACGACCAGGATCGCGGCCACGATCGCGACCGGCCGCCGCAGCAGCCGCCGCTCGCGGCGCAGGTCGACAAATGGGAGCGCGAGCAGCAGGATCAGGCAGATGGTCGGGATCCCGACGGTGCCGAGGATGACGGAATCAGGCCATTTGAAGATCCGCAGGAGGTAGAAGAGGAAGTAGAAGTACCAGTCGGGCCGCGGAACGAAGTTGGTCGTGCCGGGATCGGCCTTCTCGGTGTAGCGCGGGCCGAGGACACAGGAGTGATGACCGCAGGCCGACTCTTCGCCGGTCGTGTACTTCCAGACGACGGCGAGCACGATGATCACGACGACGACGACGAAGCTCATCACCGTGTCGTGCCACATCGCGTACGGGTAGAAGGGCTTCCCGCGTTCCTTGACGTCCTGCTTGTAGCGCTGGAACTGCGCCCGCCGCTCTTCGAGCTTGCGACTGGGGCTCATTTCGTGCTGACCACGCGCTGACCGGGTGCGATGGGCGAGTGCGAGGCTAAGACGCAGGGAGCCGTCATAGCACCGCTATGTGGGCGACTGAGGACGACGCATCGCGCCGCCCAGCGCGCCCGGGCGGCCCGTGCTTCATCGCGAAAGGAGCCCTTACTCATGGTCAGGTTTTCCCATCACGCCACGCGCGCGCGGCTGGACGAGCCCGGGCCGGCCTGTGGGCTCCGGCTCGACCCGCTCGCGGCCCGCCGCCTCCTTCGACCATGGCGGCGAGGTGACGCCGAGGCGCACCACGAGGTAGAGGTGCAGCCCGATCAGGCCCAGGATCGCGCCGGGCATCAGCAGCATGTGGAGCGAATAGAAGCGGGCCAGTGTGGTCGGGCCGATCTCCGCGCCCCCGCGCAGGATCGACGCGATGAACGGGCCGAGGAAGGGCGCCGTGCCGTTGATGTTGATGCCGACGACGGTCGCCCAGTAGGCCGTGTTGTCCCAGGGCAGCAGGTAGCCCGTGAAGCCCTCGAACATCCCGAGGGCGAGCAGCAGCACGCCCACGATCCAGTTGAGCTCGCGCGGGTACTTGTAGGCGCCGAACAGGAAGACGCGAGCCATGTGGAAGAACATCAGGATGATGAAGACGCTTGCGCCCCAGCGATGCATCCCGCGAACCAGCCAGCCGAGCGTGACGTCGTTCGTGATGTGCTGGATCGACTCGTACGCGCTGTTCGGGTCGGGCTTGTAGTACATCGCGAGGATCACGCCGGTCAGCGTCTGGACGAGGAACGCCGTGAGCGTCGCCGAGCCGAGCGTCTGCATCCAGTTGATGTCGCCGGGAACCTTCCGGAAGAGGAAGTACTTGACCCCGCCGATCAGGCCCGAGCGCTCCTCGAGCCAGTCGAGCGGGTACTGGGCGACCGCCTCGAGCTGCTGCCTGCGCGCTGACCTCGGTCGCGGCATCAGTGGGGCGGCTGGAGGGGGTAGAGCCACGACTCGATGCCATGGACATGCTGGCCGGGACCGGCGAGCTCGTAGCGCCTGATCTTCGCGTCTGCTCCCTCGCCCTCGACGTGGGCGACGCTGTAGGTCTTGCGCAGGAAGAGGCGGCCGTCGCGGATCGCGAAGTCGTAGCGGTCGAGGCCGCGCACCGGCGGGCCTGCGGTCCGGTTGCCCTCCTTGTCGTAGGCGCCGCCGTGGCAGGGGCAGCCGAAGCCGGAGAGGCCGATCACCGGGATCGTCCGCACGATCTCGCCGCCCTTCAGGTGGGCCTCGTGGGCCTTGTCGTCCTGGATCAGCCCGTTCGGCTGCACGGGGCAGCCGAGGTGCGCGCACCGGTTGGAGATGATCGTGAAGCTCGCCTGCTCTGAGAGGAAACCGTTGTTGCGGATGTAGGCCGTGCGTCGCGTCACCTCGCCCTCGGCTGGGTTCAGCATGAACGTCGTCACCACCCACTGCCCTTCCGGGTAGTCGGTGACCGGCCCGACGTCGATCTCGCCGTGGCCCTGGTGCGTGAAGGCGGGCGCGACCATCAGCCCGACCGCAGGAACGGTCACCGCGCCGCCGATCAGCGCGCCCACGCCGAGCGTCGCGCCTTCCAGGAACTTGCTGCGCGGGAAGCGCTCACCCGGCTCGGGCTCGGGCATTCCAGCTTCTCCCTCGTTGGCCGGAATCGCCGGGGCCGTTGCGGTAGGCGCCGCGGCCTCCGGCTCGAGCACGGCCGGGGCGGTCCGGTAGCCACGCGCCGCGTCGCGAACCCAGAGGAAGCCGAAGAGGAGAGCTAGCGCGCCCCCCACGATCACCGCGGGCCAGCTGACGACGACGCCGACGAGCAGGCAGGCGATACCGACCGCAAAGCCGACCGGCCAGAGGCTCGGCGCGGGGAGGTGGGCCTTGTCGTCCCCGTTATGGGGTTCCACTAGTGACGTCTCCCTCTCGCTTGCTACCTGGATTCAACCGATCGCTTGTGCGCCCTGTCAACGACGTAACAGCTGCCGCATCCGCGAGGGAATATGACGCATCTTCCCGTCGCCTGCAGCGCGAGCCAGATCGATGCCGTACTCGCTCCAGCGCCGCTCGACGAGAGCCTTCACATCGTCGCTCATCTCGATCAGCTCTGGCCAGGGCCGCGCCCCCTCGGCCGGGCCCTTGTGCGTCGCGTCGATGCCGATCTTCCCGCCGAGGAACTGGAGGCTCGGCGCGTGGTCGAGGTGGTCGAGCGGGCCCTCGGTGAGGAGCACGTCCCGCTTCGGGTCGACGTTCGCGCCGACTGTGAAGAACACCTGCTCGTAGTCGTGCACGTCCACCCACTCGTCGACGACGACGACCGATTTCGTCAGCGAGAGCATCCCGAGCCCCCAGATCGCGTGCATCACCTTCTGGGCGTGCCCGGGGAAGCGCTTGCGAATCGAGACGATCGCGCAGTTGTGGAACGCCCCCGCCACGGGCAGGTCGTAGTCGACGATCTCCGGCACCGTCATCCGCACTGCGGGCAGGAAAATCCGCTCGGTGGCCTTGCCTAACCAGGCGTCCTCCTGGGGCGGCCTCCCGACGACTATCGACGGATAGATGGCGTCGCGGCGCATCGTCATCGCGGTCAGGTGGAAGACCGGGAACGGCTCCGGCGGCGTGTAGTAGCCGGTGTGGTCGCCAAAGGGCCCCTCGCTCGTCACGTCGTCACGTTCGATGTAGCCCTCGAGGACGATCTCGGCGTTCGCCGGCACCTCCAGGTCGACCGTCTTCCCTCGCACGAGCTCGACCGGCTCGCCGCGCAGAAAGCCGGCCAGCATCAGCTCGTCGATGTGCTTCGGAAGGGGCGCGGAGGCGCTGTAGGTCGTGATCGGATCGAGTCCGAGCGCCACCGCGACCTCGAGGCGCCCCTCCGCGAGGAGATAGTCGGCGCGACCGTCCTTGTGGATCTGCCAGTGCATCGCCGTCGTGCGGGCGTCGAGCTTCTGGAGGCGATACATACCCACGTTCCGCGAGCCCGTGCGCGGGTCGCGCGTGATGACCGCCGGAAGGGTGACGAAGGGCGCGGCGTCGCCCGGCCAGCAGGTCTGGATCGGGAGCGCGTCGAGATCGACCTCCTCACCCGTCAGCACGATCTCCTGGCAAGCCCCGCGGCGGACGCTCGTCGGCAGCGAGTCGGCGATCGACTTCAGCTTCTTCAAGCCCCTGACCTTCTCCAGCAGGCCCTGAGGCGGCTGCATCTCGAGCACGTCCTCGAGCCGCGTCGCGACGTCGTCGAGACGCTCGACGCCGAGGCCCAGGCACATGCGCCGCTCGGTGCCGAACTGGTTGAT
>JBBQDZ010000073.1:0-11148 GCA_038320185.1 Gaiellales bacterium
CTCGAGCACCTGGGTCGCCGTCGTCGGCGCCTCGACGTCGGGGTTCGCGAAGTCACGGATGGCAGCCTGGACGTTCGCGGGATCGGTCTCGAGCTCGTAGTAGCCCGTCAGCCCCTGGATCTTCGCCTGGAAGAAGTGACCAGCCGGCAGGTGGTAGAGCAGCTGGGCGTAGCTCAGGACCTTCGTGGTGCCGAAATTGCCGCCGACCGCCACGTTTCGCTCGATAGAGCCGACGATCTTCGGGAGGTCGAAGATGCTGAAGTGCTTGGCGACCTGCTCTTTCAGCGCCCGCACGAACTGCTGCTGGCGGACGACGCGGAGAAGGTCTGAGTCGGTGTGGCGGAAGCGCACGTACGAGAGGGCGTTGACGCCGTTCAAGTGCTGGTAGCCGGGCCAGAGGTTGATCGTGGCGTAGGTGTAGCCCTGTCCCACCCCCTTGTTCTGGTTCAGGTACCGGTGATCGACGTCGATCCAGACCCCGCCGAGGCGATCGACGATCTCCCTGAAGCCCCGGAAGTTGACGGCGACGAGGTTGTTGATCGGCACGGGTGCGATCAGACTCTTCACCGTCTGGAGCGTTCCGCGCGCTCCGCACAGGGAGTAGGCGGCATTGATGCGATCCGTGTACACGGGCTTGCCGGGACAGTGGATCGGGACCTTGAGGTCGCGCGGGAAGGAGAGCATCGAGACGGCCTTGAGCTGCGGGTCGACCCGCAGCAGCATGACCGTGTCCGAGCGCGAGGGTTCTCCGCGTGCGTCCCCTGCTCGCCGGTCGTACCCGATGACGAGGAAGACCGTCGCGTTGCGTGGATTGGGGACGCCCGGTAGGTCACCCGCGCCAAGATGGAGCTGCTTGCTGTTGTTCTGGATCGTCGCGACACCCTCGTGGAGCCAGAGGTAGGCCGCGCCTGCACCGGCAGCGGCGATCATGGCCATGGCGGCCAGGAGGAAAAACAGGATCCGGCCGACGAGCTTCGCGCCGCGCGGCCGTTCCGGTACCGGTTGCCGGTAGCGGCGCATCTGGGTGAGCGCACCGGGCGGCAGGATGGCGTGCCCGTTGCCGTTCATGACGGCCCCGCGGCCCACACCTCTCTTCAGCGTCGTCCGCAACGTCAGGCTCTCAGATGCGCGAAAAAGCGCCTAAGAGGGGCGCTTCGCAGCGAGTCGAAGGATAGCCGAGCCGGCCCGTGGTCAAGCTCTTCGTGGTCAACCGCTAGCGAGCGGCGCCCGTCAGCTCCTCGTCCGGCTCGTAGGCAAGGTTCGGTCTCAGCCATCGTTCGACCTCCCGCAAGCTCATTCCCTTCCGGCGCGCGTAGTCCTCGACCTGGTCGCGGCCGATGCGGCCGATCGAGAAGTACCGCGCCTCGGGATGCCCCAGGTAGATCCCGCTCACCGCGGCCGCCGGCAGCATCGCGAACGTCTCCGTGAGCTCGATCCCGAGCTCGGGCGGGCCCAGGAGCTCGAAGAGCTTGCGCTTCTCGCTGTGGTCGGGGCACGCCGGGTACCCGAAGGCGGGCCTGATGCCGCGGAATCGCTCTTCCCTCAGCTCCTTGCCGCCGAGCTTCTCCCCCGGCGCGTACCACTCCCGCCGCGCACGCTGGTGGAGGTACTCGGCAGCGGCCTCCGCGAGCCGGTCTGCGAGCGCGGCCGCCATGATCGCGCGGTAGTCGTCACCGGCGGCCCTCGCGGCGCCCGCGAGCTCGTCGGCGCCGAAGGCCGCGACCGCGAATGCGCCGAGGTGGTCGTCGGCCGGCGCGACGTAGTCCGCGAGCGAGCGGTTCGGTCGTGAGTCTCCGTACGCCGCCTGCTGGCGCAGAAAGTCGAACCGCTCGAGTTCGGCACCGTTGTCGTTATAGACAACTATATCGTCGCCCTCGGACGCCGCCGGCCAGAAGCCGTAGACACCCCGCGCGGCGAGGGCGCGGTCCCGAACGATCTCGTCGAGCAGCTCCTGCGCCTCGTCGTAGAGCTCGCGCGCGGCCGGCTGCTCGAGCACCTTCGGGAAGCGGCCCTTGATCTCCCAAGCATGGAAGAAGAACTGCCAGTCGATGTAGTCGCGGAGCTCTTCGAGCTCGATCTCGACCGGGCGTCGTCCAGTGAACGAGGGTGCCGAGAGATCCTCAAAGGCGACGCGATGCCGGTTCTGGCGCGCCCGCGAGAGCGGCAGCAGCGGCTTGCGGACGCGGTCGGCGTGCTGCTCGCGCAGCCGGTCCTGGAGCGCCCGGTTCTCGCGGTCGAGGTCGAGGCTTCGCCGCGGGTCGAGGAGCGAGGAGACGACGTCGACGACACGCGAGGCGTCCAGGACGTGGACCGTCGTCGGCCCGTATTCGGGGGCGATCCGCACCGCCGTGTGCTGCTTCGAGGTCGTGGCGCCGCCGATCAGGAGCGGCTGCTTCATCCCCCGTCGCTCCATCTCCTTGGCGACGTTGACCATCTCGTCGAGCGAGGGCGTAATCAGGCCCGAGAGTCCGACGAGATCGCACTCCTCGTCTCGCGCGGTGTCCAGCACGCGGTCGGCCGGCACCATCACTCCGAGGTCGAGGACCTCGTAGTTGTTGCAGCCGAGCACGACGCCGACGATGTTCTTGCCGATGTCGTGGACGTCCCCCTTGACGGTCGCGAGCACGATCTTCGCCTGACCGCGACCGTTGCCGCCGGCGCGCTCGGCCTCCATGTAGGGCTCGAGATACGCAACCGCCCGCTTCATCGCCCGCGCGCTCTTCACCACCTGCGGCAGGAACATCTTTCCGGAGCCGAAGAGGTCGCCGACGATCCGCATCCCCCCCATCAGCGGCCCCTCGATCACCTCGAGCGGCCGCGCGTGCTGCTGCCTCGCTTCCTCGGTGTCCTCCTCGATGTAGTCGACGATCCCGTGTACGAGCGCGTGCGCGAGACGCTCCGCGACCGGCGCCTCGCGCCAGGAAAGGTCGCGCTCGCGCCTCGTGCCCTCGCCGCGAACCCGCTCGGCAAGCTCGACAAGGCGGTCGGTCGCGTCGGGGCGGCGGTTGAAGATCACGTCCTCGACATGCTCGAGCAGCTCGGGCTCGATGTCCTCGTAGACGACGAGCTGGCCGGCGTTCACGATCCCCATGTCCAAACCGGCCTGGATCGCGTGATAGAGGAAGGCCGAGTGGATCGCCTCGCGGACGCGGTCGTTGCCGCGGAACGAGAAGGACAGGTTGGAGACGCCGCCGGAGACCTTCGCGCCCGGGCAGCGCTCCTTGATCAGCCTCGTCGCCGCGATGAAGGCCTTGGCGAACTCGGCGTGCTCCTCGATGCCGGTCGCGACGGCGAGCACGTTCGGATCGAAGATCAGGTCCTCCGGCGTGAAGCCCGCCTCTTCGATGAGCAGGTGGTAGGCGCGCTCGCAGATCGCCACCTTCCGTTCGATCGTCTCGGCCTGCCCCTGCTCGTCGAAGGCCATCACGACAACCCCGGCGCCGTAGCGACGAATCTTGCGCGCATGCTCGAGAAACGGCTCCTCGCCCTCCTTGAGGCTGATCGAGTTGACGACCCCTTTGCCCTGGAGGCAGCGGAGGCCGGCTTCGAGCGCCGTCCAGCGCGAGCTGTCGACCATCACCGGAATGCGGGCGACCTCGGGCTCGGTCGCGATCAGGTTGAGGAAGGTCGTCATCGCCTGCTGGGAATCGAGCAGATCGGCGTCCATGTTGACGTCGAGGATGTTGGCTCCGCCCCGCACCTGCTCGAGCGCGACCTCGACAGCGCCCTGATAGTCGCCTGACTCCACGAGGCTGCGGAAGCGCGCCGAGCCCGTGACGTTCGTGCGCTCCCCGATCATCACGAAGCCGGTGTCAGCGCCGATCACGAACGGCTCGAGCCCGCTAAAACGCGGCAGGGGTCGTCGCTCCGGGACCTGCCTGGGGGGTAGCCCCTCCGCGAGCTCTGCGATAGCCCTGACATGCTCGGGCCGGGTGCCACAGCAGCCGCCGACGACGTTCAGCAGGCCGTCCTGCGCGAACTCCGACAGCAGGCTGCTCGTGTCCTCCGGCAGCTCGTCGTAGCCACCGAAAGCGTTCGGCAGGCCGGCGTTCGGGTGGCACGAGACGTAGGTCGGCGCAATCCGCGCGAGATCCTCGACAAAGGGA
The DNA here is from genome assembly GCA_038320185.1 of Gaiellales bacterium. Lineage (GTDB taxonomy): Bacteria > Actinomycetota > Thermoleophilia > Gaiellales > Gaiellaceae > JBBQDZ01. Next base: position 4,107 of record JBBQDZ010000073.1, read on the forward strand.
CGCATCTGCCTTGCACCAAGCGAGCAATTGACGCCCACGATCAGCGGCTCGGCGTGCTCGATCGCGATCCAGAACGCCTCGACCGTCTGGCCGGAGAGCGTTCGGCCACTGAGATCGACAACGGTCATCGAGATCCAGAGCGGCAGCTCCGGCGCCTCGTCTCTCGCGGCCGCGATCGCGGCCTTGGCATTCAGCGTGTCGAAGATCGTCTCGATCAGCAGGAGGTCGACGCCGCCGTCCCGCAGGCCGCGGATCTGCTCGGCGTACGACTCGCGCACCTGCTCGAAGGTGTGCGTGCGAAAGGCCGGATCCTCAACGCGCGGCGAGAGCGAGAGCGTCACGTTGAGCGGACCCACCGAGCCCGCCACAAACCGCGGCTTCGAGGGGGTGCGCTCGGTCCATTCGTCGGCGGCCGCGCGGGCCAGGCGCGCGCCCGCGTCGTTCAGGTCGTAGACCGCTTCCTCGAGCCCGTAGTCCCCCTGCCCGATCGAGGTCGCGGTGAAGGTGTTCGTCGTCGCCAGGTCGGCGCCGGCCTCGAAGTACGCGCTGTGGATCGACGCGACGATGTCCGGCCGGGTCAGGTTGAGGAGGTCCGGATCACCCTTGACGTCGCGCGGGTGGTCGCGGAACCGCTCGCCGCGGAAGTCCTCCTCGGAGAGACCGCGACTCTGAAGGAGAACGCCCCAGGCGCCGTCGAGGACGAGGATCCGCTCCTCCATCAGCCCTCTCAGACGATCCGCGACGTTCATCTTCCTCCTGCCAGGTGGTGCTCCCGCCCGGGGAGTCGCGAGTCGAAGCCTCTCGGGCTTCGGAGGCTCACGGGCTCTTTAGGCGTTTTTGAGACCTGGTCGCCAAGCTGCCACAAAACTCTCCAGGTGCAAAGAGCCTAGCAGCGCCCGGGTTGCGGGCGGCCGCCGCCGCAGAGCCGCTCGCTACGCTCTCGTGCGGAGATGCATGCAAAGAAGCGATCGGCGCTCGCGCTGGCGATCGGTACGGTGGCGCTGGCGATCGGCGCGCTTGCCGTGGGGCCTCTGGCCGGCGCCGCCGCGAGGCAACCACCGCCTCGTCTCGACGGCGTCAACTTCATCAGCGTCTGCGGATTCGCCCGCATGGCGCCGGACGATCCGATCGTCTTCCCCGGCCGGCCCTCGGCCTCGCACCCACACTCCTTCGTCGGCAACACCACCACGAACGCCTCGTCGACCCTCGAATCGCTTCGCACGGGAGGAACGACCTGCCGGCGCACGAGCGACCGGGCGGCCTACTGGATGCCGACGCTCTTTGTGCGCGGCGCCGCTGTGCAGCCAATCGACGCCGTGGCGTACTACCAGCGGCGTGCCAACGCAATGGTCCGGCCGTTCCCGCCGGGCCTGAAGATCGTCGCGGGGAACTCGCACGCGCTCGCTCCGCAGAGCTTCCTGATCACCTTCTGGGACTGCGGCGACGCGACAGACGTGCCGCGCTCGAGCGAGGTTCCGGCGTGCCCGCAGGGCTCGACGCTCCGTCTGCGGGTGAACTTCCCCGATTGCTGGAACGGGAAGACACTCGACAGCCCGGACCACCAGAGCCACATGGCGTACTCCGCGGGCGGAACCTGTCCGCGGAGCCGCCCCGTTCCGGTGCCGGCGATCTCCCTCGTCTTCCGCTACGCAGCGCCGAACCTGCCCGACCAGAACGACGTTTACCTCGCCTCGGGCGGGCAGTGGTCCGGCCATGCCGACTTCATCAATGCCTGGGATCAGCCCGCGCTGGCGAAGCTCGTGGCCACGTGCCTGAACCGGTACCGCCACTGCGGAACCGGGTCCTGACTCACGTCCGGGGGCGCTGACAGAGCGCCCGGATCAGCGTGTCGGCGGCCTCGACCGCACGGCGGGCATCCGGGATGCCGGTGCGAATCGGCGACATCGTCTTCTGCGGGTCCGACTTCTCGATGGACGCGAGCGAGCGCTGCGCGGAGGCGATCGCGAGCTGCAACCGGGTGGCGAGCGGATCGTCTTCCAGTCTTCGACGGCGCAGGTCGTCGAGAGCTCGACGCTCCAACGCGATGATGCCTCGAAGGGCGCGCGAAGCGTCTCCGAGGTTCGAGATCGGACGCAAGCGCGCCAGGTCCTCCCGCTCGCGGGCACACGAGCCGGGTAAGCCGGAGCTCGCCGGAGAGCTGCCGCACCCTGCACAGAAGATCGCCGCCGCGCCCCAGGCGGCGGCGAGACAGGCGCGCCTCACGCGCGCGTCGCTACCGCGCCGAGGAGAACGACACCGTGCCGTTCCAGGTCAGGGTGTCGTTGCACTCGTAGAGGTAGACGACCCCGTCGTAGATGTGCGGAAAGGCCGAACAGTTGCGCGTACCGAGATAGTCGTCGCCGGGCCTGGGATGCTCGGGTCCGACCGGCAGGGTCAGCGATCTACCCTCGGCGACAGCAGCCAGGGCTGCCCTCGCCAGCGGAACATGGGCGACGAGCTGGTCGTTGCGAATCTCGAGCTCGCACGGCTTCCCGGGGCCTCCGAAGATCGGGCCGCGAAAGAAGAGGTCGGTCCCGACCGACGTTGCTTCCACGTCGACCCGGCCCGCCGACTTCGTCGGAAGCTTCTTCTGGCAGACGTCCGAGCCGGCCCACCCCGGCTCCTCCTCGGCTGCATCGCACGAATCCCGAACAGACGCGCCCCGAGCCGATCCGGATATCGCCCCCCCGAGCTGCGACGGTCGGCCGAGGGTGTAGCCGTGGCTTGTTGCGATCACCGGCACAGTCCACGTCAGCCGCCAGGAGACCGCGACTTTCTCGTCTGCAGTGCGGCGGGCATAGCACTCACGGGTGTCGTCGTGGAGCCAGCGGGTGACGTCCAGATAACGACCCCCGCCATTGCCCGTGAAGACGACGCGAACAAGGCCGGCCGAGCGAGGCGGAGTGGCAATCGCGCTCGCCGCGGCGGCCACGATGAGGGTCACGGCCAGCACGGCTGCGGCCGCAGCCGGAAGCGCGCGTCGACGCCGGCGCGGGCCGTGTGGATGAGCGCCGCACTTCATCGGCACTTACTGTAGATGCGCCGCGCCGCTGAGCGTAAGACGACGCCTGTGACGGCTCCGCGCCGCAGCAGTGGCTAGATGTGCTGCTCGCCGGCCGTCGTCAGCGGGCGCAGATCCTCGCCGCCCCCGACGACGGCGAGCTGGTTCTCGGCGTGACGGATCCTCTGCTCGAGCTGCCATCGGTCGGCATCCGACTCGCCGCGCTCGAGCCGCTCGAGCTCCGCGCGCGCCGTGTCGAGCTGAGCCTGCGCGCGCGTCGTGTCGATCTCACGCGTCGGCACTGCATCGTCCACGAGCGCGAGCGCGCGATCCTGCTCGACCTTGAAGAAGCCCGGACCGGTCGCGAACTCGCGCACCTCCTGATCGCGACGCACGTGCACCCGGGTCGCTCCGGCCTTGAGCGTCGCAACGAGCGGCGCGTGTCGCGCGAGGATGCCGATCTCTCCGTCCGCGCCCGGGACGATCAACAGCTCCGCCTCGCCCTCGAACGCGGCGCCCTCGGGCGTCACGAGCGAGACGTCGAACGTCCTGCGCTCGTCGGCCATTACGCCGCGACGGGCTCGGGCGCTTCCTCGGGCGCGGTCTCCGGCTCCGCGGCGTCGACACCGCTCTGCTCCCGACCCTTCGCAACAGCCTCGTCAATCGTGCCGACCATGTAGAAGGCCTGCTCGGAAAGATCGTCGTGCTTCCCCTCGATGATCTCCTGAAAGCCCTTGATCGTGTCTTCGAGCTTCACGTACTTGCCCGGGGTGCCCGTGAACTGCTCGGCGACGAAATTCGGCTGAGAGAGGAAGCGCTGGATCTTCCGGGCCCGCTGCACCACGAGCTTCTGCTCGTCTGTCAGCTCGTCGAGGCCGAGGATGGCGATGATGTCCTGGAGATCCTTGTAGGTCTGGAGCATTTCCTGCACCCGCGTCGCTGTCTGATAGTGGTCGTCCGAGATGACCCCGGGCTGGAGCGCCCGCGAGAACGAGTCGAGCGGGTCGACGGCCGGATAGATGCCTTGCTCGACGAGCGTCCGCGTGAGGACGACCGAGGAGTCGAGGTGGGCGAAGGTATTCGCGGGTGCGGGGTCGGTGAGATCGTCGGCGGGGACGTAGATCGCCTGCACCGAGGTGATCGAGCCGTGCCGTGTCGAGGTGATCCGTTCCTGGAGCTGGCCCATCTGCGTCGCGAGGTCGGGCTGGTAGCCAACCGCGCTCGGCATCTTGCCGAGGAGTGCCGAGACCTCGGATCCCGCCTGGGTGAAGCGGAAGATGTTGTCGATGAAGAGCAGCACGTCCTGGCCTTCGTCCCGGAAGTACTCGGCCATCGTCAGCCCCGAGAGGCCGACCCGCAGCCGAGCACCTGGCGGCTCGTTCATCTGGCCGAACACGAGCGCGACCTTGTCGAGCACGCCCGACTCCTCCATCTCGAGCAAAAGGTCGTTGCCCTCGCGTGTGCGCTCGCCGACGCCCGCGAAGACGGAGACGCCGCCGTGCTGCATCGCGACGTTGTGGATGAGCTCCTGGATCAAGACGGTCTTGCCGAGACCCGCGCCCCCGAAGAGGCCGACCTTGCCCCCACGGATGAAGGGAGCGAGCAGGTCGACGACCTTGAGGCCCGTCTCGAACACCTCGATCTTCGGCGAGAGGTCCTTGAACTCCGGCGGGTCGCGGTGGATCGACCAGCGCGTCGCGTCCTTCGGCGCCTCCTTGTTGTCGACGGGATCGCCGATCACGTTCCAGACCCGCCCGAGCGTCGGCTCGCCGACGGGCACGGTGATCGGCTCGCCGGTAGCAACCACGTCGATGCCGCGCGCGAGCCCGTCGGTCGTATCCATCGCGACGGCGCGCACCCTGTCGTCCCCGAGATGCCCCTGGACCTCCGCGATCAGGCTGCCTGCACCGTCTGGAAGTGCGATTCGCAGCGCCGTGTTGATGCCTGGGAGCTCGCCGGTGAAGACGGCGTCGATGACGACGCCCTTGATCTCGACCACCCTGCCGACGTTCTGAGAGGAACCGTTCTGATCAGGCATTGGTCTCCTGGAGCGAGGTCTGAGGGGGTATCCGGGCGGCGCCGTGCTGCCGGCCCAGCCTGCTTCTGAGTCTAGCGAAGCGCGTCTGCGGCCGGCCCGCACCGAGAAGCTGGCGGGCGTCGTGCTCGAGCGCCGCCACACGGGCGGCGTGGTCGATGGCTCAGCAGTATGAGGAGAGAAGCGAAGGAATCATCTGTAGCTCTTCGGTGGCTGAAGCCTAACGATCCAGTCTCTTCCGTCGTCCAACTGTTACAAGGGACTGTGGGCCGGACAGGAGCGAAAAGAGGAGCGTGCTGGGGGCGCCGTGGAGCGGGCGCGGCGGCGGTGCTGTGCGCGCTCGTCGCCGTGCAAGCAGCCCCCGGCGGTGGCGGCCCCGGCGAGCCGACCTTCGGCTACGGCCCGCGGGTGCGCGAGGCGCGCTCGGTGCAGTATTGCAACATCTACCTCGCGCGGAAAGCCCGCTACGACTCCTGCCTCGCCCGGCAGCTGCTCGAGCTGATCGTCAAGACGAAGGACTCGGCGGGCGAGCTCCCGCGGATCGACCGCTTCGTCCACGGCGCAGGCGGCTACCTCGAGGCCAACTGCCACATCCTCATGCACACGGTCGGGCGCAATTACGGACGCGTGGCGAAGGTGACGCTGACACGCCTCCAGGACTACCTTCCGCGCACGAACGACGCCGGGTGCTCGGCGGGCTTCGCACATGGCGTGATCACGTACCTCGGGCCCCAGATCGTCCAGTTCGGGCCGAAAGGGGCGGTCGCCATCTGCCGCCGTTCTCCGACTCGGTACCAGCGCTACAGCTGCGTCCACGGGCTCGGACACGCCTACATGCGGCTCTTCTCCGACACCTTCGGCCCGGCGCTCTCCGCCTGCAGGGCGATCGGCCGCGCCGACGCCGCCGACTGCGCCCAGGGCGCCTACATGGATTACTGGATGTCCCTCGCCGGCTACGACGGCACGCGCCGGCCCTCCTCGGCGCTGACCTCCCGTCGCGCGGTCTGCGCCAGGGCGCCTCGCGACTTCGTCCGCGCCTGCTGGTACCGGGCCTTCAGCGACCACCCGCCGGCTCAACCGATCGAGACGGCGGCGGCCCTCAGGCGGGCCTGCGGCGGCCTCATCTCGCTCCAGCGCTCCGGCTGCCTGAGCGGCGCCGCGCTCGTCGTCTCGGTCGACCCTTTCGAGCAGCTCGCGGTCTGCGCGAAGCTCGCCGGAGACGAGGCATCGAGCTGCATCCATGGAGTCCGGGTTCCGGAGGTGGCACTCGTCCCGCTCCGCACGCAGCTACAGCTCATCCGAGAGTGCGCCAACGTCGACCGCAGCGCGCAGGCGAGCTGCTACGGGTGGCTCGGCGAGGCGCTGAATGTGGTCACGAACGGTCGCTTCGGCCGGACGGGCTGCACGCAGCTTCGATACGCAGCCACGCGGGGCAGCTGCTCGAACGGCGCCCGCGCCTACCAGGGCGCCCTGGAGACGTTCAGCTAGCTGCAGCTAGATCTTCGATCAGGCTTCAGGCCCGTGGAGCGGCCGCGACATCACGATCGACGCGGGTGTCCGCTGAGCGCGCTGAAGGATCTGTAGATCGCGGAGGTCGTCGTTGTTGGACTGTGAGATACGCGGTTGAGGCGGACCGACCTGGACGTGCCCACCAGGAAGAACGAGCGCCAGGATGAACGCCGCAGCGACCGCTGCGGCCGCCACGGCTCCGCCGGCAGTGCGACTGAACCGCGAGGCTGGGCGCCCGGGAAGCTCGATCGCCTTCTGAAGCACCTCGTACGGGGCACCACGAAGGGCGAGCGAGGTCGCCGTGACGTCGCTCGCGAACTCGGCGCAGGCGCCGCAACGTGCGAGGTGCGCGTCGAGGCGCACATGCTCGAACTCCGAGAGCTCGCCGTCGAGTCGCAGCGACACACCCTCGCGGGCGCGATCACAGCTGGAGCTTTGCAGGCTTTTTAGTTGCATCACCTGAGTCAGACGGACGTTGCCTATAGAAGTTAGCTGAA
>JBBQDZ010000074.1:0-10835 GCA_038320185.1 Gaiellales bacterium
GACGCGCTGGCCGCCTTCGTGGTCGCCGTACAGCAGGTCGACCGTCACCGTCTCCCGCCGCTCGATCGCGACGCGCGCGGCCTCGAACTCCTCCGCCTCGGGGTCTCGGAAAGCGCCCTGCCAGAAGCCGATGTCACCGACCGGCACGTAGAGGTCTCGCGTCAGCCGGTGGAAGTCCTCCGTCGGAGGATGCGAGGCGTCGCCGAGCCGGCGCTCCGGATAGAAGCACCACCCGTGGAGGACGGCGAGGCCGGCGCCGACATTGCGAAGCCCCATCGCGAGGTAGACCGCATCGGCGCTCGCCTCGGCGGCGGCGCCACCGCCCGGCGCCACGAGCCACTTCTCGTCTGCGAAGCCGACCTTCTGCGCCGGGTCTTCTGGCCGCGAGGGCACGAGAAGGGGCCGCAGCTCCGCGAGCAGCGAGCGCTCGGCGACGCGGGCGGCGTGGTTCGCCGAGCGGACGGAGGCGAAGGTCGCCGCGGCGAGCACGAGCGTGCCGCCCGCCGTCGCCAGCGACGAGATCGTCGCCCAGTCGGCCACGGGATCGAGTCTATCCCGCGGTCTGGTTCATTGCCTGTGTAGGCAACGACTCCGGTCCAGCAGCTCCGGGAGCGGCCGCGCGTGCACGACCACGAGCGTCGTCGTCGGGCGCGTGAGCGCGACGTAGAGCGCTCGCAGGCCCTGCTCCTCGTCGGCGATCGCCGCCGGCTCGACCACGATCACGTGGTCGAACTCGAGGCCCTTGGCCCCGCGCGGCGTCAGCAGCGGGATCCCCTCGTCGAACGCGGACCCGCCGGGCAGGCCCTTCACCGCGGTGAGGACGGCCGCCGGGGCGATCAGCCCCTCCTCGAGTGCAAGGCGCGCAGCCTCCTCGACCGCAGCGCCGGCCAGCTCTCCCGCGCCGACCCGGCGGAGGATTGGCGCACGACCGCCCGGCCGGTAGGCGACCGGTGGCGCGACGTCCGGAGCGATCCACTCCAGCAGCGGGAGTGCGAGCTCCATGATCTCGCTCGGCACGCGGTAGGCGTAGCGGAGCTCCTCGACCGATGCCACGTCGCCCCGCGGGAGGTGCGCCAGGATGTCGACCCAGCCCTGGTGCTCGATCGGACCCGTGGCCTGGGCGATGTCGCCAAGCATCGTGATCGAGCCCGAGGGAGCGCGACGCGCGATCGCACGAAGCTGCATCGGCGTCAGATCCTGCGCCTCGTCGACGATGAGGTGGCCGTAGGTCCGGCTCGATCCGGCGAGCAGCGCGCGCCCCTCGTCGAGCAGCGGGATGTCCCCCTCACTCCAGACACCGCGCGACGGCCGCGAGCGCAGGAGCAGGCGCTGCTCGTCGGCGGAGAGAAGCCCCTCGGCCGCCTCCGCGAGCCGCGCTCGCTGGGAGAGGAGAGAGCGCACGAGCGTCTCGGCGGACGGGAAGGGCCAGACCCGGTCGACCCACCGGCCGAGGAAGCCCTTCGCGCGAAGCGCGCGCTCGACCTCGATGAAGTCGCGAAGCGCACCCGCGCCGAGGATGCTGCCGTAGCGCTCGTAGAAGCGACGCAGGACGTCCATCCGGAACCGCTCGCGCGCGCGGACGGAGTGCCCGAGCTCCTCCCGGGCCTGTTCGAGCAGCTCGGCCACCTCCCGCGTTCGCACCGTTACGATCGCGCCCTCCAGCCTCGCCCAGAGATCCTCCGGGGCGGCGCGCTGCCGCATCTGCGCTGCGCGGGCGATCACCTGCGCCAGCCGCGCATCGCCCTTCAGCGCGGCCAGCTCTGGCGGATCGGAGACCGACGGGACGATGCCGTCCACGAGCTCGCTCACCGCGCGCTGCTCGACCGCCTCCTCGCCGAGCGCCGGCAGGACGTGCGAGACGTACTCCATGAAGGTCGGGTTGGGGCCGACCACGAGCACGCCCGTACGCGCGAGCCGCGCGCGGTGGGTGTAGAGGAGGTACGAGGCGCGATGGAGCCCGACGGCGGTCTTCCCGGTTCCGGGGCCACCCTGAATGATCAGGGTGCCTCCGAGCTCGTGCGTGATCAGCCGGTACTGGTCAGACTGGATCGTCGCCACGATGTCCCGCATGTGCTCGTCGCGACTGCGCTGGAGCTCCTCGAGCAGGAAGTCGCCGAGCGCGGCGCCCGAGCCGCTGCCGTCCAGCGACTCGTCGCTGATGTCGAGGAGTCGCCGACCCTGCATCCGAAAGCGGCGGCGCACGGCGACGCGCTGCGGATCGGCCGGCGTCGCCGTATAGAAGGGTCGCGCGGCGGGTGCCTGCCAGTTGACGACGAGCACCTTCTGGCCCTCGTCGTGCACCCATCGGCGCCCGACGTACAGCGGCGCCGACGCGCCGTCGAGCGTCAGCCGCCCGAAGCAGAGGCCACGTTCGGCGTCCTCGAAAGTACGAAGGCGCCGGGCACTCCAGGCCTCAAGCGCGAGCGCCGCGACCTCCTCCACCCCGGCGCCGGCCGCACCCCCGAGGACCGAGCGCATCCGCTCGAGGCTCTCGTAGGCATCGTCGATGTATGCCTGCTCGGCCTCGAGCTCCGGGTGCGGCACGGGCTACCGCGTGCTGTCCGAGGGCAAAGAAAATGCCGAGCCGGTTGCGCTTTCGTCCACCACACAGACCGACCTTCGACCGAAGTCGCCAATCGCTCGGTGGGGCTTCAATCTACTTGCGCCCCGTGCTCGGCAATGGAGAACTTAGCCGCCCTTCCCCGTCCCATCAAGACCCCTCCCAAACGAAAAGTCCGCTCTTTGCGACGGGAACATTGGGCGCGCCGCTCGACCTTCCCGCCTGCGAGGATGGCGGGGTGCGTGAGCGACGCTTCGGGCGGACCGGCTGGCAGATCGGGGAGATCGGCTACGGCATGTGGGGCATGGGTGGCTGGACGGGTTCGGACGACGCCGAGTCGCTCGAGTCGCTCCAGCTCGCCGTCGACCTCGGTTGCACCTTCTTCGACACGGCCCTCGCGTACGGCAACGGGCACAGCGAGCGCCTGCTCGGCCGGCTCGTCCGCGCGAATCCGAACCGTCGCCTCTACACCGCCACGAAGGTCCCGCCGCGAAACGAGCAGTGGCCCTCGCGACGCGGCGACGCGATCGAAGCCGCCTTCCCGCCGGAGCACATCCGAGCGTCGACCGAGACGAGCCTCGCGAACCTCGGCCTCGATCGCGTCGACCTGATCCAGTTCCACGTCTGGGAAGACGACTGGGCAAATGACGAGGGCTGGCAGGAGGGGGTGACCGCCCTGAAGAGCGAGGGCCTCGTCGGCGCGATCGGCATCTCGATCAATCGCTGGGAGCCGTGGAACGCGCTGCGAACGCTTCGCACCGGCCTCATCGACGCCGTCCAGGTGATCTACAACGTCTTCGACCAGGCGCCCGAGGACGAGCTTTTCCCGCTGTGCCGCGAGCTGGACGTGGCCGTCATCGCCCGCGTCCCCTTCGACGAGGGAACGCTGACCGGGACGCTGACGCGCGAGACGACCTGGCCGGAGGGCGACTGGCGCAACAGCTACTTCGTCCGCGAAAACCTCGACGCTAGCGTCGATCACGCGGAGGCGCTGGCGCCACTCGTGCCAGAGGGGACGACGATGCCGGAGCTTGCGCTGCGCTTCATCCTCTCGAACCCCGACGTGAGCACGATCATCCCCGGCATGCGCCGATCACAGCACGTACGCGCGAACGTCGCCGCGAGCGACGCCGGCCCGCTGCCTGCGGAGCTCGTTGCGCGTCTGCGGCCCCACCGCTGGGACCGCAGGCCAACGGACTGGTCGCAGTAGCTCGGCGGGCCGCGGCCCGCCGGATCATCTCGCGGTCGAGGGTCGCCCGTAGTACATCTGCTGGGCGAGCTCGTTCAGCCGGTGCTCCGGGTCGCGCGCATAGGTCAGAACGGAGTTCATCCGCGGAATCTCGCCCTCGACGGGAGAGACCCGGTGCAGCGAATAGCGACCGCGGAAGAAGGCGAGCGTGCCGGGCTCGCTGAGGAGCTCGCGGACTCCCTCCCGCGAGCCCCGCAGCACGGCGGCGACGGCCTCGCGCCGCTCGTCCTCCGGCGTCCGGATCATCGGCACGTACTCGAAGTCGCCGCCCCGCTCAGCGCGCTGGATCATCAGTGTCACCGAGAACTCGCTCTGGTCGAAGTGCCAGCCGAGCTCGTCCCCGGCCTCGTAGACCGTCATGTTGCAGCCGTCGAGCGGGTCGGCGCTCCGGTAGAGAGGGTCCGCCTCGACGACGGCGGCCACGAACCGGGTCATCTCGTCCGACTCGTAGAGGACGCGCGCGACGAAGTCGGGCGGCAGGAGATCCATCGCCACGGCCTTCTGCGCGGAGCGCACCAGCAGCCGTCGCGGATCGTCCTCCGGCAGGGACTCGTCGAGCTTCGAGAAGTAGACGTTGTGGGTCTCGTCGTTTGGATGCCCGAAGGGCGCCGCCTCGTGCGACTGCGCGACGAGCCGCGCGAGCGCGCCCGCTCGGACGAAGCCGTCGAGCTTGACCGCGCCGTCACCGCGCAGCTCCTCGCGGCAGCGCGCGACGAGTCCCCGGCCCGCTCTTCCGTCGAGCTCGCCGAGCGGGTAGTGGTCGAGGTCGACGACGTCGCCGAGAGCGTGCACGGAGCGACTATACGATCGGCTCGTGGTGCTCGCGCCGGAGCTCGTGCAGGCCTACCGCCGCGACGGCGCCATCTGCGTCCGGGGAGCCTTTCGGCAGGAAGAGCTCGAGCTTCTCGAGCGGGGCGTCGAGCGGAACCTCGCGGCGCCGAGCGAGGCGGCGCTCGTCGCGAGCCGGCCCGACGATCCCGGCCGCTTCTTCGAGGACTTCCGAAACTGGCAGCGGATCCCCGAGTATGAGGAGTTCCTCCGCCGTTCCAGCGCCGCAGCGCTCGCCGGCGAGCTGATGGGCTCGCGAGAGGTGCGCCTCTTCCATGACCACCTGCTCGTGAAGGAGGCGGGCACGCGGCAGCCGACTCCATGGCACCAGGATCAGCCCTACTACAACGTCGACGGGCACCAGGTCTGCAGCCTCTGGCTGCCGCTCGACGCGGTCGATCGACACTCGACGCTCGAGTTCCTCGCCGGCTCGCACCTCGGACCGTGGCTGATGCCGCGGACGTTCCTCGCGCACGAGGCCCGGTGGTTTCCGGAGGGCAGCCTCGAGGAGCTTCCCGAGATCGACCGCGAGCGGGACGCCGACCGGATTCTCGCCTGGGAGCTCGAGCCCGGGGACGCGGTCTTCTTCCACATGCTCACACTCCACGCCGCTGGCGGGGCGACGCACCGCCGGCGCGCCTTCTCGGTCCGCTTCGTCGGCGACGACGCCGTGCACGCGCCGCGGCCGTGGAAGACCTCGCCGGAGTTCCCCGAGCTCTTGAAGGAGCTGCCGGCCGGAGCGGCCATGAACCACCCGTTGTTCCCGGTGCTCTGGCGTCGGGCCTGACCCCGTCGAGACGCGTCCGCGAGGGACCCGGCCGGCGCGGAGGACCGGGACATGCTCCACCGACCGTTTCGGTGGACGCCGCAACGGCCATGTCCCTCACGCAGCGGCGCCGCCTCGAGGCAATTGGACATGTCCGGGGGCCTGACCCCCGAACATGTCGAGTGCGGCCATGTCCAGAGCAGCGGCGGAGCGAGCGCTCAGGCGGCCGCGACGAAGCAGGCGTCGTGCGAGGACGCCGCGACCCGCACGGTGCGCACGACGCGGCCCGAGCCGTCGAGGATGCAGAGCGTCCCCCGCTCGAGCGACGGCGTGAGGATCCGGCCAAAGCCCTGTTGGACGTTGTAGGAGCCGACGGGCACCCGGGTCGACCGGACAAGTGCACCGTCGCGCAGGCGGTGGACGTGAAGCGAGGCGTCGTCGCCGCTCGTGACGAACGCGTGGCCGTCCCGGAAGGTGACGTGCTGCGGCGGGGCGTTCGCGGGGAGCCTGCGCAGGAGCCGGAGTGTGCGCGCGTCGTAGACGCCGATCGTCCCCCGGTCGCCCGAGGTGACGAAGGCGCGGTCGCCGAGAGGGTCAAACCCGACGTCGTGGGCGAGATACGGCGGCGCGATGCGCCTCACAAGGCGGGGCCGAGTGGGCCGGGAAACGTCGATCACAGCGAACTCCGCCGCCTTGGACCCGAGCGCAACCCACAGCGCCGTTCCATCCGGCGAGAGCGTGACGTGCCGCGCCGGACCGCCGAGCTCCGTCCGGCCGACGACCCGGCCACGAGCGAGATCGAGAACCGCGACGTCGCCGCGTCGGGAGTCGGTGACATACGCGAAACGGGCGTCCTTCCGGACCGCCGTGTACCGCGGCTCGTCGAAGTTTCGCAGGACACGGCGGACGCGTAGCGGATCGGTGTCGAGGATCGAGACGGCTCCCTCTGTCGTGTGCGCGACGACCGCACCTCGGCCTCCGATCGTCTCGATGCTCCGCGGGGCGGCCAGCGTCGCAAGCCGCGTGAGGATGCGTCCGTCAGCGAGAGACACGGCGGCGACGTGTGCCTCGGTGTCCGCCGTCACGAGTGCGACCGGGCCCGTGGCAGCCCAAGCGGTCGCGCGGAGCAGGAAGGGCGACGCCGCGGCGGCGGCGAGGAAGTCGCGGCGGTTCATTCTCCAGGTCCTACGCCGTGCATGCCCGGCGAGGTCCCTCGATAGGCTCAGGGCATCGGCCTGCTGCTCTACGACCACCCGGTGTCCTCGAACGCGCTGAAGGTCCGCTTCCTGCTTGCCGAGCTCGGGCTGGAGTACCAGCGACGCCACGTCGCACTCGCGCGGCCGCGCCCGGACTGGTACACGCGGGTCAACCCGTTCGGAGGCGTGCCGACCCTCGAGGACGGCGACCTGCAGCTCGCCGAGTCGAACGCGATCGCGCGGTACCTCGCCACGCGCGAGGGGCGCGAGGACCTCTACCCGGTCGATCCGACACGCCGGGCCCGCGTCGACTGGGCCCTCGATGCCTGGTCGACCTCAACGCGACCCGCGCTCTTCCGCCTCGAGCTGCCAGTGCTCTTCGAGACGGGCGACTTCGAAACCGGAGCCTTCCATCCGGAGCGAGCTGACGCCGCGAAGGTCGAGCGCGCACTGCCGGGGGCCGCGGAGGCGCTCGCCTGCTTCGAGCGCTTCGCCGAGGAGGACGGAACCGTGTGCGGTGGAGGCTTCACGATCGCCGACGCCTGTGTCGCGCCCGTGCTCTTCCGCAGCCTCGCGCTTCCTCTCTCGTTCGAGGACTACCCGAGGCTCGTGCGGATCCGCGAGACGGTGATGGCGAGACCAGCCTTCGCCGCCGCAGGGCCGGTCGCCTGATCAGCCGATCCGATAGAACGCGACCTTCTGCCCACCGAGCGAGGCCCTGACCTCGAGCCGGAAGCGGCCGGCGACGAGTTCCCCACCCGCGTCTCCAAGCTCCGCTCCGTCGGCTCCGTAGGCACGCCCGTGCAGAGCCTGCCCGGGGTGCCAGGACGGCGGCGGCGCGAGCGCGATCGGCGTGTCCTCCCCGAGCGGCTGACGCACCGTCAGCGCGTCTGAGCTCCGCTCGACGACTAGGTAGTGCGTGCCCGCCGCGAGTCCGGCCCCGTCGAAGGTGTCGACGAAGGCACCGGCGGTCACGTCGGGCGTGCGGGCCAGGAAGCCATCCGGCGCGATGCCGTAGCCATCGAGCGGGTAGGGCGTACGGCTGCGGTTCGCGACGACGCGGAGGTCCCCGAACCTCGAGTCCGTCACTCCGGGTGCGAGCTCGGCGTACGCAGCGAGAGGCTTCCCGGCATAGTGCGGCCCGAGCACCCGCTGCAGCGTCCCGACAAGCCCGAGCCAGGAGCTCTCGAGCGAGGCGGGAGTCCAGGCGTACGAGAGCACGAAGCCGAAGGCAAGGTTCCAGGCGAGCGCCTCCGGGTCGGTGGTCATCGTCCCCTCGAAGAGGTCGTGCTGGTAGAGCAGCACCTTGTCGTGGAAGAGCCAGAGCGCGAGGGGGTAAGGCTCCCAGTTACCGGCCCCCCACTCGCGGTTCGGCTCGTCCTGCTCGCGATGCTGGAGGAGGAGGCCGCCGTGGAAGCCGACGAACGTGTCGGCAAGGCGGTCCCACCCGTCCTCGATCATCAGGCAGCGGTCGCGGTAGGGGGCGAAGAGCGAGAGCCAGCCGTCCTCGTAGGCAAGCGGGGTCGGCGTCGCCGGGTTGAAGTCGCGCACCCAGGGCCGCGCGCCGATCTGGTCGAAGAAGAGGCAGTCGGTCGGCACCTCCGTTCGCCACTGATCGAGCAGCGCCGCCACGCGGTCGCGGACGAACGGGACGTACGGCGAGACGACGTAGCCGTAGTGTTCGGCGTAGTGCTCGACGAACGGGGTGCCCTGCGCGCTCTGCACCGCCACGTCGGCCGGCCGTAGCGGCGGCGGGAGCGCCTCCAGGGTCGGCGAGTCGGTGTCCCACCAGCTCGCGTTCAGGTAGGGCATGACGAGCGCCCCGTGCGCGTGCGCGTCCTCGACCGCCGCGCGGAGGTCGGCGGTCGTCCCGAAGACCAGGTCCGGCGGGAGGAAGTCTGGGTCGTTCTCGTCGTGCCCGCGCGGCTGGTAGGCGACCGGGTGGAGAAGCGAGGGCGACGGGAGGCGCGCCAGGTCGGGCTCCCACTCGGCGAAGGGAGGGACGCCCTTGCGGAGGTCGGCCTTGATGAGCGGCGCCCGCGCAAGCGCCGCCAGCCTCGGCCCGAGCTTGTCGGCGAGCGACGGGTAGGCGTCGATGCCACTGTCGCGCCGGTACCCGAGGATCGACTCCTGCGCTGTCGCCCCCACGCGCACGCGCACGGTCGGACTCGTCCAGCGCTCGCCGCTGCGGATCCACGTCTCGAACGCGTGGACGATGCAGAAGACTCGCTCCCCGCACCCGCCGGCGGGGTCGGTGTGGACGAAGCCGAGAGTCACCGGCGCGAGCGGGTTCGGCGAAGGGTTGACAGCCGAGAGTGACAGGTGGCTGTCGCCGAGATCTAGTGCGAGGTAGTCGGCGAAGGCCCACCGCGAAGGGTAGGTGTTGACGTTGTTGCCGACGCGCGAGAAGAAGGCCGGCTCGAGGCGGACACCCGGCAGAAAGTTGGGCGCGTAGCCGGCACGCACGACCTTGCACGAGGCGCGGAGGTCGGCCGGGAAGAGGACGTTCTCGAGTGCGGGGCCGGGCCTGCGGTCTACGAGCGAGAGTCGCAAGTCGAACGAGCTGTCGGCGGCCGTTAGCGTCGCCTCCGCGTCGATGCCTGCCCCAGCCGCGTCGTAGGCAAGGGTCAGCGTCGCCCTGCGCGCATTCCAGCGGTACGAGAACCGGTCCGCCCCGCCGCGCCGGAAGGAGCAGCCTCCGACGTAGTCAGCGTCGCCCGCCAGGCGCGCACCCCAGAGGCAGCCTCCCTGTCCCTGCAGGAGCTGAGTCCCCCTTCCGCGGTCGTCGAGGCTGAGGATCGCGCCGTTGTCCTTGTCGAGGACGACCCGGTAGGCGTTCGTCGAGACGACCAGGCGCGTGCCCTTATCGGTGAAAGAGAGGGGAGCGGTGGCGTAGTCGAGCGGCACGGGCATCGCGCCTGCCGTACCCGCCGAGAGACCGGCGAAGAGCACGGTGAGAACAATCGTCTTGACCCCGAATCGAACGATCCCCGATGGTCGCATACCTTCCGGCCCCCGAGGCTCCCACCTCTTAGAGTTCTCCGGCGTGGAGCGGGCGCGGGAGCGGATGACCTGGGAGGAGCTCGGCATCGCCGCGCGCGCGCTCGCAGAGCAGGTTCGCGATGACGGCTACCGCCCGGACATGGTGCTCGCGGTCGCCCGCGGTGGCCTGCTCGTCGCCGGTGCGCTCGCGTACGCCCTCGGCGTCAAGAACACCTACACGATGAACGTCGAGTTCTACACGGGCGTCGACGAGCGTCTCGACGTGCCGATGCTGCTGCCGCCGGTTCCCGACCTCGTCGACGTGGCGGAGGCGAACGTCCTGGTCGCCGACGACGTCGCCGACACCGGGCAGACGCTCGCGCTCATCAAGGACTTCTGCGAGGGGAAGGTCGCCGAGGTGCGGGTGGCGGTGCTCTACGAGAAACCGCGCTCGATCGTCGCTTGCGAGTACGTCTGGAAGCGGACCGACCTCTGGATCGACTTCCCCTGGAGCGCCCAGGCGCCGGTCGCGCTCGAGGCGCCGGTCGCGCTCGAGGCGCCGGGCGGAATCGTCCGGCTGGGCTAGCCTCACCGGCCGGGAGCGACCGCCCCCGGCCGGTGTGCTGTGGGCTCCTAGGCCGCTGAGAGCGGGTGCGTCGTCAGCACGAGCTTGCGGCCGTCGCAGAGCTCGACGAGGGGCTTCAGCCGCAGCAGGCCCTCCTGGCCGCTGAAGCTGTAGCTGTACACCCCGATCCTCCTCTTGCCCGTGCAGGCGAGCGAGCCGCTCACGTCCGTGATCGTGACCTTGCTGCCGGTCCAGACCGCGATCCCGCGGATCACGAGCTTCCCGCTCTTCGTGGTCGTGAACGAGCCGGGTGACTTCGAGCTGAAGTTGAAGACCCACTTCCCGTTCAGGAGCGCGGGTGTCTTTCCCTTGAGAACCGTCTGGAACTTGCCCGACGGGTGGAGCGAAGCGGCGCCGAGCGCCGAGGCGGCGGCAATCAGTGCGCCGGCGCCGAGGCAGATGGAGATGAGTCGTCGTCTGTTCATGCGCCGGACGATTTCACACTTTGCACGCCGGCTGTCGATACGAAGCGGTGATGGTCGCAGTCGCACTCTTCGTCGCCTTGCTCGGCTCCGTGCATGGCGCAGGGCAGATCCCTCGCTGGGTCTTGCTGACTGACGGTAGCTTGAGCGGATGCGCACCGCCACCGCCGCCACAGCTCTCCTCGCCTGCCTCCTCCTCGCCGGCTG
>JBBQDZ010000075.1:0-10753 GCA_038320185.1 Gaiellales bacterium
CTCCTGCCCTTCGTGGATCGCGCGCGTCTCGAAGTCCATGGTTCGATGCTACCGGGCAGGTCCCGAACCGCGTCTGGCGGCCAAGGCGCGCCGGCGCGATGCTTCTCTTGTGGACGCGGGACCCGTGGTCTACCGTGACGAAGCGATTTCGGTGATGTTCGCGATCACGGACATCCTCAATGAGCTGCGACGGATCAGGAGGTTCCTCGAAGATGGGGAAGAGGAAGAAGATGTGGAAGAGTAAGGAGGAGCGCGACGCCTGGGAGGCCCACGTGGACGAGACGATCACGCGCCTGCGGACGCTGGCGGAGAAGGGGCTCGCGGACCTGCGCGCTCAGGGCCGCGACATGTGGCGCCCCCCGCCGGTCCTGCCCGGCGAATAGGTAGCGGTCACCGCGCGACCCGCTCGAGCCCGATGCAGCGGGCGAGTCTCGCCAGTGCGCGCTCGAGCTCAGCCTCCAGCCGCTTCGTCCGACGCACGCCCGACTCGATGTGGAAGGCGCGCACTCGGAGGACGTTTTCGGCGCGGTCGCTCTTCAGGTCCGCGCGGCCAACGAGCCGGTCGCCGAGCAGGAACGGCAACACGTAGTAGCCGTACAGGCGCTCGTGCTGGCGCTTGTAGACCTCGATCACGTGCCGGAAGCCGAAGAGGCGCTCGGTGAAGGCGCGATCCCAGAGCATGTTCTCGAACGGGCAGAGTAGGACGCCGCCCGCGCGCGGCTGCCCGTCGAGCTCCGCGTCCCCCGGCACGACGATCGGCGGGCCGTTATCGCCGACGGCGACCCGCCGGATGAGGCCCTCGGCCGCGAGCGAATCGACGACGCTCCGCATCGCGCGGGCGCCTCCGGGGAAGCGGCAGTGCTCGGCGATCCCCGACTCCGTCAGCGCCCCCCTTGCCTGCACCGCGCGCAGGACATACCCGCGCTGAAACTCGTCCGTCGACGGCGTCGCCGCGTCCAGGTAGCGCCGCGGGATCACGCGCTCCGGCAGGTCGTAGAGCCTCTGGAAGCCCTTGCGCCCGGCCACCGCGACCTCGCCGGCCGCGAACAGGTGCTCGAGCGCACGTTTGGCGGGTTTCCAGCTCCACATGCCTGGCCCCGCCGACCCTTCGAAGGCGCGGGAGGGAAGGGCCCCTCGCTCGCGGATCGCCGCGAGCACCTCGGCCTCCGTCGCTGGATCCTGCCGCTCCCTTCCCCACCAGTGCCGGTCGCGGAGGTCGACCATCCGTCGCTTGAACAGCGGGTAGTCCTCGATCGGCAGGAGGCAAGCCTCGTGGCCCCAGTACTCGAAGATCCGCCCCTGGCCGAGCAGCTGTGAGACCGTGCCCCGCGGGTACGCGCCGACTCGCGAGACGAGGGTCAGCCGATGCGCGCGGTCGACCGTCGAAATCGAGTCGAGCTGGACGTTGCCGAGGCGGGCGATCGCCTCCGCGGCCTCCTCGGCTCGCGCATTCCGCACGCGCGTGGCGAAGCTCTGATGGGCGACGACGTAGGGCCGCAGCTGTGCGAGGCTGATGGATTCCACCGTGGAGCTCAACGAGTTCGTCCTCACCCATCTTCCGCCGCCGCCGGCCCGCGTGCTCGAGGTCGGCTGCGGACGAGGAGAGCTGGCGCTGGCGCTGTCAGAGGCAGGCTACGACGTCCTCGCGATCGACCCGCACGCACCGGAGGGAGCCCTCTTCCGGCAGATCACGCTGGAGGAGCTCGACGATCCGGGCCCGTTCGACGCGATCGTCGCGGCGCGCGTCCTCCATCACGTCGAGCCGCTGCCGGCGGCGGTCGACAAGCTCGCCGCGCTCGCGCCGCTCCTCGTCGTCGACGAGTTCGCCCCGGAGCGGCTCGACGCGCCGACGCAGGAGTGGTACGAGGCCCAGCACCGGATCCTCACCGCCGCCGGTACGGAGCCCCAGGCGCCGCCGGACCTCGACCGCTGGCGTGAGGAGCACTCGGATCTGCATCCCTCGGGCTTCCTCCTGCCGGCGCTCGAGGCCCGCTTCGAGCGGCGGCTGCTCGAGTGGCGGCCCTACCTCTACCGCTGGCTCGACGGCCCGTCGACCCAGGCGCTCGAGCAGGCGATGGTGGCTGCCGGCGCCATCCGAGCCGCCGGCTACCGCTGGGTGGGAAACCGCTAGCTCGCCGCCGCGGCGAGGCTGACAGGGCCGCTGAGGTCGCGCGCGAGGCGCCGGAAGGGACCGTCGGCCTCGAGCAGCTCCCTTTCGGCGCCTCGCTGGACTACGCGGCCGTGCTCGACGACGAGGATCTCGTCCGCGCGCCGGACCGTGGCGAGGCGGTGGGCGATGATGAGCGACGTGCGGCCGCGCAGGAGGCGGTCGAGCGCGCGCTCGATCAAAATCTCGGTCGGTCGGTCGATGTTCGAGGTCGCCTCGTCGAGGATGAGAATCCGGGGGTCGGCGAGCAGCGCGCGGGCGATCGAGATGAGCTGGCGCTCGCCGGCGGAGAGACCCGCGCCGCCCTCACGTACCTGGTGCCGAAGACCGTCCTCGAACCGGGCGACGACGCGGTCGAGCCCGACCGAGCTCGCCGTGGACGCGACCTCTTCGTCGGTCGCGTCGGGCCGCGCGAAGCGGATGTTCTCCGCAATCGTGCCCGAGAAGAGGAACGGGTCCTGGAGCACAACGCCCAGCTGGCGGCGGTATGAGCGGAGCTGCACCTCGCGCAGATCGCGGCCGTCGATCCGGACGCTCCCACTCTTCGGGTCGTAGAAGCGCGCGACGAGCTTGGCAAGCGTCGACTTCCCGCCACCGGTCTCGCCGACGAGCGCGAGGCAGCCGCCCACCGGCGCGTGGATGTCGATCCCGTGCAGCACCTCGTGGTCGCCGTAGGCGAAGACGACGCCGTCCAGGTCGAGGGCGCCCTCGATCCGGCCGATCGGCCGGGCATCCGGCCGGTCCGTGATGTCCGGCTCCGCGTCGAGGACGGAGGTGATCTTCACCATGGCAGCTGCGGCGGACTGAAGCTGGCCGTAGACGTCGGAGAGCTCCTGGAGCGGCTGGAAGACGAGCTGGAGCAGGAAGTAGGCGGCGGCGAGGGTGCCGATCTGCGCGGGCGGGAGGACGTGCGCCCCGACGAGCAGTACCGCGACGGTCGCGACAATCCCGAGGAACTCGATCGAGGGGAAGAAGACCGAGAAGATCTTCTGCGCGTAGGTGTTCGCAGTCCGGTTGGCGTTGTTTAGCTCGTCGAAGTCGCGCTGGAAGGAGCGCTCCCGGTTGAACGCCTGGACGACCGCCATTCCGGACACCGACTCGGCGAGCTGCGCAGTAACAGCCGAGATACGGTTGCGGACGTCGAGCTGCGCCGCGTGCGAGGTGACCTGGAACCAGCGGGTCAGTACGAGAGCCGGCGGCAGGATCACGAGCGAGATCAGCGCCAGCCGCCAGTCGTTGACGAACAGCGCGATCACGGCGGCCGGAAGCAGCACGAGGTTCGTCACGAGCGTCGGCAGGCCCTGCGAGAGCACGTCCGAGAGCGCATCGACGTCGCTCGTCAGCCGCGCGATGATCCACCCCGCGCGCTGCTCGGAGAAGTAGCGCAGCGAGAGGGAGGTCAGGTGCTCGAAGAGATCGCGGCGTAAGCCCAGGACGACCGACTGCCCGACGCCGGCGAGCGCGCGGATGAGGAATCCTGACAGCAGCCAGCCGACGACGTTCACCGCGGCGTATGCGACCACGATGTGCGTCAGGAAGCCCTGGTCTCCCCGGACGATGCCCTTGTTGATGGCGGAGCGAACGAGGAGCCAGCCGCCGGTTTGCGCGGCAGCCTCCCCGGCGGCGGCCAGCATGAGTACTCCGACCCACCGCCAGCGGCCCTCGAGGTAGCGCCCGAGGCGCGTCAGGCCCGTTCGTCGCTGCGTCACGCGGCAACCACCTCGTCGCCGAACAGAGCGGCGAACTGTCCCCCACGCGCCAGCAGCTCGGTGGGCGTTCCCGTCTCGAGCACCCTTCCCTCGTCCAGGACGACGACGTAGTCGGCGAGCGCGATCGTCGAGAGGCGCTGCGTCGCCACGAGGACGGTCAGCCCAGCCACTGCGCGCCGGAGCCGCTCCACGAGCAGGCGCTCCGTCTGCGTGTCGACGGCCGAAAGAGGATCGTCGAGGACGATCACGCGCGCGCCGGCGATCAGCGCACGCGCGAGCGCGACCCGCTGGCGCTGCCCGCCCGAGAGGTTCACGCCGCGCTCGCCGATCAGGGTGTCGTAGCCCGCCGGGAGCTCGTCGGCGAAGGCCGCGACCCCGGAGGCCTCGCACGCCGCTAGGACCTCGTCCCACGGCGCGTCGGGCCGCCCGGCGGTGAGGTTGTCGCGGAGCGGAACCGAGAAGAGGATCGGGCGCTGCGTGACGAGCGCGACTGCCTCGCGGAGCACCGCGATCGGCACGTCGCGAGCATCGATTCCTCCGAGCAGCACCCGCCCCGCCGTCGGGTCGTAGAAGCGGGGGAGCAGGCTCAGCAGGCTCGTCTTGCCGGACCCGGTAGGCCCGCAGACGGCGACGATGCGACCCGCCTCGATCTCGAGGTCGACCCCACGGAGCACCTCGGCGCCGGTGAGATAGGAGAAGCGGACGCCCTCGAAGCGAACTCCGAGCGGCCCGGGCGGAAGCTGCCGCGGCGTTGCCGGCTCGGGCAGCGTCACGACGTTCTCGAGCCAGGCGAAGCTCCGGCTCGCCGACGCGAGCGCCCGCTGCGCGAGGTTCGTGATCCAGCCGAGCGCCTCGAGCGGCCACACGAGCTGGAGGAGCAGCTGGATGAAGAGCGCGAACTCCCCGTAGGAGAGCGTCCCGTGGATGACGCGGCGGCCGCCGAAGAAGACGACGACGGCGACCGAGAGCGTCGGCAGGAAGAAGAGGCCGGGCAGGTGCCGCGCCTCGACGCCGGCCTGGCGCAGGACGGTGTTCTTCACCGCGGTCGCCTTCACGTCGAAGCGTCCGCGCACGTCGTCCTCGCGGCCGAAAGCCTGCACCATCTCGATCCCGACGACGGCCTCGTCCGCGGCCTCGGTGACGTCGCCCTTCCGCTCCTGGACCTGGCGAGATATCGGCATCACCTTGTGCGCGAAGAGCCAGGCCACGAGGCCGATCGCTGGCATCGAGACCGCCGTGTAGAGCGCGAGCAGCGGATTGACGATCGCGAGGACGATCCCGGCGCCCACGATCATCATCACGCTTTGCGCTCCCTGCACCAGCCCCCAGCCGATGAAGTAGCGGACGGGATACAGGTCGTTCGTGGCGCGCGAGACGACCTGGCCCGTGGGGTGGCGGTCGTAGAACGCGCGCGGGAAGCGCAGGTAGGCGCCGTACAGGAGCTCGCGCATGCGCGTCTCGACGCGGATGCCGATCCGCGCAGTGGCGTAGCGCCGGGTGAAGTTGATCGCGAAACGGACGGCGGCGAGCGCGAGGATGGCGACGAGATACGGCCAGAGGGAGGAGGTGTGGTGGAGGATCGCGTGATCGATCGCCCGGGCGATCAGCACGGGAATCGCGAGCGAGATCGACGTGTAGACGACCGCGCAGGACAGGCCGAGCGCGCCCAGTTGCCACTGCTCGCGCCAGAGGCGCAGCAGCCGACGGAAGGTCGGCCAGGTCGCGTAGTCCGGCGGGTCGACCGGGTTCGGAGCGCTCTCGACGTTCACCCTCCGACCTTAGCCACGGCGGCTCTAGCCGCGGGAGCCTCAGCGGTTGTGCGCCAGGTACTCGAGGAGGTCCGAGCGGGTGATGACGCCGACGGGCTTTCCGCCGCGCGCCACCACGACGGCGTTCGTGCGGCCGGTGAGCGTCCCGAAGACCTCGTCGAGGTCGCCGGCGACGTCGACAGCAGCGAGTGGAGGCTGCATCGCAGCCGCCACGTCCTCGTGGAGCGCGTCGGGGTTCCGGAAGACCCGCTCGAGGAGGTCGCGGTCGAGGAGCGAGCCGACGACGTCGGCGAGCGAGTCGAGCTCCCCGTTTCGCACCACCGGCAGCTGCGAGATGGAGTAGCGCTGCATGACGTCGATCGCCTCCCCGACCTTCTGATGGGAAGCGATCGTCACGAGCGCCGGCACGTCCGCCTCCTCGAGACGCTTCGAGCTCAGGAGCGCCTCGACCGTCGGCAGCGCCGAGCGGCGCTCCACGAACCCGTGCTCGAGCATCCAGTTGTCGTCGTAGAACTTCGACATGTAGGAGCGCCCGGAGTCGGGCAGCATCGTCAGGATCCGCCCGTCCGGGCCGAATCGCTTCGCGATCTCGAGCGCAGCCCACACCGTCGTTCCGCCGGAGCCCCCGACCAGCAGGCCCTCCTCGCGCGCCAGTCGTCGCGAGGTCAGGAACGAGTCGCGGTCGGAGACCCGCACCCACTCGTCGACGACCGTAGGGTCCATCGTCTTCGGCCAGGCGTCCTTGCCGATGCCTTCGACGAGGTACGGGTGCACGTCGCGCTCCGCCTTCGCCGTGTAGACCGAGCCCTCGGGATCGGCACCGACGATCAGCACCTCGGGCTTTTGCTCCTTGAAGTAGCGGCCGACGCCGGAGATCGTGCCGCCGGTCCCGACCGAGACGACGATCGCATCGAGCTCCCCGCCGGTCTGCTCCCAGATCTCGGGCGCGGTCACCTCGTAGTGCGCCTGCGGGTTGGCCATGTTCGAGTACTGGTCGGGCTTGAACCCCCCGGGAATCTCCTCGGCCAGGCGGTCGGAGACCGAGTAGTAGCTCTCGGGCGAGTCGGGCTCGACCGCCGTCGGGCAGATCACGACCTCCGCGCCGTAGGCGCGCAGCATCGAGATCTTCTCCTGACTCATCTTGTCGGGCATGACGAAGATGCAGCGGTAGCCCTTCAGCGCGGCCGCGATCGCGAGGCCGACGCCGGTGTTGCCGGAGGTCGGCTCGACGATAGTTCCCCCGGGCCGCAGCAGCCCGTCCCGCTCGGCCGCCTCGATCATGCGCAGGCCAATCCTGTCCTTCACCGAGCCGCCGGGGTTCAGGTACTCGAGCTTCGCGAGGAGCTGCGGCCCGCCTCGTGGAGACAGCTTGCCGAGCCGCACGATCGGCGTCGACCCGACGAGGTCGAGGACGCTCGGATAGTCACGAGCCATTGCGACGCGAAGCGTACTTCGCGTCGCGCCCTACAGCGCCGCGGGCGCGACTGCCGGGTCGGTCTGGACCTCCTCGTTGGGGATGAGCGTCAGCGCGGCCACCGCACCCGCGGCCGCCACGCCCGCGAGGACCCAGAATGCCCACTGGAAGCCGGAGGTCAGCGCGGCTGGGGGAGCGACTCCTTGCCGGAGCAGGTGTGCCGTGTGCGAGGTCGCGATCGTCGAAACCACGGCGACGCCGATCGCGCCGCCGACCTGCTGCGAGGTGTTGAGGAGTCCGGAGGCGACGCCCGCCTCCCGCGCCTCCACGCCCGCGAGCGCGGCGATCGAGACGGGAATGAACGAGAACGCGAGCCCGAACCCGCACATGAGGTAGCCGGGAAGGAGGTCGGACGCGTAGCTCGCGTGAACCGGGATCTGCGCGTACCAGACCATGGCTCCCGCGGTCAGCGCGAGCCCGAGCGCCATGATCGGCTTCGGTCCGAAGCGGGTGACGAGCGCCTGCGCGAGTCCTGCAACGACGACGACGGTGCCCGCGGTCGCGACGAACGTGATCCCGGTCTTCAGCGCCGAGTAGTGGAGCACCTGCTGCACGTACAGGGTGAGCACGAAGAAGTTGCTGAAGACCGCGACCGCGAGCAGTGCACCCACCACGTTCGCGCCGGCCACCGTCCGGATCCTGAAGATGCGCAGCGGCATCAGGGGCGCGGTGACGCGCGACTCGACGAAGACGAAGGCCCCGAGCAGCGCGGCGCTCCCCGTGAGCAGCGCAATCGTCCGCCCGGAGCCCCAGCCCACGTCGGGTGCCTTCGAGATCGTGTAGACGAGCAGCGCGAGCCCGGAGGTCACGAGCACTGCCCCCAGCGGGTCGTAGCGGCGCTTGTCCGTCTCGATCCGGCTCTCGCGCACGAAGCGCGGCGTCAGCGCGAGCACCGCCGCCCCCACGGGGACGTTCACGAAGAAGATCCACTCCCAGCCGAGGTACTTCGTGAGGATGCCGCCGGCGAGGACGCCGACCGCCGCCCCGCTGCCGCCCATCGCACCCCAGATCCCGAGCGCCTTGTTGCGCTCCGAGCCCTCGTCGAAGGTCGTGGTGATGATCGAGAGCGTCGCCGGCGAGATGATTGCCGCGCCGACCCCCTGGACGGCGCGGGACGCGATCAGGACGGTCTCCGAGCCGGCGAGCCCGCAGGCGAGGGACGCAGCCGAAAAGACCACCAGGCCGAACATGAAGACCGCGCGCCGGCCGAGGAGGTCGGCGGCGCGGCCACCGAGCAGCAAGAAGCCGCCGAAGGTGATCGCGTAGGCGGTGACGACCCACTGCAGGTTCGCCTGCGAGAAGTGGAGGGAGCGTCCGATCGACGGCAGCGCCACGTTGACGATCGAGACGTCGAGGATGGTCATGAAGAACGCCACGCAGACGAGCGCCAGCGCCTTCCAGCGGCGGGGGTCAGGCTGATTCGTGGTCATGGCTCTCCTCTCGTCGTCCTTGCTCCTGCCCTGAAAACGGCCCTGCC
The DNA here is from genome assembly GCA_038320185.1 of Gaiellales bacterium. Classification (GTDB taxonomy): domain Bacteria; phylum Actinomycetota; class Thermoleophilia; order Gaiellales; family Gaiellaceae; genus JBBQDZ01. Next base: position 8,597 of record JBBQDZ010000075.1, read on the forward strand.
GCTGCTGCTATTCCGGCGTCAGTGCCGGAAGTGCCGGCGCCTGGTGACGATCATGGTCGCGCCGGCGGCCTCGACGGCGGCGGTCACCTCGTCGTCTCGCTTCGAGCCACCGGGCTGGATGATCGCGCCCACACCGGCCTCGAGCGCGGCCGCCGGTCCGTCCGCGAAGGGAAAGAATGCATCCGAGGCGAGAGCGGCGCCGGCGAGGTCGTGCCCCTGTGTCCGCGCCTTGTCGAGGGCGAGGCGCACCGCGTCGACACGGCTCGTCTGGCCGCCGCCGATGCCGATCGTGCGGAGGTCGTTCGCGATCACGATCGCGTTCGAGCTGACGTGCTTGCAGACGCGCCAGGCGAAGAGCAGGTCGCCCCACTGCGACTCGGTCGGCGCTCCGCAGACCACCTCCATCTCGTCTCGAGGCTCGATCTCCCAGTCGCGATCCTGCACGAGCAGCCCGCCGAGCACGCGCTTGTAGTCGCGCTCGGCCCGGTTGAACGCCCGCCGCTCGCCGTCGAGGAGGATCCGCGTGTCCGGCTTGGCCCGCAGTGCCTCGAGCGCGCCGTCTTCGTAGCCCGGGGCGAGCAGGACGTCGACGAATCGCTTTGCGATCTGCTCTCCGAGTGCCGCAGGAACCTCGCGGTTCAGCACGCAGACCATGCCGAAGGCCGAGAGCGGGTCGCAGGCGAGGGCACCGCCGTATGCCTCCTCGATCGTCGCGGCGACAGCGACTCCGCACGGATTCGCGTGCTTGATGATGACGCAGGCAGGGACGGTGAACTCGCGGACGCAGAGGCGCGCCGCCGAGAGGTCGTAGAGGTTGAGGAGCGAGAGCTCGCGCCCGTGCAGCTGCTCGACGCGTGAGAGCAGGTGGCGGCGGGCTCCGGCTTCCGCGTAGTAGGCCGCCCGCTGGTGCGGATTCTCGCCGTAAGGGAGCTCGGCGATCTTGCGGAAACTCGGCGTCAGCGTCTCTGGGAACGTCTCCGGCTCCGAAAACCACGTCGAGATCGACGCTTCGTAGGCCGCGGTCAGCGCAAACGTCTCAGCCGCGAGCCGGCGCCGCGTCTCGAGGGAAAGCTCGCCGCGTGCGCGGAACTCCTCCAGGACGGGCCCGTACTGATCGATCCGGCAGAGGGGCGCGACGTGGGCGAAGTTCTTCGCGGCGGCGCGGAGCAGCGCCGGGCCGCCCACGTCGATCATCTCGACCGCATCCTCCTCGCGGACGCCGTAGCGCGCAGCGACCTGGGCAAAGGGGTAGAGGTTCACGCAGACGAGATCGAAGGGCCGGATGTCGTACTCCTCGAGCGCTGCGAGGTCTTCCTCGCGGTCGCGCCGCGCGAGGATGCCCGCGTGGATCCGGGGATGGAGCGTCTTCACACGCCCCTCGAGGAGCTCGGGCATCTTGGTCAGCGCCTCGATCTGCACGAGCTCGAATCCTCGTTCCTCCAGGTACGACGCGGTCCCGCCACTCGCGACCAGCTCGACGCCAAGATCGACGAGACCACCGGCGAGGCGCTCGAGGTCGGTCTTGTCGTAGACCGAGATCAGCGCGCGCACAGCTCGCCCACGACCCTCGGCAGCAGCCGATGCTCGACGGCCTGAACACGGGCCCGGAGCGTCTCGGGAGTGTCGTCCCGGTGCACCGGCACGGGCTCGACTGCGATGACCGTTCCCGAGTCAATACCCTCGTCGATCCAGTGCACCGTTGCGGCGGTCTCGGGGACGCCGGCCGCGAGGACGTCCTCGATCGGGCGAGCACCCGGGAAGTTCGGGAGCGGCGCCGAGTGCGTGTTCACGATCCGGCCGGCGTAGCGCTCGAAGAACGGCGGGCGGAGGAGGTGCATGTAGCCGGCGCACACGACGAGCTCGACGCCTCGACCAGTGAGCCAGTCCGCGAGCGCCTCGTCGCGGGCGTGGCGGTTTTCGTACTCGGCAGCGTCGAAGACCGCGGTGGGGATCCCGGCCGCCTCGGCCCGCGCGAGAGCGGTCGCGCCGGGGCGGTTCGAGGCGACGCAGACGATCGGAAGCCGAGCGTCGATCAGCGCCTGGAGGTTCGTGCCCTCCCCGCTGACGAGGACACCGATCACCGGATCGAGCCGATGACGAGCTCGCCGTCGCGCGCCTCCTCGACCACGGCGCAGTAGCCGATCCCGAGGTTGAAGA
>JBBQDZ010000076.1:0-10744 GCA_038320185.1 Gaiellales bacterium
TCGTGGGGAGTCTGGTGGGCGTGGAGCTCGGACCAGCTCGTGCTCTTCCTCGTGCTCTTCCTCTTCTACTGCGCGTACTTCATGCTGCGCTTCTCGATCGACGCGGGGCCCGCCCGGGCGAACATCTGCGCCGTCTACGCGCTCTTCGGCGTCGTCCTGATCCCGATCAGCTTCCTCGCGATCAGACTCGCGAACGACTTCATCCACCCCACCGTCTTCACCTCGCACGGGCCTCAGATGGCCGGCTCGATGTTCCTGACCTTCTGCGTCTCGCTCGCGGCGATGCTCGCCCTCGCCGGGATGCTGTACGGGGTCGAGCTCAGCGGGAAGCGCCTCGACGCGGACCTGCGCGAGCTGCGGGAGTCGCTCGCTTGAGCATCGCACGGTTTTGGGAGCATGGCCGGAATGGCCGTGGCGGGCCTCCGGCGTCGCGTCAACTCCCAACGGTTGTCCGGTGAGCGCGGGCGAGAAGTACGTAGCGGCGGCCTACCTCGTGGTGTTCGCGGTCGTGCTCGTCTACGTGCTGATCATCGCCGCGAAGCTGTCGCGCCTCCAGCGGGACGTCGCGGAGCTCGCTCGACTCGCGCGCGAGCGGCGAGCGGCGGAGCAGGTCGCAGTTGGCTGAGCTTCTCTTCTGGCCGGCGCTCGTTGCTTATGGCCAGGCCGCCGTCGCCTATTTCGGCAACGCGCGCTATCCCGGCGTGGCCGGACGTGTCGCCACCTGGGGCGTACGGATCGGCTGGGTCGTCCAGACGGCCCTGCTCGGCGTACAGGCGGTGCGGGCCGACGGCTTTCCCTGGGGGACGTGGGCCGGCTCGCTCAACCTGTTCGTCTGGCTCGTCGTGAGCGCGTACCTGATCTGGGGCTGCCGGGCTCCCTACCGCCTCCTCGGTCTGGCGGTAATGCCCCTCGCGGCAGCGCTCTTCGCGCTGGCGCGCATCGGCGGCGGCACGGCGGCCGGCGCCCGGAGCCACTACTCGAACGCCTTCCTCGTCCTCCACGTCGGCCTCGTCCTCGCTGCATTCGCCGGCTTCACGCTCGCCGCCGGTCTCTCGGGGCTCTACCTCTGGCAGGAGCGGCGCCTGAAGCGGCGCGCAGCCGGGGTGCTGCGGCTCCGGGTCCCCTCGCTCGTGACGCTCGAAACGCTCGCCGCGCGAACGATCGCCTTCGCCCTACCCGCACTCACCCTCGGGATCCTCGTCGGCCTCGCGAGGCTTCGCAGCGACCGGGCACACCTGGACGCCCTGATGGTGCTGACGCTCCTGACCTGGGTCGTGTACGGGCTCTTCCTGCTGCTGCGCTACGAGCGCGGCTGGCGCGGTCGCAGGACCGCGTACCTCGCCCTTGCCGGTTTCGCGCTCGTGATCGTCGTGCGCCTCGGTCTTCCCGTTACCCACTTCTCGTGAGCGGGCCGTGAAGCTCGTCCTCGTGGGTCTTTCGCACCACGTGGCACCCGTCGAGCTGCGGGAGCGAGTCGCGCTGCCGCTCGAGCGTGCCGCGGAGGTGTCGAGCCGCCTCGCCGCCCTCGGGCTTGAAGCCGTCTGTCTCTCGACGTGCAACCGAACCGAGCTGTACGTCGCCGGCGCGGACGCCGAGGAGCGGGCGCTGACGGCGTTTCGAGACCTTGCCGGCGAGGCGGGCGCCGAGCTCTCTTCGGTGCTCTACCGCCTGGCTGACGGCGGAGCCGCGTTGCACCTGCTGCGCGTGGCCGCCGGGTTGGACTCGCTCGTCCCGGGGGAGGGGGAGATCCTGGGCCAGGTTCGCTCCGCCTACGAGGCAGGCGCGCCGGGGCCGCTCCTCGACCGGCTATTCCGGCAGGCGCTCCATGCGGGCAAGAAGGTACGGACGGAGACGTCCATTGCCGAGAGCCCCGCCTCCGTCTCGTCGGCCGCGGCCGCCCTCGCGCAGCAGGTGTTCGGTGACCTCCGAGGGCGCAAGATCCTCCTGATCGGCGCCGGCAAGACCGGCGAGCTCGCGGCGCAGAGCCTCGCCTCCCGCGGCGCCGACATCGCCTATGTTGCGAGCCGAACTCGCGAGCGGGCCACCGAGCTGGCCCGGCGCTTCGAAGCGGAGCTGCTTCCGATCGGGTCGGTGGAGGCAAGGCTGGCCGCGGCGGACGTCGTCGTCTCCTGTACGAGCGCGCCGGAGATCGTCCTCCGGAAAGACCAGGTCGCCTCGGCGTTGCGGTCACGGCGCGGGACGCCGCTCTTCCTCATCGACATCGCGGTACCGCGCGACCTCGACCCGGGGATCCACGAGCTCGACGGGTGCTACCTGTTCGACATCGACGATCTCGAGGCGGTGGTGGCGGAAAGCCTGGCTGGACGGCGGCGCGAGGCGGAGCGTGCCGAAGCGATCGTCGCTGCCGAGGCTACCGGTTTCCGCGCATGGCAGGCAGCCCTCGAGGTTGTACCGGCGATCGCCTCACTGCGCGCTCGCGCGGAGGAGATCCGGAAGGGGGAGCTCGCGCGTGCCGAGAGCCGGCTTGGCCGGCTGACGGAGCACGAGCGCCGAACCGTGGAGTCGGTGACCTCGCAGATCGTCAACAAGCTGCTACACCTGCCGACGGTGCGCATGAAGGAAGCCGCGGCAACTTCTCACGGAGCGCTCTACGCTGACGCCGTGGAGCACCTCTTCGGGCTCGACGAGGAGCGCACGTGAGGATGCGCGCGCAGCCGCGCCCGCTGCCGCTCCAGACGCCGAGCGCCTTCATCCGTCTGCGCCTCCGAGCGTGCAGCCGCTTGCGGTCTTCCTCCCGTGGATCCTGTGCTCGTACGCGTCGGGTCTCGCGGTAGCCGCCTCGCCCTGACGCAGGCGGAGCTCGCCGCGAGGGCGATCCGCAGGCCCGGGATCGAGATCGCGTTCGTCCCGATCACGACTGCCGGCGACCGCGACCGCACGCGCCCTTTCGGGGAGATCGGCGCAAGGGGAGTCTTCGTCAAGGAGCTCGAGGAGGCGCTGCTCGCGCGCCGCATCGACGTCGCCGTGCACTCGGCAAAGGACATGACCTCGACCGACGAGGAAGGGTTGGTCGTGGGCGCTTACCTCCGCCGCGAGGACCCGCGCGACGCTCTCTGCGGCTCCGATCAACTGCGTCCGGGAATGCGGATCGGGACGGCCTCCGCGCGGCGCCGCGCTCAGCTGCTCGCTCTCGAGCCGGAGCTCCGCATCGAGCCATTGCGCGGCAACATCGACACGCGGCTGCGCAAGCGGGCCGAGCGACGCCTCGACGGAATCGTGCTCGCCGCGTGCGGGCTCGACCGGCTCGGGCTCGAGGGCGAGATCGGACGTCGCTTCGAGCCCGCCGAGCTGCTGCCCGAGGCGGGTCAAGGCGCGATCGCGCTCCAGGTTCGCGCGGGCGAGGAGGAGCTCGCTGCGCCCGCCGACCACGATCCGACGCGCCGCTCGGTCGAGGCCGAGCGGTCCTGCGTAGCCGTGGTGGGAGGCGGCTGTCTCGCACCCGTCGCCGCTCACCACGACGGATCCGTACTCGAGGCCCTTGTCGCGGACGAGGACGGAGCCTGGATCGAGCGGCGGCGCGGGAGCGATCCTCTGGCGCTGGGCGAGGAGCTCGCCGCCTTCGCTGCGGGGCGGGTGTGACAGGGATCCACTCGGTGGCACCTCGCCCTCCGAAGCGGTGGGAAGCTGGTGCAATCTTGAGTGAGACTCGATTCACGCTCTGCGATAGCGTCACGTGCGGGGGCCCCGCTTTCCCCCCCGCTGGGGGCTGCGCGTGCATTGACATCCGGGGTCGCGAGAGGTTGCTCTGCGGATTGTCGTGACCCGCCCAGAAGATCAGGCAGAGCCCCTCGCGGGAAGGCTGCGCGCGCTCGGTCACGAGGTGCTCGTCTGTCCTCTCATCCGTATCGAGCCGCTGGGAGAGGAGACACTCGACCTCAGTGGTTACGACTGGGTTGTCGTCACGAGCGTGAACGGCGCCCGCGAGCTCGCGAGACGGGCCCCCGGCGCCATGCCTCGCATCGCCGCGATCGGTCCGGGCACTGCGGCAGCGTTGGCCGAGTACGGACTCGCACCTGAGGTGCTTGCTCGCGTGTCGACGCAAGAGGGGCTATTGGCCGAGCTGCCGCAGCCCGCGGGACGGGTGCTCCTCGCGGCTGCGGAGAACGCGCGGCAACACATCGTGGACGAGCTCGGCGCCGACTTCCTGCCGCTCTACCGCACCGTCGGGCTGGAGGTCGCCGACGTTCCGTGCGGCGACCTCGTCGTCCTCGCCTCGCCTTCGGCGGTGCGTGTGTGGGCTTCCCTCGACGACACGATGCCGGTGGTGTCGATCGGCCCCGTGACGAGCGCGGCAGCGCAGAAAGCTGGACTCGAGGTCGTCGCCGAGGCGGCGACACACGATCTCGAGGGTCTCGTTTCCGCGGTGGCCGGCCTCGGGTAGGTCGAAGCAGTGTTCATCACCTTCCTGAGCGACTTCGGCTTGACCGACGACTTCGTCGGCACCTGCCACGGCGTCATGAAAGGGATCGCGCCTGACGTGCAGATCATCGACATAACGCACGGCATCGGCCCGCAACAGGTGCTTCAGGGGGCACTCGTGCTCGCGAACACCCTGCCTTACATGCCCGCGGGCGTCCATCTGGCGGTCGTCGATCCCGGCGTGGGCGGGGAGCGGCGCGCGCTCGCACTCCGGGATGCAGGCGGTCGGCTCTACGTCGGGCCGGACAACGGGCTGCTCCTCCCGGCCGCCGAGCGCGGCGGTGGTATCGCGGCGGCGCACGAGGTGGCGAACTCGGAATATCTGCTCGAGGAGGTGTCACGCACGTTCCACGGCCGGGACGTCTTCGCGCCCGCGACCGCCCACCTCGCACGGGGGGTGCCGCTGGAAGAGCTCGGGCCGGCGGTCGACGCGGCAGGGCTCGTATCGCTGGACGTGCCGAAGCCGGAGGTGGGCTCCACGAGAGCGCGCGCGACGATTCTCCACGTCGATCGGTTCGGCAACGTTCAGCTGAACCTGACGCGAGCGAGCCTCGAACCGCTAGGCATTGCTGCCGGCGGGCAGGTCGAGCTTGAGCTCGGCGGCGAGCGCTACTACGCCGTTGCCGCGCGGACCTTCGCGGATGCTCGGCGTGGCGACATCATCCTCTACGAGGATGCCTACGGGAGCGTGGCGGTCGCGATCAGCGGCGGAGACGCAGCATCGCTGCTGCAGGCGCGCCCTGGCCAGGAGCTGCGGATCACCGTTCGCTGATTCCGACACCGGCGCCTGGCTAGACTAGCCCGCCTGGCGAGGTAGCTCAGTCGGTAGAGCACACGGCTGAAAACCGTGGTGTCGCCGGTTCGATTCCGGCCCTCGCCACTTTCCCGGTCAGGCGGATGACACGACTGCCGCCCGGCGTTGCATGAGGCGACCATCTCGCCTTCAGCAGCACGGTGCCCGACCCCTTGCAGCTTGGGCGGCTTCGTAAGGCTCGCGAGCCGTGCCTGTGAGTGCGATCAGGCGGAGCTGAGGATGATTCTTGCGCAACCGCGTGACGCCGGTCACTCCGTCCACGAGTGGCACTCGCCTCGATCCGCCATGGCTGGAAGGCTAGCCTTGGCCGCGTTGTCGAAACAAGCGCCAACCAAGTCGGTCGCCGTGATCGGCGCGGGCCTCGATCTCGGTGCGGGCCGGCGAGGCGTGGACATGGGACCCTCCGCGATCCGCTACGCGGGTCTGGATTCACGTCTCTCCTCGCTCGGCCTTGCCTGCGTCGACTGGGGAAACGTGCAGACGGCCGTCGCGGAGGCCGCGGAGGTCGGCGACGAGCGCATGCGCTTCCTTTCGGAGATCAAGGCGACCTGCGAGCAGCTCTCGATTCTCGTACGCCGTGCGCTGGAGGAAGATCACCTCCCCCTCGTACTCGGCGGAGACCATTCGATCGCGCTGGGAACGCTCGGCGGAATGGCGGCGGCGCGCGGTCCAGGTGGAGTCGTCTGGCTCGATGCGCACGGGGATCTAAACCGGCCGGAGACGACACCGTCCGGAAACGTGCACGGGATGCCGCTGGCGGCGGCGCTCGGCCTGGCCGGCGCAGGGTTCGCGAGCGAGTGCTGGCCGCTGCCGGCGGTCGAGGCTTCGCGGATCGCTCTCGTTGGAGTCCGGTCGCTCGACGACGGAGAGCGGGCGCTCCTCCGCGAGCTCGAGGCTCGTGTGTTCACGATGAGCGAGATCGACCGAATTGGGATCGAGCGGGCGATGCAGGAGGCGCTCGAGCACGTCGGTGGGGCCTCCTTCCTCCACGTGAGCCTCGACATGGACGTGGTCGACCCGGACGCGGCCCCCGGGGTCGGCACTCCGGTTCGCGGCGGGCTCTCCTACCGGGAGGCCCACCTCGCCTGCGAGGTGCTGGCGGAGTCAGGCCTCGTCGAATCGCTCGAGGTCGTCGAGGTCAACCCGATCCTCGATCGCGAGAACCAGACCGCACGCTTGGCCGTGGAGCTCGTCGCGAGCGCCTTAGGCGCCCGGATCCTGTAGGCGGAGAAAGGTCCCCCCAGGGGGTTCCCCTCATGTTCTCCCCGAAGTCCATTCTAGCCGCCGGGGTCCGACGGGGGTGACACGAGAGTGTGACGAGTCACGAACTTTTTCGATCGCTCTCGCGGTCTCCTCGACGGCGACGTTGCGGCCATCCAGCTGGCCCGCAGGATCACTGCCCCGTCTCGCTCAGGACTTGCGCTCCGGCCCGCTCCGCCTCGGTTCGTAGTAGCGACGGCCCTTCAGCTCGTCGGGAAGATGGTCGACCTCGAAGCCGGCCGGATCCGAGTGTGGGTAGACGTAACCGACCCCGTGGCCGAGCTTCTTCGCACCCGGGTAGTGCGCGTCCCGCAGCTCCTTGGGCGGCCGCACGTTCCCGCGCTCGCGGACGTCGCGGGTGGCGGAGCCGAGCGCACGGATGACGGCGTTCGACTTCTGGGCGCACGCGAGGTAGATCGCCGCCTGCGCCAGGTTGAGCCGAGCCTCCGGAAGGCCCACGTGCTCCAGGGCGTGGGCCGCCGCGACCGCGATCACGAGGGCCTGTGGGTCGGCATCCCCGATGTCCTCGGAGGCGAGGACGATCATGCGCCGCACCAGGTACCGCGGATCCTCGCCGCCCTCCAGCATCGCCGCGAGGTAGTAGACGGCGGCGTCCGGGTCCGAGCCCCGCATCGACTTGATGAACGCGGAGATGAAGTCATAGTGGGCGTCCTCACCCTTGTCGTAGACGAGCGGGCGCTTCCGCGCCGCGTCGTCGACGTGCCTGCTGGAAAGCGGTGACCCTTCGGCCTGGGCGGTCTGCCAGGCGAGCTGGACGATGTTGAGGGCGTTTCGCGCGTCCCCGCCGGCCCTGCGCGCGATCAGGTCGACGACGTCCTCGTCGGCCTCGCCCCCAAGCTCCTCGAGCCCCCGGCGCGCGACCACCGCCAGGTCTGCCTGCGAGTGCGGCTCGAGCTCGTAGAGCTGGACACGCGAAAGCAGCGCGGAGTTGACCTCGAAGTACGGATTCTCTGTCGTGGCGCCGATGAGCGTCACGAGCCCCTCCTCGACAGCCGGTAGGAGCGCGTCCTGCTGAGCCTTATTGAAGCGGTGAATCTCGTCGAGGAAGAGGATCGTTCGCTCGCCGTTCCCACCGAGCCGATCGCGCCCGCGCGTGATCACGCCGCGCACGTCCGCGACCGAGGCGGACACCGCGGAAAGCTCCTCGAACGCCGCGCCGGTCGTGTTCGCGACGACGCGCGCGAGCGTTGTCTTGCCGCTGCCGGGCGGGCCGTGGAGGATCATCGATCCGACGCGGTCCCCGACGATTGCGAGTCGCAGCGCCGAGCCTTCGGCTAGGACGTGGCGCTGTCCGACGAACTCCTCCAGCGATCTCGGCCGCAGCCGCAACGCGAGCGGGGCCACGTCCGGCAGCCGCGCCCGCGCGGCGTCCGAGAAGAGGTCGCTCATTCAGCCCACAGTATGCTCCCCGCTGTGGCGGCGGCCCAGGATCTCCCTCCTTTGCCGGCCCGCAGCCGATGAGCCTGGAGGAGTTGAAGGCGCGCCAAAGCGCGGTCTGGAGTGCGGCTCCCTGGGAGCGGGCGGAGCATCTGCTGGCACCTGTCCACGACGCCCTCGTGGGGGCACTCGACCCCGCGAGCGGCGAGCGTTGGCTCGACGTCGCGACGGGAACCGGTGCGGTTGCGCTCCTCGCGGCGCGTGCAGGCGCACGGGTGACCGGCATCGATTTCGCGCCCGCGCTCGTCGAGACGGCGCGCCAGCGCGCAGCGGACGAGGAGCTCGCAGTCCGGTTCGAGGTCGGCGACGCGGAGCGGCTTGCGTATGAGGACTCCAGCTTCGACGTCGTCGCGTCCTCGATGGGGCTGATCTTCGCGCCCGACCACCGGGCGGCCGCGTCCGAGGTTGCCCGGGTCCTCGTAGCCGGCGGGCGCCTCGGGTTCACGGCGTGGCGCGACAAGGCTCCCTTCGGTCCAGTGACCGAGCGGTACGCTCCGCCGCTCGAACCGGGCCAGGGCGATTCGGCCGACTGGGGGCATGAGAAGTACGTCGAGCTGATGCTCGGTGCCTCGTTCGAGCTCGACTTCACTCGGGGCGAGACGGCTCTGGCGGGAGGTCCGCCGGAGGAGTTCTGGGCGCTCGTCTCCGAGTCGGTTGGCCCCTTGCGGGCACTGCGACGCTCACTCGACCCGGCCGAGGAGGCGCAGCTCGAGCGAGAGTTCCTCGCGTTCCTCGAGAGTCATCGCGGCGCGGAGGGCGTTCGCGTGCCCGGCGAGTACCTGCTCGTCCTCGGCCGGCGGCGATGAGCCTGCGCGAGGAGGTCGCCGGGCTCCTCCAGGAGCTGATCCGCGTCGACACGGTCAACCCGCCCGGCAACGAGACCCAGGCGGCAGAGCTTCTCCGCGACTATCTCGGCGACAACGGGGTGGAGGCCGCGCTCTACGCGCGTGTCCCCGAGCGGGCCAATCTGGTCGCGCGACTGCATGGCCGTGGCGAGGGGCCCAGCCTGCTCCTGCTGTCGCACACCGACACTGTCCTCGCCGACCCCGACGAGTGGAGTGTCGACCCGTGGTCGGGCGAGCTGCGCGACGGTGAGATCTGGGGGCGCGGTGCCCTCGACATGAAGGGGCAGGTCGCCGCAAGCGCTGTCGCCCTCGCCTCGCTCGCCCGCGAAGGCTTCGAGCCAGCCGGCGACCTCGTCTTCGCCGCGACCGCCGACGAGGAGATGGGCGAGGGCGTCGCTTACGGTCTCGAGTGGCTCTGCGGCGCCTATCCCGAGGCCGTGCGCACCGACTTCGCGCTAAACGAGGGAGCCGGAGACCGCGTTGAGCTCGGCGGGCGCGCCTTCTACCTCTGCTCGACCGCCGAGAAGATGAGCTCGCCGTTCCGCCTGCGTGTCCGTGGCCGCAGCGGCCACGCGTCGATGCCGGGGATCGCTGACAACGCGCTCGTGAAGGCGGCGGCGCTCGTCGAGCGGCTCGGCGCCTTCCACGACGAGCCGCGGCTCGGGCCCGAGACGTCCGCGCTGCTCGCGGCGGTGCTCGGGGAGACCCCTGATGCGACTCAGGCGCTAGAGGGTGCGAGGAAGACCGAGCCGCTCCTCGCCGAGATGCTCGAGCCGTTGCTTGCGCTCACGGTCGCACCGACGATGGTCCAGGCTTCGCAGAAACGCAATGTCATCCCTGCGCTCTGCGACGTCGTCGTCGACTGTCGCCTGCTGCCCGAGCAGGCCCAGGATGAGGCCGAGGCGACGCTGAGGAAAGCGCTCGGCGAGGGTGACTACGAGCTGGAGTGGCTTCAGGCTCAGGGCGGTACCCGCTCACCGCTCGAAACGCCGTTGTGGGAGGCGGTGGCGTCCTTCGTGGAGGCCGTCGAGCCTCTGGCGCAGGCGGCACCCATCGTCGTCGCCGGCTTCACCGACTCGCACTGGCTCAGGGAAGCCTTCGGCACCGTCGCGTACGGGTTCTTCCCGATGCGCACGATGACCGCAGAGCGCGCGTCGCGCCTCATCCACTCCGCGGACGAGCGGGTGCCGGTCGACGATCTCGAGTTCGGCCTGTCGTTCCTGCGCCACGCGGCGCAGCACGTCTGCGGCAGCTGACGCGGCCGCGGGAAGCCGCGCCGCCGCCCCAGTTCCTGTTCCCCCGGGGGTCCCCCTGTGTTCTTCCCCCTGCGGCGAGCGTAGCGTCCCGCTTCCCCGCGGGTGTCACGCGGCTGAGTCGGATCTGCGCCAAAAGGGTGACGCTGGCTAGGCTTGGAGCGTGCCCGGCGGCGACAAGGTTCGGCTCGGTGGTATGGCGCTCGCGAACGGCGTGCTCGTCCACGGGCCGCGATCGTGGGCCTGCGCCGTTCGGCTCGAGAGCGGCGAGCTGAAGGTCGCCTCGGCTCCTAAGCGCTTCCCGGCTTCGCGCGTTCGAGTGCCGTTCCTGCGCGGCCCCGCGCGGCTCGCGGAGGCGTTCGCGATCTTGCCCGCGGTACGGCGTGCCCTTCCCGAGGCGCGGCTGCCGTTCGAACGCCCAGCCGTGCTCGCGGCGATGATCGCCAGCGCCGTCGGCATCCGCGTTCTGCGCGAGAGTGAGCGGATCGCTCCTGCTGTGCGCGAGCTCGCGGCCGGCCTGCTCGCCCTCGCTCCCGCGACCTTGGCGCTGCGCGGCTCCACGCTCGCCGCCTACCACGGCGCCGAGCACATCTCCATCGGCACCTACGAGCACGGCAGGCCAGCGGAGAAGGAACACGAGCGTTGTGGATCGCATCTCCTTGGGCCGCTGCTTG
>JBBQDZ010000077.1:0-10631 GCA_038320185.1 Gaiellales bacterium
TGCCGCAGCTGCCGGCACTGACGGGCGGCGAGGGGCGTCCTCGAGTCGACCTTCGCCGGTTACCAGCCGGTAAGCGGCGACCAGCCGAGCCGCCAACGGATGAATCACAACCCGCTCGACCGCGAGGAATACCCTCTGCACGTCCGGAGGGTCCAGACATGAGCGGGGGCGATCGGAAGATGCACCCCGACGAGGTGGACACCAACGTCCGTCTCGTGCGCCGAATGCTTGCCGCGCAGTTTCCGCAGGGGGCGGTCCTCCCGCCGCATCGCGACACCTCCGCCGGAACGGTCAACGCGCTGTAGCGGCTCGGCGAGGACCTCGAGGCGCTTCAGCGTGACGGTGCGCCGCGGCGATGGATGCGGCGGAGAACGCTCAGTTCACCGACGGGTCGGGCGGCATCGTCGCGACGAGTGCGTACGGACCGCCTTTGCGCCGCAGGACGGCGCTCCACAGCTCTTCGGGATCGTCGCTGAAGACGTCTGCCGCCTCCGCCGGCTCGAGGATCCAGTCCTCGTCGGCGAGCTCCGCATCGAGCTGTCCCGCGCCCCAGCCGGCGTAGCCTGCGAAGACCCTGACCCGGCGCGCCGTCTTGTGCAGATCCTCCGCCTCGGCCTCCGCCGACATGAATCCGACGTCCTCGAAGACGATCGCCGCCGCCGCCGAGGAATCGTCGAACTCGGCGACGACGACCACCGCCTCGGCCTGGACGGGTCCGCCGACATGGACTCGGGCGCCTTCTTCGGTGACGCCCGCGAGCTGCGGCACGGCGTCGACAACGGGCGCCTCCGAGACGCGGTTGAGGACGATTCCCATCGCTCCCTCCTCACCGTGCTCTGCGACGAGGACGACGGTACGCCGGAAGTTCGGGTCGAGCAGGGTGGGGGAGGCGATCAGAAGCTGTCCGCGCAACATGCTCACCGGTCGATTGTCCCCGACGATCGCGCCGGAAACGACGCCCGCCGTTTCGGTCGCGCGTTCGCGGTAAGGAGACGGACGGGAAGAACCCCGCTGAACCACCTCGGCGGCTCGCTCGCCAGGCGGGCGCCCGAGTTCGTCGGGTCTCCGCTCGCGCTCGTGATCGCCTCCGGTGCGACCGCGGTCTGGCTCCTCACCGGCCCGATCTGGCACTCCTCGGGCAACTGGCTCTTGATACCCCCGACGGTCACCTCGGTTGGCGCCTTCCTTGTCTTTCTGCTCCAGTAGAGCCAGAACCGCGACACGCGGGCGATCCAGCTGAAGCTGGACGAGCTCATCCGAAGCCTCGGAGAAGCGCGCATGCACCTTGTCCGGGTCGAGCAGATGTCCGACGAGGAGCTCGAGGAGCTTGAGAACGAGTTCCGGCGCCTGCGGGAGGAGAACTGCGATCCGTCTCCCGAGGCCACTGGTCAGAGCGACTCGAGCGAGGCGCGGCGGCGGCTGTCCACCTCCAGCGCGCGGAACAGGCCGTAGGCCGCGGCGGCGTAGACCGCACCGATCGCGAGCTCTGTCAGGACGAGTCCCGCGACATCGGGAAGCGACGCTCCCGCAGCGACGCGACGCGCGGCGGCGATGCCGTGGGTGAGCGGTAGGCATCGCCCGATTCCCGACATCCAGCCGGGGAGCTCAGCGAGCGGGACGTTGACGCCGCAGAAAAGGAGCATCAGGAAGTAGGCGAGGTTTGCTCCGAAGAGGGTGTCGCGTGCGCGGAGCCCGAGCGCTCCGAGCAGCAGTCCGAGAGCGCTGCAGGACGCGACGGTTGCCACGACGACGAGCGCGAGCGGCGGGATCGTCGACAGCGCCGGGTGGAAGCGCAGCAGCAGCCGCCCGGCGCCGAAGCCGAAGGCCGAGACGAAGATGCCGTTCGCGATCACCGGCAGGGAGCGCCCGAGGAAGAGCGCGATTCGGTTGGCGGGAGAGGCGAGGAGCGGCGAGAGCGTCTGCATCCAGCGCTCGTTCGCGATCGTCATCGTGCCGGCGTAGATCGCCGACATCGAGCACGACTGCACTGCGTTGCCGACGACGAAGAACGCGTCCGACTCGAGGCCGCGGTAGCGACCGAGGTAGGTGAAGAAGAGGATCTGGAAGAGGGGTGCCCCGAGCATCGTCGGGATGTAGATCGCGGGCCGGATCCAGTTGAAGAGCGCGCGGTAGGAGATGAGGCCGCCGACGAAGAAGAGCCGCAGCCAGCTCCGGACGCTGCTCATCGGGCAACCTCCAAGGGTTGACGCGACACCGGACGCCAGCCGGAGCGATGCCGGCCGTGTTCCCGGACCCGAAGGGTGTTCACGTCAGCGAGAGGGTCGCCTGCTCGCGCGCCAGTCGCTCGAAGCGATCGAGGAAGACCGTCCCGAGCAGGAGGTAGACGGCTCCGAGCGCCGCGCAGAGGCCAATCGCGGGTAGAGGTCTCCCGCCGAGGGCTGCCGCACGGATCGCGCGAACGCCCCATGTCGGCGCGAGCGCCCAGCCGATCGGACGGACCCAGCCGGGCAGCAGCGACAGCGGCACGAGCAGACCGGTTACGAGCCACACCGGGTACTCGAGGAGGTTCGAGAGGGCGTTGGCGTTCCGGTAGAGGATGAAAGTCGACGCGAGCACGAGCCCGAGGAAGCCGAGGCTCAGGATCGTGACGGGGATCGCAAGCGCGAAGAGGAAGGGGTGGGCGAGGTGGAGGGGCACGCCGAACAGGAGCCGTCCCCACAGAAGGGTTCCGCAGAGCGCGTACAGGCCGGTCGTCGCAGTCGCGACGGTCAGCGGTGTCAGCACGAGGATGAAGGGCGGCGGTGCGACGATCAGACTCTCGAGCGTCCCCTGCCAGCGCTCCCATTGGATCGCACCCCCCGAGCCGAAGAGCGTCGAGGACCAGATCCCCATCAAGCCCGCTCCGATCGCGGCGTAGAGGAGCGTTCCCGGCTTATGGCCAGCGCGGAAGACGTAGAAGGCGATCGACGCGAAGATCAGCGGCTGGAGCATCGAGATCAGCACGAAGAAGCCCGACCGCGTCAGGTTCGTGAGATGAAAGAGCCAGCTCTTCCACAGGATGCGGAGGGTGCTCAGGCGAGGGCCTCATGAGGTCGAAGCGAAACCCCGCGCGAGGGCGACCCGCCTCGCCCGCCACCCTGGGCCCGCGGAGCCGTCATGCAGTCTGGAGTGTGGCCAGGCGCCGGCTCTGCCATTCCATGAAGCGCAGCAGCCAGTAACCCGCCACCCCGTAGGCGATTCCAACCGCTGCCTCCCCCGCTACGAGCCCCATCACGTGCCCGAGCCCCGCGCCGTCGGCAAGCTGGCGCGCGGCCGCGATCCCGTGCGTCAGCGGCAGCCCCTCCGCCGTCGTGCTCATCCACCCGGGCAGGCTCGAGAGCGGCACGTTCACGCCGCAGAAGACGAGCAGAACACCGAAGACGACGTTCGAGAGCACGGCCACCTCGCGGACGCGCAGCCCGATCGCCGCCATCGCGAGTCCCAGGCCGGTGCAGGCGAAGGCGGAGACGACGATCACCAGGGCGAGCGGCGCAAGCGCCGACGCCGGCACGCGAACTCCGAGGAGTGCCGACCCGGCAGCGAGCGCGAAGGCCGTCACGAGGACGCCGTTCGCGATTACGGGCATCGCCCGGCCGAGGAAGAGGGGGAGCCGCCGCGCGGGCGTCGCCAGGATCGCGCCAAGGGTCTGCTGCCAGCGCTCGCCCGTGATCGCGTTCCCCATCGCGAAGACGCAGGGGAGGGAGACGTACTGGAGGCCGTTCCCGATCACGTAGAAGCGGTCGGACTCGAGACCCGCGGCGCGGCCGATGTAGGCGAACAGGAGGATCTGGAAGAGCGGCGCGACGAGGAACGTCGGCACGAAGATCCAGGGGCTGAGCCAGTTGAAGAGTGCGCGGTAGCTCATCAGGCCGCCGACGAAGAAGAGCCGCAGCGACTTCATGTCAGCGAGAGGGAGGCCTTCGCGCGGGCCGAGCGCAGAACGGTCTCGACGAGGAGCATCCCCGCCAGCGCATAGCCGACACCGATGGCGAAGCAGATCGCCGTGTCGGCGAGTGCCGGCCCGCCGAGGGCGGCCTCGCGGATCCCGCGGATGCCCCAGGTCGGCGCGAGCACCCACGAGATCGGCCTCACCCACGGAGGGAGGAGCGTGAGCGGGACGAGGAAGCCGCAGATGAGCCAGACGGGGTACTCGATCGCGTTTCCCAGAGCCCAGGCCGTGCGGTAGCGGACAACCGTCACGGAGAGCAGGAAGCCCAGCATCCCGATCGAGAGGATCGCGGTCGGAACGGCCAGGGCGAAGAGCCAGGGGTGGACGAAGTGCATGTGGATCCCGAAGAGGTACCGGCCCCAGAGGAGGGTGGCGGCGAGCGAATAGACGCCGATCGTCGACATCGCGATCGTGATCGGCAGCAGCACCACGGCGAAGTTGACGGGCGTCCCGACGAGGAGCTCGAGCGTTCCCTGCCAGCGCTCGCGCTGCAGCGCCGAGCTCGCCGCGACGCTCGTCGCCGACCAGATCCCCATGACGCTCGCGCCGAGCGAGGCGTAGAGCAGCGAATCGCGGCCGCTGCCGGAGCGGAACATGAAGAAGGCCGTCGTCGCGAAGAACAGCGGCCACATGACGCCGAGCGCGCCGTTGAAGGCCGAGCGCGAGAGCATCTTCACGTGCAGCGCCCAGCCGAAGGCGAGCAGGCGAAGCGTCCTCACGAGCCCGCATCGCCGCTGACGAGTGCGACGTACGCGTCCTCGAGCGTCGGCTCCCGTGTTGCCACCTTCCCGACCCGCACATCCGCGAAGCAGCCGAGGATGTCGCGGGTCAGCTCCAGCCCCGCTTTCGAGGAGACCGAGACAAGCTGGGCCGATTCCCGCTCGTCGACGTTGACGTTTGCCACCCCCGGCAGCCCGCGGACGCGCTGCAGCTCCGCCTCGCCCGCGCCGAAGACCTCGACCTCGACCACGGTCTGCTCGACGACCGCACTCTTCAGGTCGCTCGGCGTTCCTTCGCCGACGACCCTGCCCTTGGCGATCACTGCGATGCGGTTGCAGAGGGTATCGGCCTCGAACATGTAGTGCGTTGTCAGCAGCACGGTCTTCCCGCTCTCGGCCAGCGAGGCGATCGTCGCCCGCAACTCGCGCGCGCCGACTGGATCGAGCCCGATCGTCGGCTCGTCGAGGAAGATGACAGGAGGGTCGTGCAGCAGTCCCCGGGCGATGTGGAGCCGCTGCTTCATCCCGCGCGAGAAGCCCTCGACGCGCTCCTTCTCGCGTCCCGTGAGCCCGACGAGCTCGACGAGCTCGGCGATCCGCCGCTTCTGCTCCCGGGGCGGCACCGAGTAGAGCTCCGCGAAGTAGCGGAGGTTGTCGAGCGCCGAGAGCCGCTCGTAAAGGCCGCGCTCGCCGCCGAAGACGTAGCCGATCCGCTTGCGGACCTCACGCGGGTCGCGCACGACGTCGTAGCCGAGCACACGGGCGCTCCCGGAGGTGGGAATCAGGAGCGTGATCAGCATCTTGATCGTCGTCGTCTTACCGGCGCCGTTCGGGCCGAGCAGGCCGAAGAGCTCTCCCGCCTCGACCTGGAAGGTGATCCCCCGCACGGCCTCGACCTCCAGGCGGCGTCGCCTGAGGATGCCGGTCGAGGTGCGGTAGGTCCGCCGCAGGTCGGAGGCCTCGATCACCGCCATGTGCCCGAGCCTATCTGCCGGCCGCAGAATTCTTGTTCTCGCGCGCGCGAGGGGCCGAGGCCTCGCATGGCCCCTGTTGCTCTCCCTCACAACAGCCGAGCTTGAACCAGCACCCAGGGCACTGCCAGGTGCTCTGCACCCAGTTCATCAGCGCGCCGCAGCGCCAGCAGGACTCGGCGGGAGACACCTACTGACCTTGCTTCGAACCTGACGGGGCGGTTCTCGAGCGCCGCTCGCCTACGCTCCGGTCGTGGATAGCGGCGGTGAGAGCATCAGGGAGGCTCGAGCTGGCGCCGAGCTCGTCGCACGGGCACAGCTTCCGGAGGCCGCTTGGGAACGAGTCCGGCCCGAGCGGCAGCTGCTTTTCTCTTCTCTCTCCGGCGGCGAGCGCCTACTTCGCGCAGCGATCGTGGCGATAGGGGTGAAGCCGGCTCTGCTCGCCGCTACGACTGAGCGGCTTCTATCGATCCATCGACGGCGCCAGACAAGCTTTCTCTCAGCAGGCTCGCCGCCACTCTCGATGGTCGAGATGCCGAACTCGGACTCGGAGCATTCTGGTTCTCGAATGGCCGACACCTCTTCCTGGACGTGGTTGCCCGAGAGCGTCCCCTGCATCGCCGGTTTCTGTTCAACGAGGACGACGGCGCTGCTCGGGTGCAGATCTGCACCGAGTGGCTGGGAGATCTGGGCGAACAGGCACCTCCGGCTGCGGCAGCCAAGAGCGGCATGCTCGCAGGCGCGCTCTGTGGCACTTCGCGCGACGCTCTCCCCGATTGCCCACGAGCGCTTGCCCCGCTTGTTCGAAGCCTCGAAGCAGAGGAGGAGCTTCGCGTGGCCATCGACATCGATATCAGCCTCCTCGCGCTGTCGGAGAGACGGGTTCTCTTCAGCCGGCAGCGGCTCACCCGGAACCGATCGCGGGTCTACTGGTTTCCGTACCGGACGCTCCGCGATGTCGAGCTTCGCCACGACTGGATCAGGCGCGACCGACATCCTCGTCACGTCGAGCGTGGGCGACCGGTTCGCCAAGCTTGCCATGAGGGGAAAGGGTCATCGCCAGCGGCCTGAAGCAATCGCGGCCAAGGTCGCGCGCTACCGGCGCAAAGACTACGAGCGTCGGATGAGCGGACAAGCCACCTGATCCGCGGCCGTGCGCTGCCTCCGGCGCGGCACGCCGCCGGAGCCGGGCTTGACTCGCTGGGTTCGACCGTGCTCGCGCGGGTACCCCGTGGGCGACCAGCAATTCGCGGGCGGGAGCCCAAGAGCGAACTAGGCAACGCTCGGACGCAGCTTTCAGCGACCAGCCCCAGCCACAGCCACGTAGCCGCAGCCGCCGGAAGGAGGGAGTTCACGGGGGAACCAGGGGTTCACCCGTGTCCGCTACACTTGCGGCCGGCGCGGGGCGGCGTAGCTCAGCGGTTAGAGCGGCGGACTCATAACCCGCAGGTCGGTGGTTCGAATCCACCCGCCGCTACTCTCCCCTTCGTCCACCGAACTTCACTCGATACGAGATGGCAAAGACCGGAGTCAGAGTCGCAATCACGCTCGCCTGCACCGATTGCAAGCGGCGGAACTACCAGACCGAGAAATCGAAGCGAAACCATCCGGATCGCATCGAGTTCAAGAAGTTCTGCCGCTGGTGCGGTAGCCACACGGTGCACCGGGAGACGCGCTAGTGGCGCGTCAGACGCGTGAGGAACGGCGTGCACGCCGCGTCCAGACCGGGGACGCAGCAGTTCCGCCTGCCCGCGCACGTCCCGCCGCCAACGGTCGCGAGGGCGACGCAGGTCGTCGGCCGCCGGCCCCGCCGCCGGCCACCACGGGCCGCCGCTTCCCCGGCTCCGGCGGCAAGCGCTTCGTCACCGAGTCGTGGGGTGAGTTGAAGAAGGTCGAGTGGCCGGGCCAGAACCAGGTCATCCAGGGAACCGTTGTCGTCCTCATCGCCTGCCTGATCGTGGGCTTCTACCTCTACGCCTCCGACGAGGTCTTCAAGCGCCTGGTCGAGAAGGTGTTCCTTCGCTAGCGGCGGGGTCTCGACGATGTTTCAGTGGTATGTGATCAACACCTATTCGGGGCACGAGAACAAGGTCAAGACCAATCTCGAGCACCGGATCGTCTCGATGAACCAGATGCCTCGCTTTCGCCGGGTGGTCGTCCCGACCGAGCAGGTGATCGAGACGAAGGACGGGCAGAAGGTGCAGATCGAGAAGCGGGTGCTGCCCGGCTACGTACTGGTCAACATGGACTTGAACGACGACGCGTGGTCGGTGGTCAAGAACACCCCGGGCGTCACCGGCTTCGTCGGCGCGGGCTCGAAGCCCGTGCCGCTCTCGCAGCTGGAGGTCGACAGGATCCTTCACACGGGCGCCTCCGCCGGCGACCGCCCGCGGACGACGGTGCAGTTCTCGCTCGGCGAATCGGTGAAGGTCACCTCGGGACCGCTCTCCGACTTCGACGGGGAGATCGTCGAGGTCAACGGCGACCAGCAGAAGCTGAAGGTGCTCGTCGACATCTTCGAGCGCCAGGTCCCGGTCGAGCTCGGGTTCGACCAGGTCAAGAAGATCGACTGAGGACGGCATGGCGAAAAAAGTTCTGACACTCATCAAGCTTCAGATCCCCGGAGGCCAGGCCAACCCGGCTCCGCCGGTCGGGCCGGCGCTCGGCCAGCACGGCGTCAACATCATGGAGTTCTGCAAGACGTTCAACGCGCAGACCGCGCAGGAAAACGGCCGCATCACGCCTGTCGAGATCACGGTCTACGAGGATCGGTCGTTCACCTTCATCACGAAGACGCCGCCGGCTGCGGTGCTGATCAAGGAAGCGCTTGGCCTCGAGAAGGGCTCGGCTGAGCCGAACCGCAACAAGGTTGGACGCCTCTCCCGCGCTCAGGTCCGCCGCATCGCCGAGACGAAGCTCCAGGATCTCAACGCCCGCGACGTGGAACAGGCGATGCTCGTGATTGCCGGCACCGCGCGCTCGATGGGAGTCGAGGTGGAGGCGTGACCGCGCCGATTTGCGCCCGGGCTACACTGGTCGGCCGATGAGCCAGCACGGCAAGCGATACCGGCAGGCACGTGCCCAGATCGACCGGGAGAACCTCTACAGCCCGGTCGAGGCCGTGCGCCTGCTCAAGGGCATCGGCGAGACCCGCTTCGACGAGACTGTCGAGGCGCATGTCCGCCTGGGTCTGAACGT
Source organism: Gaiellales bacterium (assembly GCA_038320185.1). GTDB lineage: Bacteria > Actinomycetota > Thermoleophilia > Gaiellales > Gaiellaceae > JBBQDZ01. The sequence goes on from JBBQDZ010000077.1 coordinate 8,838, forward strand.
CCGCCACGCCGACCAGCAGCTTCGCGGGACGATGATGCTTCCGCACGGCACCGGCAAGGAGCAGCGGGTCGCCGTCTTCGCCGAGGGCGAGAAGGCGCGGGAGGCCGAGGAGGCAGGAGCCGACGTCGTCGGTGCAGCCGATCTGGCGACCCAGATCGAGGGCGGCTTCGACGACTTCGACGTCGCCGTCGCGACGCCCGATCTGATGGGAGTCGTCGGCAAGCTCGGCCGCATCCTCGGCCCGCGAGGGAAGATGCCGAATCCCAAGACGGGCACGGTCACCTTCGATGTCGGCAAGGCTGTCCGCGAGGCGAAGGCCGGCAAGCTCGAGTACCGCACCGACCGTGGCGCCAACATCCACATGCCGATCGGCAAGCGCAGCTTCGAGGAGCGCGCGCTGGTCGAGAACTACGCGGCGCTCGTCGACGAGCTCGTCCGGGCAAAGCCCGCGGCCGCCAAGGGCCGGTACATCGAGGGCATCACGATCACAACGACGATGGGTCCCGGCATCCACGTCGACCCCGCGAGGACGCGCGGCATCGTCGACGAGTTGGAGGACGCTACAGTATCCGTCTAAGCGAGAGAGACCGCCGAAGACAGCTGGCAGCCGTGAGGCGGAAGTCCAGCCGAGGTGGGGCTTCGAAAGACGCGAAATCGCGTCCTCTTCCGGGCCCGCCTTAGGCGGGCCTAGTCGTTTCCAGGGAGAAAACCGATGCTGAAGAAGGACAAGGAGAGAATCGTCGAGGAGCTGACCGAGCGCCTCAAGAGCACCCAGACGCTCATCGTCGCCGACTACCGCGGGCTCTCGATGCCCGAGATCGACGGCCTACGCTCGAAGCTCCTGGAGCACGGCGCCCGTTTCTCCGTTGTCAAGAACACGCTGACGCGCCGCGCTGCGCAAGCCGCGGGGGCCGACTCGGTGCTCGCGTTGCTCGAGGGCCCTACGGCGATCGCGTTTCTCGATGCCGACGGCGACATGGTCGCGGTCGCGAAGGCGCTCGCCGACGCGGCTCGCACGACGCGGATCCTCACGATCCGCGGCGGCCTGCTCGAGGGCAACGCGATCGGCGAGGCTGAGGCAACGAGCCTCGCGACGCTGCCTCCGGTGGACGTCCTACGGGCCCAGTTCGTCGGAGCCGTCGCCGGCCCGCTGACCATGATCGTCGGGGTCTTCACGGCGCCGCTGCGCGATCTGGTCGGGGTTCTGGAGGCGCGGATCAAGCAGCTCGAGGAAACAGGTGCACTCGCAGGCAAACCCGGCTCGACTCCGCCGGAATCGGAGGAGGGGGCGCACGGGGAAACCACGGGTTCCCCCGTGATCGAACAGGAGGCGTAGGCAAATGGCAACAGACACTGCAAAGCTCGTCGAGCAGCTCGGGAAGATGACCGTGCTCGAGCTCGTCGAGCTCAAGAACTCGCTCGAGGAGGAATGGGGCGTTACAGCCGCGGCTCCGGTCGCCGTCGCGGCGGGCGGGCCGGCGGCTGGCGGAGGCGATGGTGCGGCCGCTGAGGAGCAGACAGCCTTCGACGTGGTCCTGACCGGTGTCGGAGACAAGAAGATCCAGGTGATCAAGGTCGTTCGCGCGATCACGGGTCTCGGCCTAAAGGAGGCGAAGGATCTCGTGGACGGTGCGCCGAACGCGGTGAAAGAGGGCATCGCTCGCGAGGAGGCCGATTCCATCAAGGGTCAACTCGAGGAAGCGGGGGCAAGCGTCGAGGTCAAATAGCGCCAGAGCCTGGCGGGTGGTCGTTGCGGCGGCGGCGCAAGTCATTCGAGAATCGCCCGCCAGGTCG
>JBBQDZ010000078.1:0-10616 GCA_038320185.1 Gaiellales bacterium
TGGAGGTAGGCGATCAGATCCTTGACCTCGGCCCGCTCGTAGAAGCGCGGGCCGCCGATCACCTGGTAGGCGATGTCCTGGCGGACGAGAACGTCCTCGAGCACCCGCGACTGCGCGTTCGTGCGGTAGAAGACGGCGATCTCGCGCCCGCTGAAGCCCTCCTCGACGAGGCCCGCGATCTCGGCGGCGACGAACCGCGCCTCGGCGTGCTCGTCCTCGACCTCGATCACGCGCAACGCCTGTCCGTCGCCCAGTTCCGACCAGAGGTTCTTCTCCTTGCGCTCGCGGTTGTGCGAGATGACGCCGTTCGCCGCGCGGAGGATCGAGTTCGTGGAGCGGTAGTTCTGCTGGAGGGCGATCGTCCGCGTGTCCGGGAAGTCACGCTCGAACTCGAGGATGTTGCGAATGTCGGCTCCGCGAAACGCATAGATCGCCTGGTCCGGGTCGCCAACCGCGCAGAGATTCCGGTGCTTCGCGGCGAGCAGCTGGAGCAGCCGGTATTGCGCGTGGTTCGTGTCCTGGTACTCGTCGACGAGGATGTAGCGGAAGGCCTTCTGCCAGCGCTCGAGCGCCTCGGGGAAGCGCTCGAGCACCTGCACCGTCAGGTAGAGGAGGTCGTCGAAGTCGACGGCGTTCGAGGTGAAGAGGCGCCGCTGATACAGCTCATACGCTTCGGCGACGGTCTGGTCGTAGAACGACGCGACGCGGCCGCGGTACTCCTCCGGCCCCACGAGCTGGTTCTTCGCGTTCGAGATCTGGGCGTGGATGCCGCGCGGGACGAAGCGCTTCGGGTCGCGCTCGAGTTCCTCGAGGCACGCCTTCGTCAGGCGCACCTGGTCTGCCTGGTCGTAGATCGTGAAGTTCGTCCGGTAGCCGAGCCGGGGCGCCTCGCGGCGCAGGATCCGGCCGCAGGCCGCGTGGAAGGTGAGGATCCAGATGCCACGCGCCGCGGAGCCGAGCAGGCTCTCGAGCCGCGAACGCATTTCTCCTGCGGCCTTGTTCGTGAAAGTGATCGCGAGCACCTCGTTCGGCTTCACGCCGCAGGCGTTGAGGAGGTGCGCGACGCGGTGGGTGAGCACGCGCGTCTTCCCCGACCCTGCGCCGGCGACGACGAGCAGCGGCCCCTCGGTGGCGAGCGCGGCCTCGCGCTGCGCCTCGTTCAGCGCCGCGAGGTAGGTCTCCGGGGACGCGACCGCCACGCTTGCGATGCTAGCCGCCGCGCCCGCCAGGATCCCTCGCGTGGACGAGACCATGGGCACCGGGCGCCTCGAGGCGTTCAGCGACGGCGTCTTCGCAATCGCGATAACGCTGCTGATCCTCGAGATTCGCGTGCCGCCGCACTCGCACGAGCTCGGGCACGCTCTGCTGCACATCTGGCCCTCGTACCTCGCCTACGCGACGAGCTTCTTCTCGATCGGTGTCATGTGGGTCAACCACCACGCCATCTTCCGGAAGCTCGCTCGCGCCGATCACACGCTCCTCTTCCTGAACACGCTGCTCCTCCTCGTCGTCGCGTTCGTGCCCTTTCCGACGCGACTCGTCGCCGAGTACCTGCGCGAGGGCGGCGGCGCCGAGCGAGCGGCGGCGATCTTCTACGGGTCGACTGCGATCGCACTCGCCGTCTTCTTCAACGCGCTGTGGCGCTACGTCTCGCGTGGCCGGCGGCTGATCGACGCGCAAGTGCCCCAGGAGGTGGTGGACGACATCACCCGAACCTTCAGACCGGGGATCGCGATCTACGCAGCCGCAACCGCGATCGCGTTCCTGAGCCCCCTCGCAAGCGTCGCCATGTTTCTCGCGATCGCGGTCTTCTTCGCCGTTCCGCCGGCGTGGTTGCGGCGTTGACGGCATCTCTTCCGTCCATCCCCGGCATGGTTCATCGGGACTCGAGCGGACGGCACGTTCGTATTCGAGGAAGTGATCGCACCCGCGCTCGCCGCCGCCCTAGCCGCGGTGGCCCCGCAAGCCCAACCCTGCCGGGCTCCTCTCCCGCGGGGACCGGCGGCCGCCTCGGCGCGCACCTCGACATCCGCCGCTAACACGATGGTCTTCTTCTCCTCGCGAGCCGCTGCACCGCTCGCTCTGCTGCGCCGTCTTCGCCGCGCCGCGCTGCCTCTCCTCATCGCAGCGCTGATCGGCGCGCCGGCTGCACGCGCGGGCGGTGATTTCGTGGATCTTGCCGTGGGCGCTGGCCGGGCGTGGCTCGTCGGGCCGCCCGGCGTGCGCTCGCTGGACGCGCGCACAGGCCGCACGCTCTCGATGCCGAAGCTGTTCGGCGCCGCCTATCCGCACAGCGTGACACTGGCGGGCGGCGCCACCTGGGTCGCAAGCAAGAACGGTTATGTTCGGGGGACGCTCAGCCGGATCGACGGACGCTCCGGCCGCGTCCGGGTCGTCTGGCGCGGAGAAGGCAGCTCGGTGCAGTACGTCGCTGCAGGCGCCGGCGGCGTCTGGGTGCTGATCGGCTCGCCAACGGGATCCCAGATCGCACGCTTCACGCTCGGCGGACAGCTCGTGCGCCTCTGGCGGATCGCGAACGCCCGCCGCATCGCAGCCGATCGAGCAGGCTGCTGGGTTTCGACCCACGGCTGGCTGCTGCGAATCGACCGGGCCGGTCGGGTGCACCGTGTCGTCCGTGCACCGCTCGGGGATGTCGCGACCGGCGCCGGCGCCGCCTGGCTGCCGCGCGCGAGCTCGGTCCTCCGGATCGACGAGCGGACCGGACGGGTGCGGACGCTTGCCACCGGGCCGCTCAGGCTCGGCGGCTTCCAGCACGACCTCGCGGCCGGCGACGGCGCCCTCTGGGCGCTCCAACACAACAACCGCCGCTCGACGCTCGTCCGCTTCGACCCCCACAGCGGCCGGTCGCGCGGTCGCGCGAGCCTTCCAGGAATCGCCGACGCGCTCGTCGTCAGGCCTGAGGCCGTCTGGGTCGCGACCGTACTCGCGCCGGCCGGTAGGGCCGCCACTGGCTACGCCGTCATCCGCCTCGACCCGCACACACTCCACCGCACCCTGTTCGTCCGGATCGTGTGAGCGGTTACCTCGGGTCGCAAATCGTGAGGCCCCTCTGTCAGGGATCTGCGACCTCGCACCTAGAGACCAGACACCAGCGAACCCGACCGAGGCGACCGAGGAGATTTCCTTAGTTCGAGCCTGCGGCGTCGTCGAGCGCGGGCCCCAACCAGGCAACGGCGGCGGCGAGCCCGGCCGCGTCGCTCGACTTGGCCACGATCTCCACCTCGCTCCCACCTGCGTCGAAGCTCGGATAGGAGCCGAAGCGGATGCCGGGATGCCGATGTTCCGCCATCTCGAGCACGGCGACGATACGGCTCTCATTCGTCCGGTAGCGCCGCCGCCAGCTCGCGATCGGCGGCGCACCGGCGAACTCGGTCTCCAGCACCCCGAACATCGCCTCCATCTCGCGGGGGAGACCCGGTAGCACGTAGACGTTCTCTAGGACGAACCCGGGCGCGCCGCCGAGAGGATTCTCGAGAGCGCGGCTGCCCGTGGGGAGCTGCGCCCACCTCACGGCATAGTCGGGGTCGCGCACGAACCGCTCGCGCAGCCGGCTCGCCTGTCCGGGATCCTCCGTCTGGCCGACGCCGAAGGCCGCGGCAACGGCCTCGCGAGTCAGGTCGTCCGGCGTGCCGCCGAGCCCACCGGTGACGACGACGAGGCGTGCCGCGGCGGCGGCCGAGCGGAGAAACGGCGCGATCCGAGAGATCTCGTCGGGCAGGATCGCGATCAGGCCGACGGGAACACCGAGCCGCTCCAGCCGGCGAGCGAGCCACGAGGCGTTGGTGTTGTCGATGTCGCCCGCGAGCAGCTCGTTGCCGATCGTCAGGATGACTGCGGCTTCGCCCGCGACCATCGCGCGAGTATAAGAACGGCATCGAGTCACTCCAGGAGCTGCAGGAGCGGCGGGCCCACGAGTGCCGCCTGACACCCGATCGGGCGCTAGCCGATCTGGACGAGGCGGAGGCGTTTCTCCGCGATCGCGGGTTGCTCGCGCGCACGGCGGACTGCTCCTTGCCGAGCCTCCACGAGGCCTGCCACGAGGAGCCATACGCGACTGCGCAGCCCGGCTTTGGCCAGTGGCCACGCACGAAGTGGTGGTGGGCGTCGGCATTGGCGGAGCGGCCCGGTGTCCACATCCTCGAGATCCACCGCGGCAAAAACCTGATCGTGACGGCCGAGGTCGCGGCTCTGGCCGATCCGGTGTGCCGCGCCGAGCTCGAGCGGATGGCGCGCGAGGATCGCGGCTGGTCACGGCTGCTCGCGCACCTGGCCGAGGCGGGACCGTCGACGCTCGAGGACGCCCAGGTGGAGCTTGGCCTGAAGCCTCGCGAGTTGAAGGCCCTGCGCGTGCCGCTCGAGCGCTGCGGGGCCGTCGTCTCGCGGCAGCTCGTTGCAGCGCGCGAGGGAGGGGGCGAGCTCCGGGCGACGGAGCTCGAGCGCTGGGATCAGGTATTTCCCGAGCGCTCGGAGCGGGGCGAGCTCCGCGAGCTCGTCGTCGCAGCGATTCGAGCCTGCGTCGTCGCGCGGGAGGACGAGGTTCCGCGCTGGTTCAGCTGGGTCTGGCTCTGGCGCGACGAGCTGCTCGACGAGCTCGTCGAGGAGAGGCGTCTATGCCGTCCCGCTCCGGGCTGGCTCGCGCTTGCCTGAGCCGCGAGGCGAGCGACCTTACGGGGTCTGACCCGGTTTCCCGGATCCGGACGGAACGGGAAAGGGCTTTCGCGCGAGCGCGGTGGCCACCTGGGCGGTGACCCAGACCGGCGTGACCGCGTAGCGCGCGGAGTAGCGGTAGCTGCCGTCGTCCCGGCGCAGTCGGGCGAGGTAGCGGAATGCGGCTGCGCCGGGCGGAACGCCCGCCGCGACGAAGGCCTGGATCGCCCAGGCAGTCGACTGGGCGTCGGACCCCCGACCTTCGCTCAGCTCGAAGCCGCCGTCGTCGTTCTGCAGATGTCGGAGGTAGACGAGCCCGCGTTGGATCGGCCGGCCGCGTACCCCGAGCGCGCGCAGCGCCTGGACCGCGGCCGCAGTGTCGTTGGAGTCGGCACCGACCCCCGCACTCCACGACCATCCTCCCGACCGCGCCTGCCGTGCGAGCAGGTATGCCCGAGTGGCCACCGGCACCTGCATCCCTGCCTGCCGGAGCGCGAGCACACCCCAGATCGTGGAGTTGAGCGTCGACCCGATCGAGCCGCCTGGCCGCTCGAGCGCCTCCAGGCGGGCGCGCAGGCCAGCGGCGGGCGCGTGGGCAAGGACTTCGGCCACGAGGCCGAGCTCGACGTCGGTCGGACTGGTCAGGTGGTCCTCGTTGGCGACAAGGTACTCGGCGCTCCCCGCCGGCACGGACCCGCCCCCGGCGACGAGCGCGATCACCGCCCACGCAGTCAGCCCGGGTGTAGAGGGCGACCCCGGTTCGGCGAATCCCCCGTCCGCCCCTCGATGGGCCAGGAGGAAGCCGCTCGGGCTCCCGAGCGCGAGGGCCGCCGCGGCAGTGGCGAGCACCCTCAACTCCACACGACCTCGGTGTGCAGGCGGCGCCCGTAGCGCTCGAGCAGGCGCCGCAGCTCTGGCCCGCCGACGAGCGCAAGGACGAGGTTGCCGCCGGCGTGAGCCACGTCGAACCACAGGCCGCGGCCGAGCTGAAAGCTCAGGGCGGGCCAGGTGTGCGGGAAGAAGCTGTACCACTCCCACAGATCCATGAGGACGCTGAAGGCGAAGCCGAGCACGAGGCACGCGACCGCGAAGGGGATGCGGCGGCGCAGCAGCGGCGCGGCGGCGGCCCCGACCACCCCGCAACCGCCCCAAGCGAGCATCTGCCACGGTGTCCAGGGCCCCTGGCCGAGGAAAAAGTTCGAGACGAGCGCGGCGACAGCGCCGACCGCGAACCCGGAGCGAGCGCCGAGCGCGACGCCGGCGGCGACGACCATCACCGTCACGGGCTGCACGCCCGGGACCGCGTCGAAGAGGACACGCCCTGCGGCCGCTGCGGCTCCCAGGGTGCCGACGAGCGCGACCTCGGCGGCATGCCCGGGACCGGCTTCGAGCCAGCCGACGCCGACGAGCACGAGCGCCCCCGCGACCAGCAGGAGCGCGAGCGCCGAGTCGTGTGGCGAGAGCGCCGTCCAGAGCGCTGCCGCGGCAGCCGAGGCAGTCGCGGCCACCGTGACGATCCGAGAGCGCGTCGCGCTGCTAGACAAGAGCGACGTCCGGTTTGTTGTCTAATATGAAAACATGCTCTCCGAGCGATGCCGCGAAGACCACATCGTGGGTAATCACGAGCGTCGCCCGCTCCTGCGCCTCGTGGCGCAGAAGGCTCGCCAGCTCCTGCTTGCGCTCCGGGTCAACACCCCTCGTAGGCTCGTCGAGAACGAGCAGATCCGGTTCGGTGGAAAGAACGCAGGCGAGCGCGAGGCGCTCGCGCTCGCCGCTCGAGAGGTCGCGCGGGTGTGTCTCGGCGTGGTTGCCGAGGCCGACCGAGGCCAGAGCCCGTCGCGCCCGCTCCGCGTCGCCCGCGACGCCGAGGGCCACCTCGTCGATCGCGCGCTCGCGCACGAGATACCGACCCGGATCCTGCGAGAGATACGCGGCCCTGCCGCGGCGCGTGACGGTCCCCGCCAAGGGATCGAGCAGGCCCGCGGCGAGCTTGGCCAGGGTGGTTTTGCCGGTGCCGTTCGGGCCGCTCAGAAGGACAATCTGACCCCTTCTCAGCTCCAGCGTTACACCGATGAGGACGGGTGGGCCGCCGCGGTAGGCGAACGAGACGTTCTCGAGGCGGCAGATCGCCTCGCCGGTCGGGCTCGGAGTGGGACCGGAGCCGGAAGCGGAAGCGTCGACGGCCCCGGGCGGCATGAAGGCGGGGTGGTGCTCGGCGAGCCAGGCGAGCGCGTCCGCGCGCGGCGCGTCCAGGACGATCCGCCCGCGGTCGAGGAAGACCACGCGGTCGGCGGCGTCGAGTACGCGGTCAGGACGCTGCTCCGAGAGGACGACGGCCCCGGTCCAGCCGGCCTCCCGGGCAAGCGCGAGCGGGCTCGGGGTCTGCGCGTCGAGCTGCGAGGTCGGCTCGTCGAGGAGGAGCAGCCGCGGCTCGAGCGCGAGCGTCGAGGCGAGGCAGACCCGCTGCAGCTCGCCGCCCGAGAGCTCGGTCGTCTGCCGCCCGAGAAGATGCTCGGCGCCGACGGAGGCGAGGGCGGTGCGCGCCCGCACGCCGATCGCGCCCGGCGGCGTGCCGAGGTTCTCGAGACCGAAGGAGACCTCGCGCTCGACGCTCGAGAACACGACCTGGTCCTCCGGATCCTGGAACAGCGTCGCCACCGTCCCCGCCAGCTCGGCCGGACGGACACGCCGTGTGTCCAGACCATCCACGTGGACGCTGCCCGAGAACGTGCCTCCGTGAAAGTGCGGCACGAGGCCGGCGAGCGCGCGCAGCAGCGTCGACTTCCCGCATCCCGAGGGTCCGAGCAGAACAACCACCTCGTCCGGCCCGACGTCGAGGCTCACCCCGTCGAGCGCGGGCCGGTCAGCCCCGGGATAGGTGAACCGGAGCTCTCGTACGCTCGCTAGGGGCCTGTCCGGGAAGTGGCCACGGTGGCGCCCTGAGTTACGCTCCGGACAGGCCCCTACAGCCACAGCACTCCCGCGGTGACGAGAGCCGGCGCGAGCGCCAGGCCCAGCCGGTCGAGCGCTGTCCAGGGGGGCCGCGCCGCTCGCGTCGCGCCCGCGCGTCCGAAGCCTCGCGCCTCCATCGCCTCCGCGAGGTTCAGCCCCCGCTCGAGCGAGCCGGCCAGGAGCGGGGAGACGAGCCGGGCTCGGCCGCGAACACCCGTCACCTCGACCCCCCGACCGCGCAGCGCCTCGACGAGGCCGAGAGCATCGCGCTCGAGTGTTGGCAGGAGCCGGGTGGCGACCGCCACCGCAAGCACGGAACGGCGCGCAAACCACGCCGCCTGGAGCAAGCGATCGTGATCGAGCCGGAGCGCGTACGCCGCGAAGGCGAGCGTGACCGCCCCCAACCTGAGCGCCTGCAGGGCGCCCGAGGCCAGCTCCTCCGTTGTCACGTCGAGGTGTCCCAGCACGGGAATCGTCGGCCCGCTCCACAGCACATGAACGCCCCGCACCTCGACGAAGGGCGTCACGAGGAAAATGGTGACGGGGGTGATGGAGGCGCCCAGGAGGTAGGGCCACCGCCGGCCCGGCGCGCCCACGCAGACAGCGAGGACGAGGATTGCGATCGCGGCGATTGCCCACCACTCGTGGGCGAGGAGGGCGGTCGCCGCGAGCGCCGCGAGCACGACCGCGGCCGGTACGGAGCTCAGGGCTCGACCTCGTACCGGAACCGGAACATCGGCGGCCGCGAAACAAGGTCGTGCCAGTCCCCTTCGAACTCGGCTCGGACGGGCGCGCCCGGGGCATCGTCGCCCGGCTCGAGAGCCGCGCGAAATGTGGTTCGGTCTTGCGTGAGGACGAGCAGACTGTTGACGCCATGCGGGACCACGGCTCCGTAGGGCAGCACCTTGCGCGCGTGCACGAGGCGAGCCACGGCGCGGCCCGCGGGCGGGAAGTCGCTCACGACGACCGTCTCGTGGCGCTTCCCGTCGTACCCGTGGAGGAACGGCTCCGGGAAGGCGCCGACAACGACGGGAACGTGGACGGCGGCTCCCCGCCACGACCGGAAGTCCCACCATTCGACGTCGCCCGCGTGCAGCGTGTATTCACTCGCGCCGCGGTCGGCCTCGTAGCCGTTGACGAAGTAGAACCAGTCGCGCCGCGCCGAGGCGCTTCCCTCGAGCCCCTGGATCGACTGCACGAAGCGCCCGCCGTAACGCGTCTTCACCTTCGTCTCGCGCTCGAGGGCCTGGATGGCGGTGAGGCCGGCGGGCACCGTCCGGACGAGGAGAACGCGTGCCCCGCGATCGCGCGTGACCCAGAGGGTTGCGGTGCCCTTCCCCCCGGCCTCCCCGCCGCAGCCGCTGAGGACGGCGACAGCGAGGAGGCCGATCAGGAGCCGCTTCACGAAAGCGAGTTCGAGCGCACGAAGCCGAAGTGGACGGCCTTCACGAGCCCGCGGTGGGGACCGGGACAGGTCTTTGCCCCGACCACCTTCACAACCCGCCCATCCAGCTGGAGGAATGCGCCGGCGGCCGGCACCGCCTTCCCCTGGTCGTCCTGCGCGGTCACGGCGTAGCAGCCGCGACCGGCGGTTCCGAGCCGGAGCGTCGGCGGCCCCGCCCCGGTGGCGGCGAAGGTCGCCCAGTACCAGAGCACCGTATCGCCGTCGTTCAGCGCCACCTTGTCGGCACCCACCGGCGGCAGGGTTCCGTTGACCTTGAAGACCCATCCGCTCGAAGCGCCGGCGGCGTACCGGCCGACCTGGTCGACGTAGGAGCCGAAGGAGCTCGTCGCGAGGTGGTAGTAGAACTCTCCGGCGATGCTCGCCGACTCGAGCGCCTCGAGCGGCGTCGCACCGCTCGCTCGGGGCTCGGTCGTGCCGAAGATGGTCGCGTTCCGCCCCTCCACTCGGACGTGGATGAGCGCTGCGGGAGCAGTGGTCGCCAGGATCGCCGCGACCGCAAGACCGGCCGAGATGGCCGAGAGTCGTCGTGACACGAATCCTCCTTCCGCGAGGGGTTCGATGGTCTCGGCGGGCGACAGGTCTTCTGACTCGGGGCTCCCCCTCCGCCGCCTTCCCGGCCGTGGCCAGTGGCGTCGTGGCGAAGGGCTTCTCCCCTCACAGCGGCGGGACCGTCCCGGATTCGCACCGGGTTCCCTTTCCGCTCGCCGATGTTCGGCCGCACCCTATCATCGAGCCGTGGCGGCCTCGCGGCTCGTGACAACGTGGCTGCCGGTGGCGCTCTGGGCCGGTCTGATCTTCGGACTCTCCTCCGTTCCCCATCTCGGAACCGGGCTCGGCACCTGGGACCTCGTGCTGCGGAAGCTCGCCCACGCAACGGAGTACGCGGTACTGGGAGCGCTGCTGTCGAGGGCGCTCGGACGGGAGCCGCTCGCGTTCGGCATCGGAGTTGCCTACGCGGCGAGCGACGAGTTCCACCAGCACTTCGTCCGCGGCCGCCACGCCTCGCCTGTGGACGTCGCGATCGACGCAGCGGGAGTGCTCCTCGGCATCCTCGCGTGGCAGCGGCTGCGGAGCTTCCGCTGGGCGCGGTGAAGGCGCTCTTGCGGTTGATCTCGACGGTGCCCTCGGCGACACCCGCCCTCTGGCAGGCGTGGGTCGTAGACGTCTCGCGACGCGCGTGGGTCGAGCTCGCCTCCCGGAGGACAGGGCGAACGCCGCGCGTGCGCTCGACCCCGTCGTCGTCAGCTGGCGGGCGCTCCTGGAGCGCACGGCGGAGGAACTGGCCCGGGCCGCCCCGTAACATCCCGGAATGGAGCACGGGGAGATCGCCGACCGCCAGCTCGACGCGCTCCTCGAACGCCTCGACCGACTGACCGACGAGCTGCGGGGCCTCAACCGGCGGCTCGACCACGGCGAGAACCTCGCGCCGGTCGTGCACGAGCTGGGAAGGCTGAACGAGTCGCTGCAGGCGCTCGCCTACGCCGCACTCGGCCAGCAGGGCCCGCAGGTGCGGCGCCGTCGCGCCGGCTGA
>JBBQDZ010000079.1:0-10382 GCA_038320185.1 Gaiellales bacterium
GCGGTCGTCGGCATCCTCGATCCGATCGCCGCCCTGGCGCGCGAGGTCGGCGTAATGGCGGCTCTGCCCCTCGTCCCCCGCGAGCGCGTGGGCGCGGGCCAGCGCCTCGTAGGCATAGGGCAGGTCGAAGTCCGCGACCTCAGCCGCGTGCTCGAGGCACGTCTCGAGACAGCGGTGAGCGTGGTGGAGCGCGGGCTCGGCACGACCGAGAGTCGCGTAGACCCGCGAGAGCTGCCAGTCGCCCCTCGCCCAGTTGACCGCCGCTCCGGCCTCACCCCAGTAGAACCTCGACGCGTGAGCGGCGTGCACCATCGTCTCGTTGTCGCGCGAAGAGCGGTCGGTCTTCTCGAGCAGGCGCCAGACGAGAGCGTAGAGGTCGGCGCCGCGGCGGCGAAGATCGCCCTCGGTCGTCATCGCGCTCGACCCGAATCGGACACGAGGATCGCGTAGCACTCGCTGTCGAGGAACTCGCCCCACTTCAGCGTGTGCGCGCGCCGCCGCCCCTCGTGGACCATCCCCGCCTTCTCGAGCACGCGGCCGGACGCGGGGTTGTTCGAGAAGTGGAAGGCGTAGATGCGATTGAGGCCGAGTTCGGCGAAGCCGTAGTCGACGACTGCGCGCGCCGCTTCCGTCGCATACCCGTGCCCCCAGTAGGGCTTCCCGATCCAATAGCCGAGCTCCGCGCGCCGGTGCTCTGACGCGAGTTCGAGGCCGATCGCACCGAGCAGGACGCCGTCCTCGCAGCGCTCGACGACCAGCGAGACGCCTTCCTTTCCCCCGGCCCGCCGGCGGATCCACTCGAGCGCTCCTCCCCGCGGGTACGGATGCGGGATGTTCAGCGTGCCCGCGGCGATCTCCCGGTCGGCGAGCAGCCGCTGCAGCTCCGGCGCGTCGGCCTCGAGGGGGACCCGCAGGACGAGCCGCTCCGTCTCGAGCCGTGGCGGGTGCGCGCCTATTCCTCGCCGCGCCCGGTCGCGCGCGTCTTCAACTCATCCACGACGCCCGGGTCGGCCAGGGTGGTCGTGTCTCCGAGGGCGCGGTTCTCGGCGACGTCTCGAAGGAGCCGTCGCATGATCTTGCCGCTGCGCGTCTTCGGGAGCTCGGGCGTGAAGACTATGTTCGCCGGCTTGGCGATCGGCCCGATCTTGCCGGCGACGTGGTTTCGGAGCTCCTCGATCATCTCGACCGACCCCTCGTCGCCGCCCTTCAGGGTCACGTAGGCGACGATCGCCTGCCCCGTCTGTGCGTCGGTCCGGCCACACACTGCCGACTCGGCCACGCGAGGGTGGTCGACGAGGGCGCTCTCGACCTCGATCGTCGAGATGCGGTGCCCCGAGACGTTCATGACATCGTCCACGCGGCCGAGCAGCCAGAAATCGCCGTCCTCGTCGATCCGAGCGCCGTCCCCCGCGAAGTAGACCCCGGGGAAGCGAGACCAGTACGTCTCACGGTAGCGCTCGTCCTCGCCGTAGAGGCCCCGCAGCATGGCTGGCCACGGCCGGCGCAGCACGAGGTACCCACCACCGCCCGGACCGACCTCGTTGCCCTCCTCGTCGTAGACCGCCGCGTCGACGCCGGGAAACGGCTTCGTCGCCGACCCGGGCTTCGTCGTCGTCAGCCCTGGCAGAGGCGTGATCATCGCCATCCCGGTCTCGGTCTGCCACCAGGTATCGACGATGGGGCAGCGTCCCCCTCCGATGTGCTCGTGATACCAGATCCAGGCCTCGGGGTTGATGGGCTCGCCGACCGACCCAAGGAGCCGCAGCGAGGAGAGATCGTGTTTCTGGGCGTACTCCGGGCCCCACTTCATGTGGCTGCGAATCGCGGTCGGAGCCGCGTAGAGGATGGTGACGCCGTAGCGCTCCACGATCGCCCACCAGCGGTCCTTGTCCGGAAAGTCCGGCGTACCCTCGTAGAGGACGCTCGTCGTCCCGTTGCAGAGAGGCCCGTAGACGATGTAGCTGTGCCCGGTGACCCAGCCCACGTCCGCCGCGCACCAGTAGACCGAATCTGGCTTCACGTCGAAGATGTAGTGGTGCGTGGTCGCGACGCCGACGAGATAGCCAGCAGTCGTATGCGCGATCCCCTTCGGCTTGGCGGTCGTTCCACTCGTGTAGAGGAGGTAGAGCAGGTCCTCGGCGTCCATTGGCTCGCAGGGACACCCGGCAGGGTCCGACCCCTCGCCCTCGACGGCGTCGTGCCACCACACGTCCCGTCCTTCCTCCATCGGCACGTCTCCGCCTGTCCGCCGCAGAACGACGACGTGCTTCACGCCGGAGGCGTCGGCGAGCGCCCCGTCGACGTTTCGCTTCAGCGGCACGACGCTGCCGCGCCTCCAGGCCTCGTCCTGGGTGACGACGACCTCGCAGCGCATGTCGTTCAGCCGATCCGCGAGCGCGCCTGCAGAGAAGCCGCCGAAGACGACGGTGTGGGGCGCGCCGAGCCGGGCGCAAGCAAGCATCGCGATCGGCAGCTCGGGCACCATGCCCATGTAGATCCCGACCGGGGTCCCCTTGCGGACGCCGAGCGCGCGCAGGGCGTTGGCGATCCGGACCACCTCGGCCTGGAGATCGGCGTAGCTCAGCTCCCGCCGCTCGCCCTCGGGTTCGCCCTCCCAGTGGTAGGCGACCTTCGCCCCCCTCCCCGCCTCGACGTGACGGTCGACGCAGTTGAAGCAGACGTTGAGCTTCCCGCCGAGGTACCACCTCGAGTAGGGCGGCTCCCACTCATAGAGCTTCGTGAAGGGCTCGAACCAGCTGACGCGGTCGCGGCCCTCGCGCTCCCAGAGCTCCTCGAAGGAGAGCTCGTAGAGCTCCGGCTGGGCGTTCGCCCCCGCTGCGATGTCCGGGGAAGGCGGATAGCGCCGCTCCTCCAGGAGCATCGTCTCGATTGCCCGGCCGCCCGCGGCGCTCGTCATCGCGCTGCCGGTCGCGCCGTCACCCGGCAAAACGGTCTACGGCGCCAGGTCGTACGGGAAGCTCGTCAGGTTCTCGCACCCGTCGTCGGTGACGAGGAGAAGATCCTCGAGGCGGCAGCCGCCGAACCCCGAGCGGTAGAGGCCGGGCTCCACCGTGATCACGTCCCCGGCGACGAGCGGTTCCGCGCCGGCGCGGCCGAGGTTCGGCTCCTCGTGCACCTCCAAGCCGACACCGTGGCCGAGCCCGTGGAAGAAGCCGTCGTGAAGCTGCTTCCCCTCCTCCTTCGAGAGCTGGGTGGGATAGCCGTGTGCCTGGAAGAGCTCGCAGGTCTCGCGGAAGAGCTCGAAGCCGGTGACACCCGGCCGCGTGTGCTCGATCGCGAGGTCCAGCGCCTCCTTGACGCGGCGCTGCCACTCCCGCACCTCCGCACCAGGTTCGCCGACGACGAAGGTGCGCGTCATGTCGGCAAAGCAGGCCGACTCGCGATCGCGCGGCCAGAGGTCGATCACGATCGGCTCGCCCGCGAGGATCTGGCCCGATCCCATGTGGTGGCCGATCGCCGACTGTTCGCCGTGCGAGACGATGAACTCGTCCGCGGCGCAGTCGTTGTCGATGAACGCCTCGTCGATCGCGCGCTTGATCCGCTCCGACGTGAGCGGCTCGCCGCCTGCAAAAAGCCCACCGCCCGAACCGTCCGGCTCGGCTGCCCGCAGCAGGTCGCGCGCTGCCGCCATCCCCGCCTCGGCGGCTCGCTGGGCGCGGCGGATGCCCCCGATCTCCGCCTCGTTCTTGACACGCCGCCGGCGGTCGAAGAACGTGCGGTCCGCGCGCAGCTGGAGCCCGTTCGCCCGCAGATGGTCGGCCGCGGCAAGCGGAAACGTCCCCGGCGTCATCGCCTCCTCGATGCCGAAGCGCTTGCAGGCCCTGACGTACAGCTCCAGGAGAACCTGCTCACGCGACCCACCGTTCTTCATCAACTCGTCCGCGCCCAGCTCCTCCGGCGCGAGGATCTCGTAGCCCCCGAGCTCCTCGACCCGGGGGATCTCGAGCGACCCGACCATGATGTGGCGGGTGCCGTTCCGCTCGGCGTAGAGAAAGGGATCGCCGATCGCGATCGGCACCTCGTGGCGCAGCTCGGGCGAGCGCAGGGTGTCGCCGATGATCAGGACGTTCGGCACGGAGAGATCCTAGCGGCCGGCCGCTTTCCGAGGCGCTCGACGCCCGCCCGCGGACGGCTGCCCTGAAGGCCTTGTCGCAGGCGCGGTTTCGCAGGCGGGTGTGCGTAGACTCAGGCCCGTGGAGCCGATCGAGCGCGCGCAGCAGCTCCTCGAGAGCTACGCGGAAGAGCTGACCGGATTCATTCCGGCCGACACGCCCATTTTCGACGCGCACGTCCATCTCGGCCAGGACATCGACGGGATCGTGGGTGTCCGCGACGAGCTGCTCGGGATCATGGACCGCTTCGGGATCGCGAAGGCCTTCATGTTCTGCCTCGACGAGCCGGATCGCCATCCGGCCTTTCGCGCGGCCAACGACCGGACGCTCGCGCATGCCGCCGAGGCGCCGGACCGGCTGATCCCCTTCGTCCGTCTCGACCTGGCGGAAGGGCCGGTGCAGGAGGGCGAACGCTGCCTCGACCGCGGCGCCCGCGGGATCAAGCTGCACCCGCGGGCCCAGAGCTTCCTCCTGAACGACGAGCGCCTTGACCCGATCTTCGCCCTCGCGGCGGAGCGCAAGGTGCCGATCCTCATCCACGGAGGGCGCGGCCTGCCGCCGATCGCCGACGGACTCGCGAGGCTCCTCGAGCGCCACGAAGACGCCCAGCTGATCATCGCCCACGCCGGCATCGCCGACCTCGCCGCGCTCGCCCGGAACTTTGCCGGCAAGGCGGGCGTGTTCTTCGACACGTCCACTTGGAGTGCGGTCGACCTCCTCGACTTCTATCGCCTGATCTCTCCGGAGCAGGTGCTCTATGCGTCCGACTATCCCTACGGTCGCCAGCCGAACTCCCTGCACATCGCGCTGCGAACGGCGCGCATCGCGAGCTTCGACCAGGAGCACGTCCGCAACATGCTCTGGGTGAACGCCTCACGGATCGCGAACGGCGAGCCGCCGCTCGAGCCGACTACGGCTCAGGGCAGCGACCTCTACGCACAGCCGCTGCAGCTCGCCCGCATCCACCAGTACCTCTCGATGGCGACGCCGCTGCTCTGGACGCGGCAACCGGACACGATCGGCGTGCTCGGCCTTGCCCTCAACACCTGCGCCGAACGCGACGGGCATCCGGATGAGATCGAGCGGATCCATGCGCTGCTCGAGACCGCCCGCGACCTCTGGCGCGGGCTGCCGGAGGTGGAGGAGGCGGAGCGCATGACCGTCGGCCGCATGACCTTCAGCCTGATCCATCTCGCCGACATCCTCGCGGTGACGACGGTTGCCTGAGCTCGAGCTCACGATCAACGGCGATGCCTATCGCCTGGAGGCGCCGATCGGGCGCTCGCTCGGCGAGGTTCTGCGCGAGGACCTCGGCTTCACAGGGACGAAGATCGCCTGTGGCGAGGGGCACTGCGGCGCGTGCACCGTCCAGCTCGATGGCGTCCCCGTCCTCTCGTGCATCACGCTCGCGCATACCGTCGGCACCCGCAAGGTGACGACGATCGAAGGCCTTCGCGACCATCCGCTCGTCGAGGCGTTCGTGCGCGCGGACGCGCTCCAGTGCGGCTTCTGCACGCCCGGTCAGATCGTGTCGGCGGCGGCGCTCGTAGCGGCGAACCCCACCCCGACGAACGAGGAGATCCGCCACGGGATGGCCGGGAATCTCTGCCGCTGCGGCACGTATCCCCGTATAGAGGAGGCAATTCTCAGTTGGTAAGGCTGATCCGCACCGAGAAGGAAGTCGAGGGCCGCTACAGCGAGCAGTGGATCCTCGTCGAGGAGGACGCGCTTGACCAGTGGCCGGCGGGGCCGCTCGAGACCGTGGGGCGACCGGCGGCGCGTCAGGACGGGCTCGCGCGGGCCCGCGGCGAGGCGATCTACACCGCGGACGTGCAGCTGCCGGGGATGCTCCATGCTGCCGTCCTGCGCAGCCCCCACGCGTACGCGCGCCTGAAGCGGATCGAGCTAGCGGCGGCGCTCGAGCTGCCGGCGGTCCGCGCCGTCATCGGCCCCGCGGATCTCGACGCGCTCACCGACCACGCCGGTTATCCGGGGGCACCCGTCGCCGCAGCGGCCGCCGACACGTTCGAAGCTGCGCAGTCCGCGATCGAGGCGATCGAGGTCGAGTGGGAGGTGCTCGAGCCGGTGCTGGATCCCGAGCAGGCGGTCGCGGAGGACCAGCTCACGCAGCCCGCGCGCAGCTACGAGCGCGGCGACGTGGAGCAGGGCCTCGCCGAGGCAGACGCCGTCGTCGAGGGCGAGTTCCGCACCCAGACCGTCCTTCACAACGCGCTCGAGACCCACCAGTCGGTGGCGCGCTGGGAGGGCGACGCGCTCGAGGTGTACACCTCGACGCAGTTCATCTGGGGCGTCAGGAACGAGATCGCCGAGAAGCTCGGCATCCCCGGCGACCGCGTTCGGGTGGTCTGCCTCTACATGGGCGGCGGCTTCGGCGCGAAGAACGACGCGGGGGACTACACCTACGTGGCGATCGAGCTCGCGCGGCGCACCGGCCGCCCGGTTCGCTGCGCCCTCACCCGCCGCGAGGAGAACCTGGCCACCGGGAACCGCAACGCGACGATCCAGCGGCTCGCCGCCGGCGCCCGCGCGGACGGCACGCTGACCGCACTGCGAGGCGACTTCGTCAACTCCGTCGGCTGGGAAGGCTGGCTCGCGCCGACCGCAGGGCCGATGCAGATGCTCTACGCCTGCGACAACGTGCGCACGGTCGAGCAGGGGGCGAAGCTCAACACACCGCCGATGGCCGCCTTCCGCGCCCCCGGGTTCGTGGAGGGCACGTTCGGGCTCGAGTGCCTCCTCGACCAGCTGGCGGCGAAGCTCGACGTCGATCCGCTGGAGCTGCGCCGGCGCAACTACGCCGCGTCCGATTCCCTCGGGGAGCGCTCGTACTCCTCCAAGAACCTGGCCGAGTGCTACCGGCTCGCGGAGCCGCACTGGGAGCGCCGCCACGAGGTGCGCTCACGCTCGGAGGAGCGCTGGCGCCGCGGCGTCGGGCTCGCGAGTCAGATCTGGTTCGGTGGCGGCGGTCCGCCGTCGTACGCATGGGTCCGGGTCGGCTCCGACGGCCGTGCGACCGTGATCACGGCCATGCAGGACATCGGTACGGGCTCGCGGACGGCGATGGCGCAGATCGCAGCCGAGGAGCTCGGGCTCCCGCTCGAGCAGGTCGAGGTGGTGCTCGGCGACACCGCCCGCGGCCCGTACGCCTCGATCTCCGCCGGCTCCTCGACGATCCCGAGCATGGGTCCGGCGGTGCGCTCGGCAGCCGCCGACGCCGCCCGGCAGATCCTCGAGATCGCGGCCCAGCGTCATCATCTCGAGGAGCGAGTCCTCTCGTTGAAGGGCGGCAGCATCGTCTCCGCGGACGGAGGATCCTGGCCACTGGAGACGATCACTGGGCTCCTCGAGGACGGCCAGATCCTCGGCAAGGGCGCGCGTGGCCCCAACCCGGCTGGTATGCGGGTGCTCACCTTCGGGGTGCAGGTCGCGGAGGTCGCCGTCGACGTCGAGACAGGTGAGGTGCGCGTCGAGCGCGTCGCCGCGATCCACGACGTCGGGCGCATCGTCAACCCCCTGAACGCCCGCAGCCAGGTGGAGGGCGGGATCATCCAGGCGATCGGCCACACCTTCTCCGAGCAGCGGCTGCTCGACCCGCAGAGCGGTGCGGTGCTGACGCAGACGCTCGATGCCTACAAGCTGCCGACGATCGCTGACGTGCCCGAGATCGTGGCCGAGTTCGTCGACGTGCCGGACGCACACCTGACGAACCTCGGCTCGAAAGGCCTTGGCGAGCCGCCGATCGTGCCGACGGCCGCAGCGATCGCGAACGCGATCCGCGACGCGACAGGGGCACAGGTTCGCTCGCTCCCGATCACGCGAGAGGAGATGCTGAGGGCGCTCGCGGAGGAGCGCGAGCGGCGGAGCGCCGGCGAGAGGGAGCGCGTTGGAGCTTCTTCGGCCTGAGTCAGTCGAGCAGGCCGTTGCCGCTCTTCGCAACGGCTCGGTCGCTCTCGGCGGCGGAACCGACCTCGTCCCGCTCCTGCGCGACAGGATCGTCGAGGCCGAGCGCCTCGTCGAGCTGCGCGAGGTCGTCCCGCGGGGCGTCCGGGGAACGCGGATCGGAGGCGGCACGACGCTCGCCGAGCTCGAGGTCGATCCGGAGATCCCTGACGCGCTCCGAGAGGCCTGCCGCCTCGCCGCGTCACCGCAGCTGCGCTCGATGGGGACGATCGCCGGCAACCTCCGCCAGGCCACGCGCTGCTGGTACTGGCGGCTGAAGTTCCCCTGCTATCTCCACGGTGGAGACAGATGCCACGCGCGCGAGGGCGAGCACCGCGAGCACGCGATCTTCGGGAACGAGCGCTGCGCGTCGGCGCATCCCTCGGACCCGGCGGCCGCGCTCCTCGCGCTCGGCGCCTCCCTCCGGACCGACCGCCGGGAGCTTCCGCTGGCAGAGCTGTACCGCCTGCCTACCGACGATGCCCGCGACGTCGTCGTCCTCGAGCCCGGCGAGCTGATTCTGGAGCTGGACGTCCCACGACCGCAGGCGAGTGTCTACCTGAAGGCGATGGACCGGCAGAGCTGGGCGTTCCCGCTCGTCGGTGTCGCCGGGGCGCAGCTCCCGGACGGCGAGGTGCGGCTCGCGCTCTCGGGCGTCGCCCCCATTCCGTGGGTGCTGGATTCCGCGGAGGCGCTCGAGAAGGCGACGCCGCTACCCGGCACGGCCTACAAGGTCGAGCTCGCGCGGGCGCTCGTGCGGCGGGCGACCGAAGCACTCTCCGCCTGAGCACCCGGGATCAGGGCGTGGTCGGCGCCGTTGTCCTGGCAGCCGGCGCCTCGACACGATTCGGCTCTCCCAAGCAGCACCTCCTGCTCGGCCCCGTGCTCGAGCGCGTGCGGGCGGCGCGCTCGCTGGCCGAGATCGTCGTCGTGGCGGGAGCGCACGAGCTCGAGGCGGAGGGGCGAATCGTCATCTGCGGCGAATGGTCGCGGGGACCCGGCGCCTCACTGCGCTGCGGGCTGGCCGCGCTCGGTGAAGCTGCGCGGGCCGCGGTGGTCGTCCTCGCCGACGGGCCTGATCTCTCGCCCACGGCTATCGACCGCGTCGTCGACGCCTGGCGCGGTGGAGCCGGCGAGACCCTCGCGGCGAGCTACGGCGGCGTACGCGGGCACCCGGTGCTCCTGGGACGAGGCGTCTGGCCAACGGTGCCCGACGAAGGGGCGCGCGCGTTCGAGCCGGTTTTCATCCCCTGCGACGACCTCGGCGCTCCCGGCGACGTGGATGTTCCGGCCGACCTTCCGGGAAGATTGCGGTCGGGCACCCGCGAAACGTAAGAGGTGGAAGCTTCTCCACCCTCGAGCCGGACTCGCGGCACTCGCCCTGAAGTGCGTCGCGTGTGCGACGGGGCGGCCAGCGGGGAGAGACTAGAGCAGGGGAGTGCGAAGCGCCGCGAGCTTCTCTTTCAGCTCCGGCGCCATCCGCTCGGCGCACGACTGGCGCACGTAGCGGCGCAGGTTGACCTCGAACCGGTACCGCTTGCGGCAGTACGTACACCGATCCAGGTGCTCCTCGGCCTCGGCCAGCTCGGAATCGTCGAGCGAGCGGTCGAGGAACGGCTGCATCATCTCCTCGCAGCGCTTGCAAGGGTCCTCGACGAAGCCCGTCATCCCGGGACGACCGCCCTTTCAGCCAGCTCGCGCTTCAAGATACGCCTTCCTCGATGCAGTCGAGACATGACGGTCCCGACCGGAATGTCCAAGATCTGGGCTGCGTCCGCGTAGGTGAAGTCGCCGATGTCGACGAGGACAATCGTGTCGCGGAAGTCGTGCGGCACCGCCGAGAGAGCCCCGACGATGTCGTCCTGCGAGAGACGCTCGACCACCCGCTCCTCGTCCACGTTCGAGTCCCGGGTCGACTCCTCGAGCTTGTTGTAGAGGAAGTAGTCGCCCTCCTCCAGCGGCTGCATGTCCGGCGTACGCTGCTTCCGCCGGCCCCGGTCGATGTTGAGGTTGGTGAGGATCCGCAGGAGCCAGGCACGGAGATTGGTTCCCGGCGTGAAGCCGCGCCAGCTTCGAAATGCGCGCGTGTAGGTCTCCTGAACGAGGTCCTCCGCCTCCTCGCGAGAGGAGACGAGACGGCGAGCGACCCGGTACACCTGATCTCCAAGAGCAAGCGCCTCCTCCTCGAAGCGCACGCGGTCGCGAGCGCTCTCCGCAAGCCGTCTGCCCTCGGTCACCTCGCTCACGCGGGCCACCCTAGCAGCGGCTTTCGTCGAAGGGCTGCAACGC
>JBBQDZ010000080.1:0-10233 GCA_038320185.1 Gaiellales bacterium
GCGGTCCGGGGAGGTGAACGCCACCGTTCGCGTAGGCACCCGGCGCTGGACGAGCTCCGATCGCAGCCGCGCCAGCTCGCGCGAGGCCCGTGCGAGCTCTCGCTCCTCCGGCGCGAGACCGGTGACGATCCGCGACGGCGCGAGCAGGCGGGCGACGATCAGCTCCCGTGGGGGCCGTGACCGGGCGAGCGGCTCGGCAAGGGCGAGCAGGGCGTCCAGGTTCTGCTCGGCGAGCGGGCACACGAGCAGCGAGCGCTCGGGAGTAACGAGTCCCCCGGTCGCCTCCCCCGCGGCCGCGCGAAGCTCCTCCTCGGGCGGTGCCGTGAGCCTCTTGGCGGGGTCGAGCAGCCGGAGGATGGGCGCGGTCATGAAGGTCGTGACGAGCGCCATCAGGACGAGCATCGTGAAGAGCACCGGCGAGATCACCCCAAGCTCGAGACCGATGTTCAGGACGATCAGCTCGGTCAGCCCCCGCGTGTTCATGAGGGCTCCGATCACTGCCGAGTCACGGAACGAGTGCCCACCCAGACGAGCGGCGAGCATCGCCCCGAGCCATTTTCCGACGATCGCGACGACGACGAGCCCCCCCGTGATCAGCCAGAGGATCGGCCTGTCGAGCAGCCCGACCTGCGTGCGGAGGCCGGTGACGACGAAGAAGAGAGGCAGCAGGACCGTGGAGACGAAGTCCTCGAGGCGGCGCGTGACGTCGTGGGAGAGGTCAGCCCGGCGCGGCATGATCAGGCCCATCACGAATGCGCCGAAGATCGGGGCGACGCCGCTCTTCATCGATGCGTACGAGGAGAGAAGGACGCCCACGAAGATCGCGGCGATCCAGCCGGAGGGCACCTGCCCGGCCTCGTCGTAGGCGCGGGAGACGCGCGCGAGCAACGGCCGCCCGAGGATCGCCATCACGCCGCAGAAGGCGAACACGTAGCCGACGACGGGCAGGATCCCGAAGGCCGAGCCGTGCAGCGCGACGCCGGAGGCGAGCGCGAGCAGCCCCCACGCCGTCACATCGTCGACGGCGGCGGAGGAGAGCGCGAGCGCGCCGATCGGCGTCTTCAGCATCCGTCGCTCGATCAGGATCCGGGCGAGAACGGGGAAGGCCGTGATGGACATCGCAACACCCATGAAGAGCCCAAACGCCACGAACCGCGTCTGCGGGGCGAGCAGGGCGTAGAGGGGAACCGCCGCCGCGATCCCGAGCGCCAGCGGCAGGACAATGCTCGCGTTCGAGATCGCGGCGGCCTGGCCCACGCGTCCCTTCAGGAGGCGCGGATCCAGTTCGAGCCCGACGAGGAACATGTAGAACGCGAGCCCGATATCTGCGCCCGCCGTGAGGAGCGGCAGCACGAAGCCCGGGAAGAGGTACTCCTTGACACCGGGGGCGACGGCGCCGAGGAGTGTCGGTCCCAGGAGGATCCCGGCCAGAACCTCACCCATCACCGGCGGCTGGCCCACGCGGCCGATCACCGCGCGAAGCCCGCGGGATGCGAGGATGACCGCGGCGATCGCGAGCATCAGGCGTCCGAAGATCTGCTCGTTCGTGGGAGCCGTCGCGGCCGCCTCGACCATGCCCGGCCTCGGCAGATCGGAGACGAAGCGGGCGACGACGCTCCGGCCGCCGTAGGTGCCGCCAAGCCGTGTGTGGCCGTTGCCGCGAGGGCGCAAGTCGAGAACGCCGCTGCGCCGGCCGCAGCGAAGCTTGCCGCGGAGGTGGCCGCGCCGGAGCCGGAGCTTCCCTGCACAGTCGCCGCCGGCACCGACGAACTGGCCTGACTGGCGAAGCTCGAGGAGGTGCCCGGACGAGAGCCTGTAGATCCCGTTGACGTTCGGCTGCGCGTGCTTTCCGGAGCCGACCGCGAACGAGGTGGCGGCGATCGTCGCGCACACCGCGAGCAGGACCGCGTAACCGGCGGCGAGGCGACGGTGGCCCATCTGGCGATTATCCTCCGGCGCCATGCTGCCGCCCTTGCCACGCCTCGTGCTCGTCGTGCGCAACGGACCACTTGCGAACCAGCGGCTCGAGATCGCGGAAGAGGTCGTGCTCGGACGGGAGGGCGACCTCGAGCTGGGAGACGACGAGGTTTCCCGGCGTCACGCCCGTCTGCGGACCGTGGGTGGAGAGGTCGAAGTCGAAGATCTGGGGTCGCTCAACGGCACCTTCGTCAACGGCCGGCGAATTGCCTCCGCCACGCGCCTCCACGCCGGTGACCTTGTCGTTCTCGGAGACACGACGCTGGCTGTGGAGGGCGCCGGCGAGACCGTTGCCGCTCCCACGCCCTTGCCACCTATGTCCGCCGCGGCCGGCCCGCCGCTCGCTCCGTTCGCGGCCTTCGAGCCGCCCCCGGTGCGCCGGCGGCGAGGGCCGGCGTCTCGCTCGCTCCCCGCGGCGGCGATCACGTTCGCAGTCGTGATCTCCACCGCCATCGCGCTCGTCGTGTACTTCGCCGCTCGCTGAGGCCCGGGCTCGTGCGCGTCGCTACCGGCGCAGCGCGAGGAAGATCAGCACAGCGAAGACGACGAGGACGAAGACCGCGAGCGGCGCGGTTCGCGTCCTGGCCTTTACGTGGACGTCGAGCAGCGGATCGATGTCCGAGGTCGACGGTGCCGCGACGGAGGGCGCAACGAAATCCGGCGCGCGGGGAGGAGTGGCGAGCGGAGGCGGCTTCGGCCGCACCGCCGTCGGGCGAACGGCGACCTGGGCCGGCGTTCGAAGCTCGAGAACCGTGACGCCGACCAGGATCTCCTCTCCCGGCTTGACGCGCGTGGGAGTGTGGATCTGGGCGTCGTTGACGAAGGTACCGTTGCGGGAGTCCAGGTCCTCGACGAGGGCACCGGCTCCGTCGGCGTCCGGAGAGATCCGCGCGTGCCGGCGCGACACGAGCTCGTCGTCGAGGCGGAGGTCGACGTCGGTTTCGCGGCCCACGGTCAGCGTGCCACCGAGCGGCACCCGGCGGCCGGCACCCGGCCCCTCGACGATCTCGAGGCTCAGCTCTTCCATTCCCAGTCCCACTCTAGAGCGGGGGTAGCATCGGCACGAGGTGACCGAGACCCTGCAGCCGGGCGCGGAGCTCGCCGGGTACCGGATCGACTCCCTCGTCGGCCGCGGGGGCATGGGCTCCGTGTACCTGGCAGAGCACCGCGGGCTCCGGCGCAAGGTGGCCCTGAAGGTGCTCGCTCCCGAGCTCGCTGCCGACCGCGGTTTCCGGGAGCGGTTCGTGCGCGAGTCGCAGCTCGCCGCATCGCTCGAGCACCCGAACGTCGTCCCGATCTACGACGCAGCCGAAGCCGGCGGCGTCCTCTTCATCGCCATGCGCTACATCGCCGGCAAAGATCTCAAGGCGACGCTGGAGCGCGAGGGGAGGCTGAGCGAGGAGCGTGTCGCGAGGGTGATCTCGGCCGTTGCGGCAGCGCTCGACGCCGCGCACGACGCCGGCCTGATCCACCGCGACGTGAAGCCGGCGAACGTGCTGATCGGAACCGACGGGCACGTCTACCTGACCGACTTCGGGATCGCCAAGGCGGCGAGCGGGGCAGCACTGACGAAGACCGGCTCATTCGTCGGCACCGTCGACTACTGCTCTCCCGAGCAGATCGAGGGAAGGCCGTTGAGCGCCGCAGCAGACGAGTACGCGCTCGCATGCCTCGCCTTCGAGTGCCTGACCGGCCGGACGCCGTTCGCAAGAGACTCGGAAGCCGCGATGATGCACGCGCACCTCGTGGATCCCCCGCCGTCGGCCCGTGCGCTGCGTCCTGAGCTTCGCGCCGCGTTGGACGCCGTACTCGCGCGGGGCCTGGCGAAGGATCCTCGGGAGCGATTCGCAAGCGCCGGGGCGTTCGCGGAAGCGCTCCGGGGCGAGCTGACGCCGGCGGCGAACAGAGAAGGGGCCGCGCCCACCGCTCCTCGGCGCGCGTCGCCCACGGTGCGTTCCACCGCGGTGACGCGCGTGCGGCGCCCGCGGCGGTTGTTCCTCGCACTGGGCGCCGTCGCGGCGGCGGCGTTAGCTGGCATCGTGGTGTTCCTCTTCGCCCGCGGCGGCGGACGCGAGGGGTTGACGCTTCGCGGCTTCGTCGGACGGGTCGAGTCGATGCTCGTGCAGTCGGCTGCGGGGCGGCGGGAGATCAACGCGGCGCTCGGAGGGCCGTGCACACGCGCGGCGGCCGCCCGTCTTCAGAGCGTCGCCGACAACCGGCAGAGCATCCTCGACCAACTCTCGTCGCTTCGCGCACCGACGGACGCCGCCGGCCTCGCCGCGGACCAGCTCGCGCTCGGCCTGACCCACTCGATCGAGGTCGACCGCCACTACCGTGATTGGCTACGGGCCCGCTGTCCCCGTGAGGGCGCCGACCTCGCAGCGGCGCGCCGGGAGGATCCGCAGGCAAGCGCCGCGAAGAGGCGCTTCGTGGCGGCCTTCAACCCACTCGCGCGGCGGTTCGGCCGCCGGATCTGGTCGGCGGGCGAGATTTGATTCCTTCGCGGGGCCTCCCCGTAGCCGCCGCTCTTGCACTCGTCCTCGCCCTCGGTGGATCGGCGTCGGCTCGTCACGCGGCGTTTCCGAACCTTCATGGCCGGACGATCGTCATCGACCCCGGCCACAACAACGGCAACTCTTCCCACCCGAGCGAGGTGAACCGCCTCGTCGATGCCGGGACGCTGCGCAAGGCGTGTGACACGACGGGAGCCGAGACGGCCTCCGGCTATCCGGAGGCGACCTACAACTACGACGTCGCCCTCCGGCTTCGGAGGCTGCTCCTGGCCGCAGGCGCCCGCGTCGTGATGACACGAACCCGGACGCGCCCGGCCTGGGGCCCCTGCATTACGGAGCGCGCCGCGATCGGCAACCGGGCCTACGCCGACGCGGCCGTCTCGATCCACGCGGACGGCGGCCCCGCCTCCGGCCGCGGCTTCCACGTCATCTATCCGCCCTCGATCCGCGGCCTCACCGACGACATCGCGAGGCCGTCGTACCTGCTCGCCCTCGACATGCGCGCCGCCTACCGTTCGGCGTCCGGGATGCCGTACGCCGACTACATCGGCTCCCGCGGGCTCGACGTGCGCTCCGACCTCGGCGGCCTGAACCTCTCGAACGTGCCCAAGGTGTTCGTGGAGACCGGCAACATGCGCAACCCGACGGACGCGGCACTCCTCGTCCAGCCGGCCTTCCGCGAGCGCGCCGCGCTCGGGCTCGCCGCAGGCGTCGCCGCCTTCGTCCGCAACAGATGATCGGCGACTCGCCGGACGTACTCGGCGGTTGGGTGCGCGGCTTGCGGTCAGCAGGCGACGCCCGTGCCGGCGCGAAGGGTGGCGCATGAAGACTCCGCCCGCGATCGACCGTTTCCTGACGAGCCCTTCGCTCGGCGAAGCGACGCGGCGCGCCTACCGCAGCGACCTCGACGAGTTCGCGAGCTGGCTGCGCGGACGGGAAACCGATCTGGACGGCATCGACGCCGGCGTCCTCGCCGACTATGCCGCCGAGCTCGGGCGGGGGCGTCCGGGTCGGGAGCCGAAGCGGCTCGCGCCCGCCACGATTGCGCGCAAGATCGCTGCCGTGCGCTCGTTCCTCCGCGCGGCCCTCGGGCCGGAGCGGGTTCCGGAGGGCGCTTTTGCACCGCGGCGCCCGCGACGTCTGCCCGAGACGCTGAAGCGCGGAGAGGTCGACGAGGTGCTCGATGCGGCCGTGGGCAAGGGGGCGCTTCGCCTACGCAACCGCGCGCTGCTCGAGCTCGTCTACTCGGCGGGGCTGCGAAGCCGGGAGGTCGTGGATCTCGATCTCGAGTCCGTCGACTTCGAACAGGAGGTCGTGCGCGTCTTCGGCAAGGGCGGGAAGGAGCGGGTCGTGCCGCTCGGCGAGGAGGCGGCGTACTGGGCGGCGCGCTATCTGCGGGAGGCGCGGCCGGCGGGGGCGGAGCGCGCGTTCTTCCTCTCGGCACGAGGACGACGCCTCGACACGAGCACGCTCCGCCGCCTCTTCCGTCATCCCCACAGGCTCCGCCACGCCTTCGCCACGCACCTCCTCGAGGGCGGCGCAGACCTGCGAGTGATACAGGAGCTCCTCGGCCACAGCTCACTCTCCACGACGCAGATCTATAGCCACGTCGACGGCCGCCGTCTGCGACGTGTGTACGACCTCGCTCACCCCCGCTCCTGAGGCGATCGCCACGCGTCTTCTGCCAGACGCGTCTCACGGGTTGCCACCAACCCCACCCCCCAACACCCAATGCCGGGAAGCCGCACCCCCCAGAGGCGGTTCCGAGACGGAAGTGGAACGCCTACGAGTGAGCACTCCGGCGAAAGAGGCCGATCGCGGCGGCGGGATGGTGCCCCGCGCGAATGCGGCGCCTACCCACCAATGCTCCGAGAGCCGCGCGCCCGGCAGGCGAACGGCGTTCGACAGAGAAGGACAGGTCGTGGCGCCGCCGCCGCAAGACGCCGAGGTGGAGACCTTCCTCGCCGTCCTGCGCGCGCGCTGTGCCCCGCGGACGATCGACGCGTACCGGCGCGACCTCCGCGCGCTCGCGAGCTTCCTCGGGACGCGCGCCGGCGAGGCGACGAAGGACGACCTGGACCGGTACGTCGCCGCCTGCCGCGCCGAGGGCGCTGCCGCATCGACGATCGCGCGGCGGCTGGCAGCGGTGCGATCGTTCTTCCGCCATCAGCTCCTGATCGGCGCGCGCACGGACAATCCGGGAGCCGCGATCGACCTTCCGCGGCGGGTGCGACGGTTGCCGCGGACGCTCTCGCCGAGCGAGGCCGAGCGCCTGATCGAAGCCGCAGCCGGGACAACCCCGCGGGCGCTTAGAGATCAGGCGATCGTGGAGCTCCTGTACGGCGCGGGGCTGCGCGTCGGCGAGGCGGTGGGACTCGACCGAACGAGCATCGATCTCGACGAGCGTCTGGTGCGCTGCACGGGCAAGGGCGGCAAGGAGCGCGTTGTGCCGCTCGGTCGCCGGGCGGCGGAAGCCGTGCGCCGTTACCTCGCGCGGGGCCGGCCCTACCTCGACCGGCGCCGCCGTCCTGAGCTCTTCCTGAACGCGCAGGGCGGCGCCCTCACGCGCGCAGGCGTCTTCTTCGTTCTCCGAGGGCTCGCCACGCGCGCCGGCCTCGAGCCCGAGCGCGTCCACCCACACCTGCTGCGCCACTCATTCGCGACGCATCTACTCGAAGGCGGAGCGGATCTCCGCAGCGTCCAGGAGATGCTCGGCCACGCCGATCTCGCCACGACCGAGATCTACACGCACGTGAGCGATCGCCGGCGCCGGGACGTCTATTTCCAGGCTCACCCGCACGCGAAGCGGCGTCGGGTATCGCGTTCCAGTGAAGCGCCGAGAGCCGACGACGATGACGCCTGACCCGCACGTCGCAGGGGCCTAGCGAGGCCCAGCCTTCTTCTTCAGCGCGGCTGCCACTTTTACCGCCGCCTCGCGAAGCTCCCGCTCCAGCCGATCGTCTTCGCCGACCCCCTGGAGCAGAACGATCGTCTCTCGGTTCGGCGAGCCGTTTCGCAAGGTGACGATCGCGAGCCTTCTGACCGCCTGATTGTCGTCGGTCGTCAGCATCTGGTGCAGGAGCGACCGGAGCGAGTTGACGTTCGCAGGCCCGTCGCGCGAGAGCCGCTCGAGGGAGATCAGCGCCGACCCGCGGCAGGCCGGGCTCTCGTCCTCGAGGCCCCGGCGGATCAGCTCGGCCTTCTGGCGGAAGCGAAACTGCCCGAGAGCGCGATAGGCGACGGCGCGCTGCCGATAGTCGGGGCTGCGGATCGCGGCCTCGAGCTCGTCGGCCCACTGCGCGCGCAGCGCCGCGAGCTCGCGTTCGGCGGCCTGCTCGGCGAGCGCCTCCGCCTGCGCGGCCGCCTCCGCGAGGTTCAACCGACCGCGGAGAGCGCGCGGGTGCCCGGACCGACGTAGCGGGCAGAGGGCCGGAAGAGCCGTCCGGTCTTCATCTGCTCCAGGATGTGCGCCGACCAGCCGGCGACGCGGGAGCACGCGAACATCGCGGGCGCGAGCGGCGGCGGGATGTTCGCGACGTCGAGCACGACCGCCGAGAAGAACTCCACGTTCGTCGGCAGAACTCTGTCTGGATAGCGCGCCGAGAGCTCGGCCAGAGCCGCCTTTTCCAGCGCGACGGCCACCTCGACTCGCGGCGATCCGAGCTCCATCGCCGTCCTCTTCAGAAGTCTCGAGCGGGGATCTTCGGCTCGGTAGATGCGGTGGCCGAAGCCCATGATGCGCTTCCCGCTGTCGAGCCTCTCCTTCACCCAGCGCTCCGCGTCGCCCATCGCAGCAACCTCATCGAGCATCGGGATCACGTACGCGGGCGCGCCTCCGTGCAAGGGGCCGGAGAGAGCGCCGACGGCCGAGGAGAGCGCCGCGCCACAGTCGGCTCCCGCGGAGGCGACGATCCGGGCGGTGAATGTCGATGCGTTCAGGCCGTGCTCGGCGGTGCAGATCCAGTAGGTGTCGATCGCCTTGGCTGCCCGCGGGTCGGCCTCGCCGCGCCAGCGTAGGAGAAACTTCTCCGCGACCGTCCCTCCCCCGCTCACGACCTCGTCGGGAACGTCGTCCTCGTGCCCATCGCCCTTCCTGGCGGAGCGAGCGACGATCGCCATCATCTCGGCGGACAGCCGCCCCAGGTCCTCGCGCGCCTGCTCGGCGTCGATCTCGTTCAGCTTGCGGAGGTTCCACTCGCTCGAGAGGCGCGCGGTCTCCGACTGGAGGTCCGCGGGCGCATTGCCGCTCAGGAACTTGGGCTCGTATCCCTCCGGCTCCGGCATCC
This sequence comes from Gaiellales bacterium, assembly GCA_038320185.1. Lineage (GTDB taxonomy): Bacteria > Actinomycetota > Thermoleophilia > Gaiellales > Gaiellaceae > JBBQDZ01. Next base: position 8,777 of record JBBQDZ010000080.1, read on the forward strand.
CAGGCTCGAGGCTCTCGTCCACGAGCAGCCCCCAGACCTTCTCGTAGGGAACGTGCCCGACGAGATCCTCGATGTCCACGCCGCGGTAGCGCAGCGAGCCACCCTCCCGATCCGGCTCCGCGATCTCGGTCTCCACCGCGACGACACCTTCCAGGCCGGGCTTGAAATCGTCGGTCATCGGCGTGGACTGTAACCGGCGCCGATAGAGTCACGCGCCGGAATGGCCCATCGCGTGACCCTCATTCCCGGCGACGGCACGGGGCCGGAGTTGACCGAGGCGACGCGCCGGGTGCTCGAGGCAACCGGCGTCGACTTCGACTGGGATCTGCAGCACGCCGGCACGGATGTGATGGACCAGTTCGACGGCAACCCGCTGCCGGACCATGTTCTCGCTTCGATCAGAGCGAACGGAGTCGCGCTCAAGGGCCCAATCACGACCCCGGTGGGAGGCGGCTTCCGCTCGGTCAACGTCGGCCTGCGCAAGAGCCTCGACCTCTACGCGCAGGTGCGCCCCTGCCGGTCGTACCCGGGGGTGAGGTCGCGCTTCGCCGACATCGACCTCGTCGTCATCCGCGAGAACACAGAGGATCTCTATGCAGGAATCGAGTTCGAGGAGGGAACAGACGACGCTCGAGCGCTGATCGCCTGGCTCGGCGAGCGCGGCGGACAGGTGCGCGAGGACGCAGGGATCTCGATCAAGCCGATCTCCATCACCGGGACCCGGCGGATCGTTCAGTTCGCGTTCGACTATGCCCGCCGCTTCGGCCGCAAGAAGGTCACGGCCGTGCACAAGGCCAACATCATGAAGTTCACCGACGGGCTGTACCTGCGCGTCGCGCGAGAGGTGGCCGCCGAGAACACCGACGTGATTTTCGACGACCGCATCGTCGACAACATGTCGATGCAGCTCGTCCAGCGGCCGGAGGAGTACGACGTGCTCGTGCTGCCGAACCTCTACGGCGACGTGCTCTCCGACCTCTGCGCGGGGATGATCGGCGGGCTCGGCGTGGCCCCGGGCGGCAACTACGGCGAGTCGGTCGCCGTCTTCGAGCCGACGCACGGCTCGGCGCCGAAGTATGCGGGCCAGAACAAGGTCAACCCGATCGCCGAGCTCCTCTCCGGGATGCTGATGCTCCGCCACCTGGGCGAGGACGACGCGGCCGCGCGGCTCGAGCGCGCGATCTCCGAGGTGATCGCCGAGGGCGAGAGCGTCACGTACGACATGAAGCCGAGCCGCGACGACCCGAGTGCCGTGGGCACGAGCCAGGTCGCCGACGCGCTAATCGAGAAGCTGCAGAGGTAAGGAGCCCCGGAATGCGCAGGAAGGTCACCGTCGTCGGCGCCGGCAACGTCGGCGCGACGTGTGCACAGGAACTGGCGCGGCGCGACTACGCCGACGTCGTCCTAGTGGACATCAAGGAAGGCTTGCCGCAGGGCAAGGCGCTCGACATCAACCA
>JBBQDZ010000081.1:0-10163 GCA_038320185.1 Gaiellales bacterium
CGCTTCTTCAAGGGCCTGACGCAGTCGCAGATCGCCCAGCAGGTGGGCATCTCGCAGATGCACGTCTCGAGGCTCATCCGGCGCTCGCTCGAGAAGATTCGCGACGAGATCGCCCGGGAGGACGGGGATCAGGTCTCCAACGCCGCGGGGCGGTAGGGGCATCCACGCCGGCTCGGGCGTCAGGCCCGGGGTTCCGCGTCGCCTTGAATGCTAGACGCGTCTGTCAAGGCGCCCCAACCTCCTCCCCGAGGCGATCCTACTGAGTTCGTTGCCATCCATGGCAACGGAATTGTTACAGAAGGCTGACGATTTCGTACCGGCCGGTGCGGGAAGATGTCGGCGTGTCGCTCGACGATCCCGAGCACGTTCGACACGAGTACGAAACCGATGCGGCGCTCGCTGCGCGCCAGTCGGTCTACTCGGAGCGTGAAGGCGACGACACCTTCGCCATGATCCTCGATGCAATTCGGGAGCCCTCGCCGCGCCGGGTGCTCGAGGTCGGCGGCGGCCAGGGGACGCTTGCGGAACGGATCGTTGGCGAGCTCCACGTCGAGCTCGTCGGCGTCGACCAGTCCGCCCACATGGTCGAGCTCCAGCGCGTTCTCGGTCTCGACGCACGCGTGGGCGACGTCCAGGATCTCCCTTTCGAGGACGGCGCCTTCGACTGTGCGGTGGCCGCCTGGATGCTCTACCACGTCCCGGACCTGACGCGGGGCCTTACCGAGCTCGCCCGGGTGCTCGCGCCGGGCGGGCGGCTCGTTGCCGTGACGAACGGTCTCGACCACCTGAATGAGCTCTGATCCCACCTCGGGCGCGATCTTTCCGACCGCGAGCGGCTCTTCATGCGCGAGAACGGCGAGCGCCTGCTCGCCCCCCACTTTGCGTGCGTCGAGCGGCGCGACTCCTTCGGGTGGATCACGATGGACGAAAACGCCGTCCGCCGCTACGCCGAGAACTCGTTCATCCTGCTTGGCGGCTCGGAGTCGCCGAAGCTCGAGACGCTGCTGCGCGTCCGCACCGTGAACACGGTCTTCGTCTGCGATAAGTCGTAGCCCAGCCCGCGCCTACAATCGGAGCCGTGCGCTCGACCGCCGAACTCCGGGACGGCTACCAGAGCTTCTTCGAGTCGAAGGGCCACCTGCGCTGCTCCTCCGCCTCCCTCGTGCCGCGCTCCGACGACCGCTCCACGCTCCTCACGTCGGCGGGAATGCAGCCGCAGATGCCCTACTTCCTCGGCCGGGAGCAGCCTCCGGCGCCGCTGACGACAACGGTGCAGAAGTGCTTCCGCACGCCGGACATCGACGAGGTCGGGCTCGACGGGCACCACCTCACCTTCTTCGAGATGCTGGGCAATTTCTCGTTCGGGCAGTACTTCAAGGACGGCGCCGTCGAGCTCGCCTGGGAGTTCGTGCGCGATCACATGCGGATCGACATGGAGCGTCTCTGGGTCAGCATCTTCGCCGGAGACTCGGAGCTTCGACTGGGTGAGGACGAGGTCGCACTGAAGGCCTGGGAGCGCGTGGGTCAGCCCTCCGAGCGCATCGTGGCGCTCCCCCGCTCGGAAAACTTCTGGTCGGTCGGGGGCCCCGGACCCTGCGGCCCCGACTCCGAGCTCTACTACGACCGCGGCGAGGCCCTCGGGTGCAGCCGGCCCGGCTGTGCGCCCGGCTGCTCGTGCGAGCGCTTCCTCGAGTTCTGGAACCTCGTCTTCATGGAGCTCGAGCTGCACGCGGACGGCACGCTGACGCCCCTGCCGGAGCAGAACATCGACACCGGGATGGGCCTCGAGCGGGCGGCGGCGGTGCTCCAGGGCGTCGTGTCGGTCTACGAGACCGACGGCTACCGCTCGATGATGCGCTGGATCGAGGAAGAGAGCGGCGTCGCGCCCGACGCCTCCGCCGAGGCCGTCAGGGCGCACCGGATCCTCGCCGACCACGGCCGGGGTATGACCTTCCTGGCCGGGGACGGCGTCGCTCCCTCGAACGAGGGACGGGGTTATGTCATGCGCCGCATCGTGCGGCGGGCGGTCCAGCAGGCCGGCCGGCTCGGCCTCGAGGCTCCGTTTGTCGCTCGACTGGCCGACGTGGTCGTCGATCAGATGGGTGCGAGCTACCCGGAGCTCGTCGAGAACCGGGACGAGATCAAACGGGTGCTCTCTGGGGAGGAGGAGCGTTTCTCGCAGACACTTGCCCGAGGGCTGCGCCTCTTCGACGAGGTCGCCTCGGGCGACGGCATCTCCGGCGCGGACGCCTTCCGCCTCCACGACACCTACGGCTTCCCGATCGAGCTGACGCAGGAGCTCGCGCGCGAGCGCGGACTGGGCGTCGACGAGGAGGAATTCAGGCGCCTGATGGCGCTGCAGCGCGAGCGCTCGCGACAGACTGGCGGGCTCGAGATCCGCCTCCTCGACGGACCGCGCAGTGACTTCGTCGGCTACGAGAAGACCGAGTCTTTGACCGCGATCATCGCCTACGAGGAGCTCGATGAGGGTCTCTTCCAGGCGAAGCTGGAGGCCTCGCCCTTCTATCCCGAAGGCGGCGGCCAGCTCTCCGACGGCGGCTATGTCGAGAACGAGGCCACCGGCGACCGAGCCGACCTCCTGAAGGCGACCCGCGTCGGCGACGACCAGGTTCTCACCTTCGAGGGTCGGGGCTTCGGGACGGGCGCGCGCGTGCGGGCGGTCGTGCCGTGGTCGGAGCGCTTCCCGACGATGGCAAACCACACGGCAAGCCACCTCCTGCACCGGGTGCTCCGCGATGTGCTCGGCGACCACGTGCGGCAGGCGGGCTCGGCGGTGCGGCCCGACAAGCTCCGGTTCGACTTCACCCATCCGCGGGCGCTGAGCGCGCAGGAGCGGGCTGAGGTCGAGCGGCGCGTGAACGAAAAGGTCTTCGAGGGGCTCCCCGTTCGCGCCTACATAACCACGATCGCGGAGGCGCGGAAGCTCGGCGCGACGATGCTCTTCGGCGAGCGCTACGGCGACGAGGTGCGAGTGATCGAGATCGGGGACTACTCGCGCGAGCTCTGCGGCGGCACGCACGTGCGCTCGAGCGCCGAGATCGGGCCGTTCGTGATCCTTGGCGAGAGCTCGGTCGGCGCGGGTGCTCGGCGGATCGAAGCGGTGACCTCGCGTGAGGCCTACGCCCTCCTTGCTGCGCGCGCCCACGAGGCCGAGACCCTGCGCCTGGAGCTCGAGGAGCTCCGGAAGGAGGCGAGGAAGCGTCCCGCGGCACCCGCTGTGGTCGAGGTGGAGCCGGACGTCACCGTCGTGAACGGTGTCAACGTGATCGCACAGAGCGTCGAGGAAATGGGAGCCAACGAGCTTCTCGACCTCTCCGACCGATTCAAGCAGCGCAATGCGCCGGCCGCCGTGGTACTGGGTGCCCGCGAGAACGGGCGCGTCCATCTCGTCGCGAACTTCGACGACTCGGTCGCCGCCCGAATCTCTGCCTCCGACGTGATACGTGCGGCGGCAGCGTTCGTCGGGGGAGGCGGGGGCGGTCGGCCGACCATGGCCCGAGCGGGCGGGACGAATCCGGAGCGGCTGCCCGACGCCCTCGCGGAGGCCGAGCGGCTGATCGCCGCGGCCCTCGTGTGAAGGTTCTCGCCCTCGACTATGGCTCCGCGCGCACCGGAGTCGCGGTCTCCGACGCCACCGGCACCCTCGCCAGGCCGCTCACCGTCGTCGTCGGCGCCGGCACGAGCACCGGCCTGGCACGGGTAGCCGAGCTCGTCCGCGAGGAGCGGCCGGAGCGAGTCGTCGTCGGTCTGCCGCTGACCCTCCGCGGAGAGCTCGGGGAGCAGGCGAGGGAGACGGAACGTTTCGTCGAATCCCTCAGGAGCGCGGTGGACGTCCCGGTGGAGAGCTTCGACGAGCGGTTCACGACGGTGCTGGCGCAGCGCGCCGGCGGCGGAGCGGCGCCCGACGCGCGCGCCGCCGCCCACCTGCTCGAGAGCTACCTGGCATGGTCGAGCGGCCAGTAGCGCTGCAGTCCCCGCGACGCGGGCGAGAGCGACCGAGCCGTCTGCGCGTGTACTTCCGCCGGCTGATCGCGTTCGCGGTCCTCGTCGGGGCGTTCGGTGCGCTCGTGTGGCTGGCCCTGGGCGGCATCCACGACCTGCGCGCCGGGAAGGGGAAGGCGAAGGCAAAGCCGGCCGTCGCGGCGCCGGCGAAGGTGCTGCGGATCGTCTTTCCCGAGGGCTTCACCCGGCGTGAGATGGCAGAGCGAATCGTGGCCGTGAACGGCATCGCCCGCCGCAAGCGCCACGTCGAGCCCCGCCTGCGCGCGAAGGCATATCTCAAGCTCACCGGGACCTCGCTCCTACCAGCGAGCTTTGCAGGCGACAAGAAGCCGCGGCCGCTCGAGGGCTTCCTGTTCCCGGCGACCTACGCCTTCACGGCCAAGACGAGCTCGAAGCAGCTCGCCGCGGAGCAGCTGAAGACGTTCAAGCGGCAGTGGAAGAAGGTGAACCTCCGCTACGCCCGCAAGAAGAACCTCACCCCCTACGACGTCCTCATCATCGCCTCGATGATCGAGAAGGAGGTGATCGCGCCGGAGGAGCGGCCACTCGTCTCGGCCGTGATCTACAACCGACTCCACAACCGGATGCCGCTGGGAATCGACGCGACGATCCGGTACGCGCTACGGATCCCGCCGACGAAGTCGCTGAGGGAGTCGGACCTCCAGAACCCGACGCCCTACAACACGCGCACCCACCGAGGGCTCGTCCCCACGCCGATCTCGAACCCGGGGTTCGCCTCGATCCAGGCCGCGGCGCACCCGGCGAGGGTCGACTACCTCTACTTCGTCCGCAGGCCCGACAAGGTGCACCACTTCTTCACCGCCAGCTACGCCGAGTTCGTCGCGTACGAGCGGGCGCACGGCTACAAGGCCTGATCGCGCTCACCGGTGTAACCCGGCTCGTGGCGCTGGTCGGGAGCCCGGTCGCCGGCTCGCTCTCGCCGCGGATGCAGAACGCCGCCTTCGCCGCACGCGGGCTCGACTGGGCCTACGTGGCGTGCGAGACGGAGCCCGACCGTCTCGGGCCGGCTCTGCGAGGGCTTGCCGCGCTCGGCTTCGCGGGAGCGAACGTCACCGCCCCGCACAAGCGGTCGGTTGCGGCGCTGTGCGACGAGGCCGACGGGGACGCCGTCAACACGCTCGTCTTCGACGGAAGCCGCGTCCTCGGTTTCAACACCGACCGCGAGATCGTCGCCGGCGTCCCAAGCCGGCGGGTCTGCCTGATCGGGGACGGGGGCGCTGCGGCGGCGCTCCGATCGAGCCTGTTCGGTGAGATACGGACGTTTTATCGCCGGGGTGACTGGCCGCCGGATGGAGCCGAGGCAGACCTCGTCGTCAACGCGACGCCGGTGACAGAGGAGTTGCTCGTCGAGCCGCGCAGGGATCAATCGGTCGTCGATCTCGCCTACCGCGCCGACGGACGGCCGACCGCACTCGTCGCGGCTGCGCGCGCAGTCGGCTGCGCCATCGTGGTCGACGGGCGCGAAGCCCTGGTGCGCCAGGGGGCGGCGTCGTTCGAGCGGTGGACGGGCGTTCCGGCTCCCGTGGAGGTCATGCGCGTTGCCCTACGCTTGCGCTCGTGACCCTCCGGCTCACCACCGCGGGCGAGTCGCACGGGCCCGCGCTCCTGGCGATCGTCGAGGGCCTGCCGGCGGGCCTGCGCCTCGAGCGGGAAGCGATCGACGCGGATCTCCGGCGCCGGCAGCAGGGGTACGGCCGCAGCCCCCGGCAGCGGATCGAGCGGGACGCCGTAGAGGTGCTCGCCGGCCTTCGGCACGGGCGGACGCTCGGGACGCCGCTCGCGCTCCTCGTGCGCAACCGCGACCACGTCAACTGGCAGTGGGGGATGAGCCCCTGGCCGCCGCAGGGCGAGCCGGAAGGGAAAGGGACGAAGCCGGTGACCCTCCCGCGACCGGGCCATGCCGACCTCGCAGGCGCGCTGAAGTTCGGGCTCGCCGACACCCGCGATGCCCTCGAGCGCGCGAGCGCGCGCCACACGGCTGCGGGGGTCGCGGCCGGAGCGGTGGCGAAGGCGCTGCTGCGCGAGGTCGAGGTCGAGGTCGAGGGGCGCGTGGTCGACCTCGAGAGCCTCGAGGCTCGTGTCGACGCCGCGCGTGAGGAGCGCGACACGGTCGGCGGCGTCGTCGAGGTGCGCGCTCGTGGCGTTCCCCCGGGCCTCGGCTCCTACGCGACGAAGGAGGAGCGCCTCGACGGTCGTCTCGCAGCCGCGCTGATGTCGATCCAGGCGGTGAAGGGGGTCGAGATCGGCGACGGGTTCGCGCTCGCGGGCCTGCGCGGCTCGGAGGCGCACGACGAGATCCTCCCGGGCCTGCGGCGCGAGACGAACCACGCCGGCGGCATCGAGGCCGGTGTCTCGAACGGCGAGGAGATCGTCGTTCGCGCGGCGATGAAGCCGCTGCCGACGCTCATGCGCCCGCTGCGCTCCGTCGACCTCCGGACCGGCGAGCCGGGTGAAGCGCTCGTCGAGCGAAGCGACACGGCGGCAGTGGAGGCGCTGGCCGTCGTCGCCGAAGCCGCGGTTGCCTTCGAGCTCGCGCGGGCGGCGCGGGAGAAGTTCGGCGGTGACGCTCTCGGCGATTTCGTCGGCGCCTGGCGGGCCTACATAGAGCGCATCGGTTGGTGGCACACGCGCTAGACCGCCACCTCGTCCTGACAGGGTTCATGGGCGCGGGCAAGACGACCCTCGGCCGGGAGGTCGCCGGACGGCTGGATCGCCACTTCTACGACGTCGACGAGGAGCTGGCGTCGCTGACCGACGAATCGATTCCCGAGATGTTCGAGCGCTACGGCGAGGACGCCTTCCGGGAGTTGGAAGCGGCGGACATGGGCGGCTACCTCAACCTCGCCGACCGCCTCGTCGTCTCCCTCGGCGGCGGCGCCGTCGAGACCGCGGAAGTTCGCATGCGCCTTCGCGATGTGTTCACGATCCTCGTCGAGGTGGACGTCGACACCGCGTGGGAGCGTGTCCGCGGCGGCGACCGCCCGCTCGCGCAGGACGAGGCGTCCTTCCGTGCTCTCTACGAGAGGCGGCAACCGCTCTACCACGGGGTCGCCGACGCCATCGCAACCGACGCCGACGGCATCGTCCTCGCAGCGGGCGGCATCCACCTCGCGCCGGAAGCCCTCGGCCGGTTGGGCGAGCTCGTGCCGAGCGACGGTCCGATCGCACTCGTTTCCGATGCGCATGTGGCCGGCATCCACGGGCCCGCGGCCCAGGTCGCACTCGGCGACCGGCTCGTCTCGACGCACGAGGTGCCGCCTGGCGAGAGCGCCAAGTCGCTCGCCGTTGCGGAGGACCTCTGGCGCGAGCTGCGGCTCGAGCGCAGCGGAACCATCGTCGCCCTCGGCGGCGGTTCGACCACGGACGTGGCCGGGTTCGTCGCGGCCTCCTATCTCCGTGGAATCGCGTGGGTTGCTGTCCCGACGACACTCGTAGGGCAGATCGACGCCGCGATCGGCGGCAAGACGGCCGTGAACCTGCCGGAGGGCAAGAACCTCGTCGGGGTCTTCCACTGGCCCGAGCGAGTCGTCATCGATCCCTCGCTCCTCGAGACGCTGCCGGCGCGCGAGCGCAGCGAGGGGATGGCCGAGGTCGTGAAGACGGGGCTGCTCGCGGGAGAGGCGCCGTGGGAGCTGCCCGAGCTGGAGCTCGTGCGCCGCTGTGCAGCGTTCAAGGCCGCGATCTGCCTGCGCGACCCGCGTGAGCGGGGCGTGCGCGCGATCCTGAACCTGGGGCACACGTTCGCCCACGCGCTGGAGGCCGCCTCCGACCTCGCGGTGAGCCACGGCAGCGCGGTCGCGCTCGGGCTCCTCGCGGCGCTGCGGCTGTCCGGGCACGACACGTCTGCCGTCGAGCAGGTGCTGCGCCCGGAGCGCGTGCGCGTCGACCGGGACCGCGCCTGGGCAGCGATGCGCCGCGACAAGAAGAGCCAGGCCGGGAAGCTGCGCCTCGTATTGCTCGGCGCCGACGGCCCCGAGTGGAAGGTCGAGCTTCCGGACGAGGAGGTTCGTCGGGCGCTCGACGAGCTGATCGCAGGGTAGGCTCGAAGCGGTGCGCGTGGAGATCCTGAACGGCGTCAATCTCGACGTCCTTGGCCGCCGTAACCCCTCGCTCTACGGCGGACTCAGCCTGGAGCAGCTCGAGACGCGGATCTACGCCTGGGCCGCCGAGCTCGGCTGCACGGTTCGCTGCCGCCAGACGAACAGCGAGGCCGAGTACGTCGGCTGGTGCCACGAGGCCGCGGGCTCCGCCGACGGTCTCGTCGTCAACCCGGCCGCCTGGACGCATTACAGCTACGCGATCCACGACGCGCTTGAGCTCGCCGAGGTTCCGATCGTCGAGGTTCATCTCTCGGACGTCGAGGCGCGCGAGGAATGGCGCCGGCATTCGGTGATCGCAGACCTGGCGGCGCGGCGGATCACCGGCAAGGGCCCCGACGGCTACCGCGAGGCTCTGGAGTTCCTCGCCGGCCGCTCGTGAACGCGCGTGTCCAGAGGCTGCGTGAGGCGGTCGAGGAACCCTTCCTCGTCCTCAGCCCCGTGAACGTCCGCTACCTCACCGGCTTCGAGAGCTCGAACCCCGGCCTCCTAGTGGAGCGCGACCGCGTCCTCCTCTTCAGTGACTTCCGGTACGCCGTCGCGGCGCGTTCGATCGAGGGAGTCGAGTTCGTGGAGACGAGTCGTGCGCTGGTGGTGGATATCGCCGAGCGCCTCACCGGTTCCGTCGCGTTCGAGGCCGACTTCGTCACGTATGCGGGCTACCAGACGCTCGCCGCCGGCGGTCTCGAGCTGACACCGACCCGCGGAGTAGTCGAGGGCCTCCGGGCGGTCAAGGACCCCGGTGAGCTCGAGACGATCGGCCAGGCGGCCGTCCTCACGAGCGAGGCATTCGAACGGTTCTCGCGCGAGCGGTTCGTGGGGCGTTCCGAACGCGAGCTCGCCTGGCGTCTGGAGTCGCTGTTCCACGAGCTCGGCGCCACAGCGGCATTCGACACGATCGTGGCGGCGGGCGCGAACGGCGCGTCCCCGCACTCCCATCCCGGCGACGACAAGATCCAGGCGGGCCAGACGATCGTCGTCGACGGAGCGTGCGTGCTCGACGGGTACTGCTCCGACTGCACGCGCACGTTCGCGACCTCTCCGCTGCCGGAGCGACTGGGCGAGGCCTACGCCGCCTGCCTCGCGGGGCAGGAGGAGGCGCTGAAGGCGATCCGTCCAGGCCTCTCGGGAGTCGCAGCAGACGCGGTCGCACGCGACGTCATCAGCGCAGCGGGCTTCGGCGAGGCCTTCGGTCACGGCCTCGGCCACGGTGTCGGGCTGGCCGTGCACGAGCGGCCGAGGCTCTCGACCGAGTCGAGCGACGTGTTGGAGGCGGGAAACGTCGTCACCGTTGAGCCGGGGATCTACCTCGAGGGCCTCGGCGGGATCCGGATCGAGGACCTCGTGGTCGTGACGCAGGACGGCGCAGAGGTGCTGACCTCCTTCACCAAGGACCTTCTGACGGTGGACTAAGACAGACGCTCGACCGGCAAATCGCGCGAGCCGGATGGTGGCCCTGACACGGCGCAGGATCCGCACGTCCGCTCACCGTCCGTAGCGCTGCTACGAACGGCGAGCGGCCGCGGTGCCCTGCTTGGTCAGTGCCATCCCCGGCAGTGCCCGATTTACCGATCGAGCGTCTAGACTCCGCGCGCCCGTGGCCGAGACCGTCAACACGAACCAGTTCAAGAACGGCATGCACATCGAGCACGACGGCAACGTCTGGCGCATCGTCGAGTTCCAGCACGTCAAGCCGGGCAAGGGAGGCGCGTTCGTGCGCACGAAGCTGAAGGCGCTGGCCAGCGGCGCCGTGGTGGAGAAGACGTTTCGAGCCGGCGAGAAGTTCGCTCGCGTGCGCACCGAGACGAAGGACATGCAGTACCTCTACGACGCCGGTGACGAGGTCGTCTTCATGGACCAGGACACCTACGAGCAGACGTCGCTGCCCCACGGAATGGTCGAGGACGCGCTCGAGTTCATGCAGCCGTCGAGCTTCGTGCAGCTGCTGATGGTGGGCGGCCGTCCGTCCGGCCTGCAGCTGCCCGCCTCGGTCGAGCTGACGGTGTCGGAGACGGAGCCCGG
>JBBQDZ010000082.1:0-10050 GCA_038320185.1 Gaiellales bacterium
CGCGGCGGCGCGGCGACCGCGCTCGGCGTCGCGACCGGACAGGCAATCTGGACGATTGCCGCGAGCGCCGGAATCGCCGCGTTGCTTGCTGAATCAGGATCGGCGCTCGCCGTCGTCCGCTTTGCCGGAGCGGCGTACCTCGTCTTCCTTGGCGTGGCTTCGCTCTGGGCCGCGATCCGGCTACGCGCGACTGGAAGCGGCCGGATCGACCGCGGCGAGCGCGGCCTGCGCGGGAGCATCGCCTTCCGTCAGGGCCTCCTCAGCAACCTTGGGAATCCGAAGATGGCGGTCTTCTTCACGAGCCTCCTGCCGCAATTCGCTGCGGGCGGGCGAGGAAACTTCGCGTCTCTGCTTGTCCTCGGGCTCCTGTTCTGCCTCCTGACGCTCCTGTGGTTGACGGCGCACGGAGCGGTGGTGGCGCGGGCAGGCGACCGGCTGCGCCGGTCTCGGGTGCGGCGGGCGCTGGACGCTGCGACGGGCGCTGCGCTTGTCGCGCTCGGCGCACGGCTCGCCCTCGAACGCCGGTAGGAACCCGCCTGTTGTCATAGATCCACTCCTGACAACGTCGAACGTTTGAAGGGTACTCTGACGGATAGGGGGTCACTCGAGGTTCAGCAGCGTCCAACGGAAGAGGATCGGAAGTGGCCGAGAGCGTTCTCATCACCGGTGGCGCCGGTTTCATCGGCTCGCACCTCGCCGACGAGCTCCTGGCGGCTGGCCACCGCGTGCGTGCTCTCGACAGCCTGGTCGCGCAGGTTCACGGCGGGGCCGGGCGACCCGGATACCTGAACGGGGAGGTCGACCTTCACGTCGGCGACGTGCGGGACGAGACGGCGGTTCGTCGCGCGCTCGTAGGGATTGACGCCGTCGTCCACTTGGCGGCACGCGTCGGCGTGGGACAGAGCATGTACGCGATCGCCGAGTATGCGGGTGCCAACACCACCGGGACCGGTGTCCTCCTCGAGGCCCTGCTCGACCGACCGGTCGAGAAGCTCGTGGTCGCTTCGAGCATGAGCATCTACGGCGAGGGCAGCTACCTCAGGGCCGAGGACAGGATTCCCTGCGTGGCGCTCGAGCGGACACCCGGGCAGCTGGAGCGCGGCGAGTGGGACCCGCGCGGCCCGGCGGGCGAGCGGCTGCTGCCGGTGCCGACCTCGGAGGAGAAGCAGGCCGCTCTCGCGTCGATCTACGCACTCACGAAGTACGACCAGGAGAGGATGTGCCTGCTGTTCGGGTCCGCCTACGACGTGCCGACGGTCGCGCTTCGGTTCTTCAACGTGTACGGCCCCAGGCAAGCCCTGTCGAACCCCTACACCGGCGTGCTGGCGATCTTCGCCTCGCGCCTCTTGAACGGGCGGCGTCCGCTCGTGTTCGAGGACGGACGTCAGCGGCGCGACTTCGTGAACGTCGCGGACGTGGTGCGGGCGGTCCGCCTGGCGCTCGATCAGCCGCGCGCGGACGGGCAGGCGGTGAACGTCGGCAGCGGGCAGAGCGTCTCGGTTTGCGGGATCGGCGAGAAACTGGCGGCGGTGCTCGGCAGCGATATCCAGCCGGAGGTGACGGGCAAGCTTCGAGTCGGCGACATCCGGCACTGCTTCGCCGACATCTCGCGTGCGCGGGAGCTCCTGGGATACGAGCCGCAGGTCGGTCTCGAGGAGGGTATGGCGGAGCTCGCACAATGGCTCGAGGGCCAGGTGGCCGCGGATCGGTTCGATGCGGCTTCCGCGGAGCTCGGGGCCCGGGGGCTGACGCGTTGAGTCAGACGAACGGATCGAAGCCGACTCCGCCGGGGCCAGTCGTCGGTGTCCTCGAGTGGTTCGAGCCGGGAGAGCGCGAGCGCGCCGAGCGGGTGCTCGACGGCCTGCGCAGGCTCGGTGTCGTGCACCTGCGCACCGGGATCTCCTGGGCGGAATGGCATCGCGAGGGGGTGCCCGAGTGGTACGACTGGCTGCTGCCGCGGCTGGCACGCGAGGTGCGGGTGCTCCCGTGCGTGACGTACACGCCGCCGTCCCTCGCCGTCGCCCACCGGAGCTCCGCTCCGCCGCGGCGGCCGCGAGACTACGCCGACTTCGTCGACCGTCTGATCGACCGCTACGGCGGCTGCTTCGAGGAGCTTGAGCTGTGGAACGAGCCCAACTCACGGGGCGAGTGGGACTACACCCTCGATCCCGCCTGGACCGTGTTTTGCGAGATGGTCGGAGCGGCGGCCAACTGGGCGCGCGAGTGCGGCAAACGCACCGTCCTCGGCGGAATGAGCCCGATCGACCCCGGCTGGCTCGACCTGATGGGCGAGCGCGGCCTGCTCGACCTCTTCGACGTTGTCGGCATCCACGGCTTTCCCGGCACCTGGGAAGCGGCATGGGATGGGTGGGCGGCAAACGTCGAGCGGGTACGCGCGGTCCTGGCTCGCCGCGGCTCGAGCGCGGAGGTCTGGATCACCGAAGCCGGCTTCTCGACCTGGCGGCACGACGACGCCGGGCAGCTCCAGGCGCTCGTCGAGCTGCTGGAGGCGCCGGTCTCGCGCGTCTACTGGTACGCCGCCGAGGACCTCGACCCGTCTCGGCCGGCCATCGACCGCTTCCACGAGGACGAGCGCGAGTACCATTTCGGCCTGCGACGCTCCGACGGGTCCCCGAAGCTCCTCGCGCGGCTCTGGGAGGCTGAAGGCGTCGAGGCCCTGCAGGATCTGGTCTCGCTCCGCCGCCGCCCGCGCTCGCGTGAGGCGCACGCGCTCGTCACCGGCGGAGCCGGCTTCGTCGGGACGAACCTCGCGCACCGGCTCCTCTGCGAGGGCCGGAGCGTCTGCGTCCTCGACAACCTCTCCCGGCCGGGCGTCGAGCGGAACCTCCGCTGGCTGCGTGAGCGCCACGGCCCGCGGCTCCGGGTCGAGATCGCCGACGTGCGCGACCCGTTCGGCCTCCGGCGTGCCGTGGGGGGCGCCCATAGCGTCTTCCACCTCGCCGCGCAGGTGGCCGTGACGACGAGCCTTGGCAATCCGGCCGACGACTTCACGGTCAACCTCGAGGGGACATTCCGGCTGCTCGAGGAGCTGCGCCGCCTGGACGAGCCGCCGCCGCTCGTCTTCACGTCGACGAACAAGGTGTACGGGGGCCTCCCGCAGCTCGAGCTACGGCGGCAAGGCGACCGCTGGGAGCCGGTCGACGCGCGCGTGCGGCTCCGAGGTCTGGACGAGTTTCTGCCGCTCTCGTTCTGCACGCCCTACGGGTGCTCGAAGGGCGGAGCAGACCAGTACGTCCTCGACTATGCGAAGAGCTTCGGCCTCGACGCAGTCGTCTTCCGCATGAGCTGCATCTACGGCCGTCACCAGCACGGCACCGAGGATCAGGGTTGGGTAGCGCACTTCCTGCTGCGGGCGCTCGCGGGTGAGCCAATCACCCTCTACGGCGACGGCGCGCAGGTGCGGGACGTGCTCTACGCCGACGACCTCGTCGATGCCTTGCTCGCCGCGCTCGAGGAGATGGGTGAGGTGCGCGGCCGCGCCTTCAACATCGGCGGCGGCCCTGCGAACGCGGTCAGCCTTCTCGAGGTCATCGACCTGATCGAGAGTCTCCACGGAGAGCGTCCGGAGCTCCGCGGCGAGGCCGAACGCGCCGGCGATCAACGCTACTACGTCTCCGACACAGCAAGTTACCGCGCCGCCACCGGCTGGAGCCCGCGGACGGGTGTCGAGGACGGCCTCGAGTCGCTCTATCGCTGGCTCCGCGGGCAGGAGGCACGGCCGCGGCGCCGGGTGGAGGCGGCTGCGCGATAGCCGTGCCGGCCGGTACGAAGAGGCGGGCGGCGACCATGCGCGGGGTCGTCCTCGCCGGCCCCGGCTCCAGCGTCGTCGAGCGCGTACCGCTGGCCGAGCCGGAGGCGGGCGAGGTGCTCGTCCGCGTCGAGGGCTGCGGCGTGTGCGGGTCGAGCCTGCCCGTCTGGGAGGGGAGGCCGTGGTTTCGCTACCCGCTGCCGCCCGGCGCACCCGGGCACGAGGCCTGGGGGGAGTCTCAGGACGGCGGGCGCGTCGCGATCCTCACCGAGCGGGGCTACGCGGAGTGGGCGGTCGTCCCGGCCGGCCGGGTCGTGCCGCTCCCGGCCGCTCTCGACGGGATCCCCTTCCCGGGCGAGGCGCTCGCCTGCGCGGCGAACGTCTTCCGTCGCGCCGAGATCCGGAGCGGCCAGTCGGTCGCCGTCGTCGGCGTGGGTTTCCTCGGCTCGGCGCTGGCGCAGCTCTGCGAGCGCGCCGGCGCCGGGGTCGCGCGCATCGGGCGTGACACCCCTGCGGAGGAGCTCGTCGAGCGCTGCGAGCGGGTGATCGAGGCGGCCGGAACCCAGGCTGCGCTCGACACGGCCTCCCGTCTTGTCGCGCCGGGTGGGCGGCTGGTGATCGCGGGGTTCCACCAGGACGGTCCGCGTCTGGTCGACCTTCAGAGCTGGAACTGGCGCGCAATCGATGTCGTGAACGCGCACGAGCGCGACCCGCAGGTTTATGTCGAAGCCCTTCGGGCGGCGGTGAGGCTCGCCGCGGCGGGCGATCTCGACGTCGAGGCGCTCGTGACGCACCGGTTTCCGCTCGCATCGCTTCCCGCTGCCTTCGAGGCCGCCCGGACGCGACCGCCGGGATTCGTGAAGGCATGGGTAGCCCCGTAGCGACGAAGCCACGGCTCGGCTTCCTGGGCCTGGGCTGGATGGGCGCTCATCGCCTGGAGGCGGTGCGTGCCTCCGGGCTCGCGGAGGTCGCCGGCCTTGCCGACCCGGTGCTCGGCGGCGAACTCGACTCTCTCGACGATCTCCTGGAGCTCCCGCTCGACGGCGTCGTGATCGCGACGCCGAGTGCGCTGCATGCCGAGCAGGCGACCGCTTGCCTCGAACACGGCCTCGCGGTCTTCTGCCAGAAGCCGCTCGCCCGCACCGAGGCGGAAGCCGCCCGCGTGGTGGATGCGGCGCGGAGTGCGGACCGCCTCCTCGGCGTCGACCTCTCCTACCGTCACGCGGCAGCGTTTCTCGCGGCCCGCGAGGTGGTGCGCAGCGGCGAGGTGGGGGAGATCTTCGCCGCCGACCTCGTCTTCCACAACGCCTACGGCCCCGACAGGGCGTGGTTCTACGACCCGGAGCTCTCGGGCGGCGGCTGCGTGATCGACCTGGGCACCCACCTCGTCGACCTCGCGCTCTGGACGCTCGACCTCGACCGCTTCGAGCAGGTCGAGAGCCGGCTGGCCGGCTCGCCCGTCGAGCGGTATGCCGTCGCGCAGCTCGACGGCGTTCGCCTGGCCTGCTCCTGGGGCCTGCACGCGGGCCGGGATGCCGTCGTCGAGGCGCGCTTCCACGGCACCGAAGGCGGCGTCGCCGTACGAAACGTCGGCGGCTCCTACTACGACTTCGTCGCGGAGCGCTACCGCGGGAGCACCGTCGAGGTGCTCGCCGAGCCGCCGGACGACTGGGGCGGGCGCGCCGTGGTCGAGTGGACGCGGAAGCTCGGCTCGGGCGGCCGGTTCGACCCGGAGGTGGCGCGGGCAATCGAGGTGGCGCGCACGATCGACCGCATCTACGGGAGGAATGCGTGAGGGTGCTGATGACCGCCGACGCCGTCGGTGGCGTCTGGACGTACGCGCTCGAGCTGGCGCGTGCGCTGCCGGCCCGGGTGACGGTGGCCGTCATGGGCGGCAGACCCTCCGCCGCGCAGCGGCTCGAGGCCGAGGGCGTCGACGTACGAGCGGCCGAGTACGCGCTCGAATGGATGCCGGACCCCTGGGAGGATCTCGAGCGGGCGGGGGAGTGGCTGCTCGAGCTGCGCGACGAGCTGTGCCCCGATCTCGTCCACCTGAACGGCTACGCACACGCGGCGCTGCCGTGGCGCGTGCCGGTGCTTGTCGTCGCCCATTCGGACGTGCTCTCGTGGCACGAGGCGGTCCATGGCCGTGCGGCGGGCGCCGAGTGGGATCGGTACCGCCGGACCGTCGGCGAGGGGCTCGCCGCGGCCGACGCGCTTGTCGCGCCGACGGCGGCGATGTTCGACACCCTCGCGCGCCATTACGAGCTTCCAATGCGCCGGCAGGTGATCCCGAACGGGCGCCGGCCGCTTTCCCCGGCGTGCAAGGAGCCGCTGCTCGTCTGCGCCGGGCGCCTCTGGGACGAGGCGAAGAACGTTGCGGCGGTCGAGCGCGTGGCGCCGCGCCTTCCGTGGCCGTTGGAGCTTGCTTCGGGAGACCGGTCTCCCGCCGAGGTGGCCGCGCTCTTCGGCCGGGCCTCGATCTTTGTCTCGCCGGCGCTGTACGAGCCCTTCGGCCTCGCGGCGCTCGAGGCGGCCTCCGCCGGCTGCGCGCTCGTGCTCAGCGACATCCCGAGCCTGCGCGAGGTGTGGGGCGCCGCCGCCGTCTTCGTCGACCCGACCGAGGACGACGTGCTCGAGCGAGCGCTGCGGCGGCTGATCGAGGATGCCGGCTGTCGTCTGGACATGGCCGCGCGCGCCCGTGTGCGCGCGAGGGCCTATACCCCGGAGCGAATGGCAGCCGCCTACGCCGGCCTCTACGGTCGCCTGCGCTCCCGCGAGAGGGTCGCCTGATGCGAATCGTCGGCTTCTACCACTCGCTCTCCTCCGACTGGAACCACGGCAACGCCCACTTCCTGCGCGGTGTCGTGCGCGAGCTGCTCGCACGGGGGCATCACGTCGAGATCTACGAGCCGCGGGAGGGCTGGAGCCGCAAGAAGCTACTCGAGGAGGCCGGCGAGGAGGCCCTCGGCGGCTTCCGCCGCGCCTTCCCGACGCTCCGCTCGCGGCTTTACGACGTGGACGAGCTCGACGTGGAGGCCGCGGTCGACGGCGCCGACCTGGTGCTCGTGCACGAGTGGAACCGGCCGTGGCTCGTCGCCGAGGCGGGACGCGCGCGGCGCGAGGCGGGTTTCGCGCTCCTCTTCCACGACACGCACCACCGGGCTGCGACGGCACCGGAGGAGATGGAGCGGTACGACCTGAGCGCCTACGACGGCGTCCTCGCTTACGGCGGCGTGATCCGCGACCTCTATCTCGAGCGGGGGTGGGCTGAGCGGGCCTGGACCTGGCACGAGGCTGCCGACGTCGAGCTCTTCCACCCGTTGCCCCACGAGGCGCGGGAGGCGGATCTGGTCTGGATCGGCAACTGGGGCGACGGCGAGCGAACGGCTGAGTTGCGCGAGTTCCTCCTACGACCGGCCAGGAAGCTGCGGCTGTCGGGTTCGGTCTACGGGGTTCGCTACCCGCCGCGGGCGCGGCGAGAGATCAAGCGAGCGGGGCTTCACTACGGGGGGTGGACGCCGAACTTCCAGGTGCCGGCGCTCTTCGCGCGCCATCGAGTGACTGTGCACGTGCCGCGGCGGCCCTACACCGAGTCGCTCCCCGGCGTCCCGACGATCCGGCCCTTCGAGGCGCTTGCCTGCGGCATCCCACTCGTGACCGCCCCCTGGGAGGACTCCGAGAATCTCTTCTCGCCGGGCCGCGACTTCCTGGTCGCGCGCGACGGCACCGAGATGCGCGCGCACCTGCGGGAGGTGCTGGCCGACGAGGCGCTTGCTCGCTCGCTCCGCGAGCACGGGCGTCGCACGATTCTCGACCGGCACACCTGCGCCCACCGCGTCGACGAGCTCTTCGCCATCTGTCGCGGGCTCGGTGTCGCCGCGGCGGAGCTCGAGGTGGCACGATGAGGATCGCCTGGTTCGGCTCTTCGCTCGTCTCCGCCTACTGGAACGGGGCGGCGACCTACTACCGGGGGCTCGTGCGCGCGCTCGCGAAGCGCGGCCACGAGATCACCTTCTACGAGCCGGACGCGTACGAGCGGCAGCAACACCGCGACCTCGACGATCCGCCGTGGGCGCGGGTCGTCGTCTACCCCGCGGATACCGGCGGCGTCTCCCGCGCTCTGGCCGACGCGCGAGCCGCAGATGTGGTCGTCAAGGCGAGCGGCGTCGGCGTCTTCGATGAGCTGCTCGAGGAGGCGGTGCTAAACCTTCGCGCCGGCACGACGATCTTCTGGGACGTCGATGCGCCCGCGACGCTCGCGCGCCTCGAGCGGAAGGCCGACGACCCGTTGCGCACTCTCGTGCCGCGCTACGACCTCGTCCTCACCTACGGAGGCGGCGATCCGGTCGTCGAGCGCTATACGGCGCTCGGCGCGCGCGAGTGCGTTCCGATCTACAACGCGCTCGACCCCGAGACGCACCACCCGGTCTCCCCGGACCAGCGCTTCCGTTGCGATCTCGCGTTCCTCGGGAACCGTCTGCCCGACCGCGAGGCGCGGGTGGAGGAGTTCTTCCTGCGGGCTGCCGAGCTCCTGGCGGAGCGCTCGTTCCTGCTCGGCGGCGCAGGCTGGGCAGAGCGGTCCCTGCCGCCGAACGTGCGCTACCTCGGCCACGTTTCGACCGTCGACCACAATGCGTTCAACTGCACGCCGCTCGCCGTCCTCAACGTCAGCCGCGAGAGCATGGCCGCGACCGGCTGGTCGCCCGCGACCCGCGTTTTCGAGGCGGCAGGGGCCGGTGCCTGCCTGATCACCGATGCCTGGGAGGGGCTGGAGGCGTTTCTGGAGCCGGGCCGGGAGGTGCTCGTCGCCGATTCCGGCCATGCCGTCGCGAGCCTCGTCCAGGGTCTGTCCCCAGACGAGGCTCGAAGGGTCGGGGCCGCTGCCCGGGCGCGCGTCCACGCCGAGCACACGTACGATCGCCGCGCCGAGCTCGTCGAGGCCCTGCTCGGGGTGCGGGTGTGAGGATCGTCTTCCTCGGCCTCTCGATCACCTCGTCCTGGGGGAACGGGCACGCGACGAACTATCGCGCTCTCGTACGGGCGCTCGACCGGCGCGGCCACGACATCCTCTTCCTCGAACGCGACGTGCCGTGGTATGCGGCCAACCGCGACGAGCCGGAGCCGCCAGGCTGCGGGACTGAGCTGTACGGAAGCGCCGAGGAGCTGCGAGAGCGATTCGGGGAAAACCTTCGCGAGGCGGACCTGACGGTCGTCGGCTCCTACGTCCCGGACGGCGCCGAGGTGGCTCGCTGGGCTCTGGGGGAGGCCCGAGGAGCGACGGCGTTCTACGACATCGACACCCCGGTGACGGTCGCTGCGCTCGAACACGGCCGTTGCGAGTACCTGTCCCCCGATCTGGTTCCGCGCTTCGACCTCTACCTCTCGTTTACGGGCGGGCCATTGCTGCGTCGGCTCGAGCGCGGCTACGGCGCTCGCCGGGCGCTCGCCTTCCACTGCCTCGTCGACCCCGAGCGCCACTATCCGGAGGCGGCCGATCGTGTCTACGCGCTCGGCTACCTGGGAACCTACGGGCCCGACAGGCAGCCGGCGCTCGAGCGGCTGCTGGTCGAGCCGGCGCGGCGGCTGCCGGAGGAGCGTTTCGCAGTGGCTGGTCCGCGCTACCCCGCCGAGCTTGTCTGGCCGGAGAATGTCGAGCGTACAGAGCACCTTCCGCCCCCCGAGCACCGCGCCTTCTACGCGAGCCAGCGGCTCACGCTGAACGTCACGCGCGAGGACATGGTCAGGGCGGGCTACTCCCCGAGCGTCCGCCTGTTCGAGGCCGGCGCCTGCGGCGTTCCGGTCGTCTCCGACCACTGGCCCGGAATCGAGGCTTTCTTCGTGCCCGGGCGGGAGATCCTGCTCGCGGACACCGCGGAGGCGGTCGTCCGGCTCCTCCGGGAGACGAGCGACTCGAAGCTCGCCGCCATCGGAGAGCGGGCACGCCGCCGCGTGCTGGCCGAGCACACTGCCGACCATCGCGCCGAGGAGCTCGAGCGCCACGTGCGAGGTCTCGCGGGGGCGCGGGCGGCGTGACGCTCCAGTCGACCTGGGGGCGGGGGCGTCTGAACGGCGACCGTGTGGAGCAGCGGATCGCGGAGCTCGCGCCCTGGTTCCACAATCTGCGGCTCCCGTCGGGACACCAGACCGCACCCGACCACCCGCTCGGCGACTACCCGAGCTTCAAGTGGCGCGACCTCCGGGTGGCGATCCCCGAAGATCTCACCGGCTGGCGTGCGCTCGACATCGGCTGCAATGCCGGCTTCTACTCGTTCGAGCTC
>JBBQDZ010000083.1:0-9921 GCA_038320185.1 Gaiellales bacterium
GTCTCCTGGTGGCGCGAGCTCCGCCTCGACCTCGCGAAGGAGCCGTCCGGGATCGCGAGCGCAGTCTTCGAGGCTTCGCCGATCTCGGTGTACGACCTCGAGAGCTCGCTGATCGTCAGCCGCCGTCTCGTGGGCGCGGTCGGCGCGAAGAGCGCCGCGTTCGTGCCGCTCGTCGCCGACGCGCGCGTGATTGCCGTCCTCGCTGTGGCGAGCGCGAGCCCGCGCTTCTTCGAGAAGGAGGAGCTCGCGCTGATGGAGGCGCTCGGCGGCGAGGCGGCGCTTGCGCTCGCCCGCAGCCGCTCGGCGGCCGAGCTCGCCGAGGCGCTCGAGCGGGAGCGGCTCCTTGCGACGATCGCGCGTCGCGTTCGCTCCGAGCTCGACGTCGAGACGATCCTGCGGATCGCGGTGCAGGAGACGGGGCGAGCCCTCCTGCTCTCCCGCTGCTTCGTGCGGCTGGTTGGGTCGTCCGAGGAAGGGCAGCTCGCTGCGGAGTGGCGCGCCGAGGGCTACGAGGCGATCGCGGACGCGGCGCGGCTCCCGGCCGCCAATCTCGCCATCCGCGAGCGCCGAACGGTCGCCGTCGCGGACGTGGCGCAGGCAGGGGAGCTCGATGACTCGCTGCCCGGAGGCCGGGAGGCGCTGCTCATGCTGGGGACGCGCGCGGTCATCGCGACGCCCGTCACCGTCTTCGACCGCGTCGTCGCGGTGTTCGGGCTGCACCGGCCTGAAGTCGGCTCCTGGTCGGAGGCCGACGTCGGTCTCGCGGAGGCGGTTGCGCTCGAGCTCGGCCTGGCAATCCACATCGCGCGGCTCCTCGCCGACAACCAGGAGCGGGTCCAGCGGCAGGAGGCGCTGCTGGAGGCGGCGCGCGTCGTCACCGGCGAGCTCCATCTCGATCTCGTGCTCCAGCGGCTCGTGGACGAGGTCGCACAGCTGCTGAAGGCCGACGGGGCCGACTGCCTCCTCGTCGACGAGCGGCGCGGCGTCCTTCGCTGCGCTGCCGTCCACGGTCTCTCGCAGGAGCTCGTCGGCTTCGAGTTCCCGCTCGAGCACGGCCTGGCCGGCGAGGCC
The DNA here is from genome assembly GCA_038320185.1 of Gaiellales bacterium. Classification (GTDB taxonomy): domain Bacteria; phylum Actinomycetota; class Thermoleophilia; order Gaiellales; family Gaiellaceae; genus JBBQDZ01. The sequence goes on from JBBQDZ010000083.1 coordinate 1,072, forward strand.
GTGAGCGAGGGGCGTCCCGTGGTCTCGAACGACTACGCGCTGGTCTCGCCGCCCGTGCCGCACCCCGTTTTCGCGGACTTCGTCGGTGTGATGTCGGCGCCGATGATCTGGTCGGGCCGAACGCGCGGTGTCCTCGGCGTGGGCGCGCGCGACCCGGCGCGCCGCTTCGGGGACGCCGATCTGAGCCTGCTGGACGGGTTCGCGAGTCTCGCCTCGCTCGCGTTGCGCAACGCCGAGAGCTTCGAGCAAAGCGAGCGGCAGGCGCGGGTGGAGCGCGGCTTCTACCAGATCGCCTCGGTGCTCGGCGAGCCCCTTTCCCGCACGGAGACGCTGGACGCCGTGGCAGAGGCCGCCGCAGTCGCGCTCGGCGGACAGTTCGCCGCGGTGCTGACGCCTGTCGGGGAGCGGCTGGAGCTCGCCGGCTCCTTCCAGCTGCCCGCGGCCCTGCGGGCGGTTCTACAGGAGCGCGCGCCGACTCCGTCGGAGCCACTCGGCGCGGCCATTCGGGCCGGACGCGTGCTCGCAGCCTCCAAGATCGAGGACGACGAGCGTTTCGACCCGGAGACGCGCGCCGCGATCCTCGCCGAGGGCTGCCGATCGGTGCTCGCGGTGCCGATCCAGGCGCCCCGGACCGAGGAGAACGGCCTCGTGCTGGTGTATTTCGGCCCATCCCGTCCGTTCTCTGACGACGACCTCGACCTCGCGGGTCACCTCGCGCGGGCCGCGCGGGGCGCTCTCGAGCGCAGCGACCTCTTCGAGACCGAGCGCTCCACGCGCGCGCTGTCGCAGCAGCTCGCGAGGATCGGGAGCGCGGTCGCGACCGAACTCGATCCCGCGGCGGTGCTGGACGAGGTCGTCCAGCGTGCTCCGGCGCTGCTCGGCGCCGACGCAGCCTCCGTCATCGTCTCCGGCGACGGGGAGCTGCTGGTCGCCGCAGCCTTCGGGGCGGGGGCCGAGGACGCCGCCGGCACGGTCCTCCGGGAGACAGCCAGCCCCGCGGCAGACGTGATGGCAGGCAGTGCGCCTGTGGCGCACGTCGACGTCTCGCTTCGGCCCCTCCGCGCTGCCGACCCCATCCTCGACGCCGGCTTCCGCTCCTACGTCGGCGTCCCGTTCGCACTCCCGAGCGGGCCTGGGGTCCTCGCCGTGTACGGGCGTAAAGCGCGCGCCTGGCGTCCGGAGGAGGTGGACGTGCTCGTCGGGCTCGCGACGATCGCGGGCTCGGCGCTCGCGAACGCCGACCTCTACCAGCGGGTCGCGCAGGAGAAGGAGCGCAGCGTCGCCATCCTCGCGAACATTGCCGACGGAATCGTCGCCGTGGACCGCGACGGCAACGTCGTCCTCTGGAACGCCGCCGCCGAGCGCATCACCGGCGTCCCGGCACCCGAAGCGGTGGGACGGACGCCGCTCCAGGTGCTGCACCGCCGGTTCGAGGGGGATGAAACCGCGGGCGGCGGCGACCGCCTCGTCTCGATCGCGCGGGGGAGCGAGGAGGTCTGGCTCTCGCTGACGGAGGCCGTCATGCGAGATCCGCTCGGCGCCGTCTCCGGGCGCATCTTCGCCTTCCGCGACATCTCCGCAGACCGCGCCGTCGAGGAGCTGAAGTCCGACTTCGTCGCCACTGTCTCTCACGAGCTCCGCTCCCCGCTGACCTCGATCTACGGGTTCGCCGAGACGCTCCTCCGCAGCGACGTCGCCTTCGGGGAAACCGAGCGGCGCACCTTCCTCGGCTACATCGCCTCCGAGGCCGAGCGCCTGACGCAGATCGTCGACGCGCTGCTGAACGTCGCCCGACTCGACTCGGGCGATCTCGCAGTCGACGTGGGGGCGACGGATGTCCGGTTGGTCGTGCACGATGTTGTGGCCGGAGTGGGGCAGGCTGGCGCGAATGGCCATCGTTTCGTCGTCGACCTGCCGGCGGAGCCACTCGATGCCGAGGCGGATCGCGACAAGCTGCGCCAGGTGCTGGCCCAGCTCGTGGACAACGCCGTCCGCTACTCGCCCGAAGGCGGGACCGTCACAGTCGCCGGACGGCGCACCGACGGGGCCGTCGAGCTGGCGGTGAGCGACGAGGGCGTCGGGATCCCGCTGGCCGAGCAGGCACGGATCTTCCGCAAGTTCTACCGCGGCGAGGCGGCGGGCAGGGCGGCGCCCGGCGGGGCGGGCCTCGGCCTCTTCATCGCCGAGGGCCTGGTCAAGGCGATGGGCGGCCACATCTCCGTGAGCTCGGCGGAGGGCGCGGGATCTCGATTCGCCGTCGCGCTGCGATCGGCAGAGCTCCCAGGCTAGTCCCCGCGACTGAGAACTAAGGCTGCCGGGTATGGACCGCACTTCTTCGGCTCACGTGGCGAAAGTGCTGGTCATCGACGACGAGGCTCCGATCCGGCTCCTCTGCCGGGTCAACCTCGAGGCTGAGGGTATGCAGGTGCTCGAGGCGGACAACGGGCCCGCCGGCCTCGAGCGAGCCCGTGCGGAGGAGCCGGACGTGATCCTGCTGGACGTGATGATGCCGGGCCTCGACGGCTGGCAGGTGGCCGAGCAGCTACTCGACGATCCGGGGACGGCCCAGATCCCGATCGTGTTCCTCACGGCGCGGGCCGAGACGCGGGACCGATCCCGCGGGCTCGATCTCGGCGGCGTCGAGTACGTGACGAAACCGTTCAACCCGCTCGACCTCACCCTGGTCGTCCGGAAGCTCCTCGAGCACGATCGGCGTCCCGGCCCCGACCGTCGCGAGCGCCTCGACAGCCTCCGTAGCTATCTCGAGAGTTCGGGCTGAACCCGTCCTGGCGGCTGACGCCGGCTCCCGCCGGCGCGGCGCCTGTTACGGCCCGGCGAAGTCGGCCGTGATCATGCTCACCTTGCCCACACCGCGAAGCGTTCCCGGGCGGGCGGAGACCCCCACGAGCCGGAAGCCCGGCCGCAGGAGGTTCGCCCGGTGCCCCGGGCTTGCGAGCCACATCCGGACGACCGCCCTGGCTGCGGTGCGTCCGCCGCTGAGCCACGCCAGATTCTCGCCGACCACGTTGGCCTGCACCCCGGAACGGAACAGCCGCGTGCTGAACCGGCCGTGCCCGAAGTAGCCGTGGCGCGCCATGTCGACGCTGTGGCCGCGGGCGGCGCGCTGGAGCGGCGCGCTCACGTGCAGCGGCGGTAGTCCGGCGGAGGACCGCGCTCGGTTCATCGCCTTGAGGAGCGAGACCTCGGGCCTCGTCAGGGTCGCGCCGGCCGCCGAGCCTGCGACCCAGGCGGCGAGCAGGACCAGCTGGAGCAGAGCAAGAAGTACGAGGTTCCGGAACACGAGGGGGCCGTGAGACAGTACAAGCTCATCCGGCCTCTCACCGGGCGGCGGCTTTCCGGACGTGGGGCGTGCGCGAGAAAAGTGACCGCCAGAACCAGGCGCCACCGCCTACACTGGCGGGAGCGGGACGTAGCGCAGCCTGGTTAGCGCGCCGCGTTTGGGACGCGGAGGTCGCGAGTTCGAATCTCGCCGTCCCGACTGCCGATGAGGGTTCGGATCGTGATCATCGCCGCGGCGCTCGCCGCGCTTCCCGCCGCCGCTTCCGCGCGGCCAGCCGCCTTTCACGGGCGCGTCTCGACCCTGAGCACGGCGCAGCGGGCGCGGATGACCGGCATCTCGTGGCGCGCGGGCTGCCCGCTGCCGCTCTCGAGCCTCCGCCTCCTGACGGTCTGGCACTGGGGCTTCGACGGCCGTGTCCATACGGGGCGGCTCGTCGTGGACGGAGGCGAGGCCGGGGCTCTCCTCACCGTCTTCGCGCGCCTCTATGCGGCGCACTTCCGGATCCGGCAGATGCGTCCGGTGGACGACTACGGCGGCAGCGACTTCCGCTCGATCGAAGCCGACAACACCTCCGCCTTCAACTGCCGCGCCGCAACGGGCTCTACCCGCTGGTCCGAGCACGCCTACGGGCGGGCGATCGACATCAACCCGATCGAGAACCCCTACGTCAGCAGCGGCCAGACGGCTCATCGAGCGAGCGTCACCTTCCTCGACCGCTCGAACCACCGGCGCGGCATGGCCTACGAGGGGGGCGTCCTCGTCGAGGCCTTCCGGGCGATCGGCTGGGGCTGGGGCGGATCCTGGACTGGCACGAAGGACTACCAGCACTTCTCGGCCAGCGGCCGCTGATTCAACCCGTTACCGTTCCGTCACCGTGGTTTCACTGCTCGGCTACCTCGACCCCGGCTCCGGGAGCATGATCCTCCAGATGCTCGCCGGCGGCGCGGCCGCGGTCGCCGTGACGAGCAAGCTCTACTGGCGGCGGCTGAAGAGACTCGTCCGCTTCCGGAAGACCGACGACGACGAGTAGAGCGACGCGGTTCGAGCCAGGCTCGTTCCGCGATCCCGACAGTCGGGTCTTCTACGGGGAGGACGGCGAGGTCCTGCGGGCGCTGACGCCGCAGGCGCTCAAGGACTGGCAACGGCTCGCCGCGAGCGAGCTCTTCCGCGGCGGAGTGGCGGACGGCAAGATCGTCGCGACCGAGCCGGCTCCCCCGCCGCCCGGGGACGAAGGCTACGTGGCGGCACTGCGGCACGAGCGGATCCCCTTCGTCTCCTACCCGTACGAGTGGTCCTTCGGCATGTTGCGGGACGCTGCGCTGCTTCAGCTCGAGCTCCTCGTCGCCGCGCTGGAGGAGGACCTGACGCTGAAGGACGCAACGCCCTACAACGTCCAGTGGCGGGGATCGCGGCCGGTCTTCGTGGACGTCGGCTCCTTCGAGCCGCTGCGGCCGGGCGAGCCCTGGGCCGGCTACCGGCAGTTCTGCATGCTGTTCCTCTACCCGCTGCTCCTCCAGGCGTACGCGGGTGCGCCCTTCAACGCGCGCCTGCGCGGGAGTCTCGACGGCATCCCTCCCGAGGAGGCTCGCAACCTGCTCGCCGGACGCGCCCGCCTACGCCGCGGCGTCTTCACGCACGTCGCACTGCACAGCCGCCTCGAGCGGCGATACGGCGATCGTCGTCGGGACGTCCGCACCGAGCTTAAGGAGGCCGGCTTCGGCAAGGAGCTGATAGCCGCGAACGCCCGCCGGCTGGCGAGACTCGTCCGGCGCCTGGAGTGGAACCCTGCGCGCTCGACGTGGGTCGAGTACGGGCCGACGACGACCTACACGCCGGCCGACGCCGAGAGCAAGGCCGCCTTCGTCGGCGAAGCGGCCGGCCGCCGGCGCCGACGGCTCGTTTGGGACCTCGGTGCCAACGACGGGCGCTACACCCGCATTGCGGCCGAGAACGCCGACTACGCCCTTGCGATCGACGGCGACCCCGGCGTCGTCGAGACGCTCTACCGCGGGTTGCGCGAGGAGGGATCCGAGGGCATCCTGCCGCTCGTCGTCGATCTCGCCGACCCCTCGCCGGGCCTGGGCTGGCGGGGCCGCGAGCGCCGTCCGCTCTGGGAACGGGGGCATCCCGACCTGACGCTCGCGCTTGCGCTCGTCCACCACCTCGCGATCGGTCGCAACGTTCCTTTGCGCGAGCTCGTCGACTGGCTCGCCGGCCTCGAGAGCCCACTCGTCGTCGAGTTCGTGGCGCCGGAGGATCCGATGGCGAAGCGCCTCCTCGCAGCCAAGCGGGAAGGTCTCCATGATGGTTACTCGCGCGCGAGCTTCGAGCAGGCGCTGCGCGAGAGATTCGATGTCGAACGCTGCGAGGTGCTCGCCTCCGGCACGCGAGTGCTCTACTCCGCGGCGCCGAGGACGTGACGCCCGCGCCCGGCCGGGAGCTCCTTCGCAACGCCGCGCAGCTCGTCGCCCTCTGCGGCCTGGCGCTCGCCCAGCCGCTCTTCGACCTGCTCGGCAAGAACCCCGAGTTCTTCGCCGTGCGGGACGCCTCGGCCGGGGAGGTGCTGGCGTTCGCCTTCGGCCTGGTCGTCGTCCCGCCTGCCCTCCTGCTCGCAGTCGAGGTGGTCGCGGGGCTGGCCGGGCCCCGGGTGCGCCGCGCGGTGCACCTCGTGCTCGTCGCCGCCCTCGTCGGCGTGCTCGCGCTCGAGGCGCTCCGGCGGCTGTCGGCGCCCTGGCCGCTGCTCGTCGGGCTGGCCGCGGCCGCCGGCGTCGCGGCGGCCGAGCTGCAGCGCCGCTCCCACGCGGTGCGCTCGATCCTGACCGTGCTCGCGGTCGCCCCGGTGGCCTTCCTTGCCCTGTTCGCGCTCCAGTCGCGGGCCTCGGATCTGATCCTGTCGCAGGAGGGCGCCGCTCGCGCGGCCGTGGCCGTCCCACGCCGGCCGGCGCCCGTCGTTCTCGTCGTCCTCGACGAGTTTCCGACCCAGTCGCTCCTGAACGCCCGGCATCGCATCGACGGGGCCCGCTTCCCGCACTTCGCCGACCTCGCACGGCACGCGTACTGGTTCCGGAACGCGACGACCGTGCACGACGGGACGACGTTCGCGGTGCCGGCGATCCTGACGGGACGCTACCCGAGGCCGAAGCTGCTGCCGCTCCTCCACGACTACCCGCAGAACCTCTTCACGCTCCTCGAGGGGAGCTACGAGATCCGGGCCTCCGAGCACGAGACGCACCTCTGCCCGCCGAGCGCGTGCGGCTCCGGCGGCTCGTTCCGCACCAACCTGCGCTCCACGGTCGCGGACGCGAGTCTCGTGTACCTGCACCTGCTCCTGCCGAGCGGTCTCTCGAGGAACCTGCCGTCCGTCTCGGAGAGCTGGCAGGGGTTCCTGCGGGGCGACGAGGACGAGCCCATGCGGTTCGCGCACTTTCTCGACTCGCTTGCGCCCTCGGCCGCGCCGACCCTGTACGCGATCCACGTCCTGCTGCCCCACAGCCCGTGGCAGTACCTGCCCTCGGGCAGGCACTACGGAGTCGCGTACCCGCTTGCGCCGTGGGGCTCCGACGAGGTCTGGTCCCGCGACAAGGGGATCGTCCTCCAGAGCTTCCAGCGGCATCTGCTCCAGGCGGCGTACGTGGACGGGCTCTTAGGGCGGCTACTGGCGCGGCTGCGGGCGACCAGCCTGTACGACCGTGCGCTCGTGATCGTGACGGCAGATCACGGCATCAGCTTCCGGGCGGGCCGCAAGCGACGTCCCGTCTGGCCGCAGAACCTTCAGGACATCGCCTTCGTGCCGCTCTTCGTCAAGCTGCCGCACGAGCGCCGCGGGCAGATCGACGACCGTCACGTCCAGACGATCGACATCCTGCCGACGATCGCGGAGCGGCTCGGCTTGCGGGTTCCCTGGCACCTCGACGGACGTTCCGTCTTCACCGTGCCGCGCAAGAGCGGCCTCGTGCGGGTCATCAAGACCGATGGCGGGGGAGTCAGCGCGCCGCTGGGCGCGCTCGAGGCGCGCCGCTACCGCGATCTGGCGCGCCAGATCGGCCTCTTCGGCTCGGGTACGCCGGCGTCGGCGCTCTACGGCGTTGGCCGCTACCGCTCCCTCCTCGGCAGGCGCGTGACCCCGGCGGCGCTGCGTGGGGGCGGCACCGTGACGCGGGAGCACGGTCTCGCGGCGCTCCAGGTGGCCGGGACCGTCACCGGAGGCGCCTCCGCCGTGGCGGTTGCGACTGCGGGGCGGATCAGAGCCGTCGTCCCGGTGCTGCCGTACGGCGGGCGGCGCGAGTTCTGGGCGTTCCTGCCCGCGCCGGCGACGCACCCGCTTCTGCTGGCGGTCTCCGGCCCGTCGCGCCGCCCGGTGCTGAGACGGCTGCGGGGGTAGCGGGCGGAGCAGCGGGAGCGGCGCCTCACCTGCCGATCCGCTGCGCGCGATAATCCTCGTGGTGGTTCGTACTCTCGTCCTTGTCCTCCTCCTCGCCGGCAGGGCTCTCGCGCCAAGCACGGCCGCGAGGAACACGGGCTCCTCCAGCTGCTGAAGGGAGCCTTCGCGGCCGCCGCCACGCCGCTTTGCAGAGGCGGGGAGTCAGTCGACGACGATGCTTTTGGACCACTCGCCGACTTCCTCGTGAACGGCGGACTCGACGGCATCCTCGCCCTCGGGACGACGGGGGAGGGAATCCTGCTCTCCGTCGCTGAGCGGTGTCACGTGGCGGAGCGATTCCTCGACGCTGCCGGCGCCCGGCTGGCCGTCGTCGTCCACTGTGGCGCGCAGACGACCGCGCAGACCGTCGAGCTCTGCCGCCATGCCGCCGGAGCCGGGGCGAGCGGCGTCGCCGTCATCGCGCCGCCGTACTTCCCACTGGACGACGAGGCGCTGCTCGCGCACCTCGAGACAGCCGCCGCCGCCTGCGCGCCCACCCCCTTCTATCTGTACGAGTTCGCGCGCACGAGCGGTTACCCGGTGCCGCCACAGGTGATCGAGCGCCTCCGCGAGCGCGCTCCGAACCTTGCCGGGCTGAAGGTCTCGGACTCGCCCTGGGAGAGCTTCCAGCCGTACCTGATCGAGGGACTCGACGTCTTCGTCGGGCCCGAGGCGTTGATCCACCGCGGCATCGAGGCAGGCGCGATCGGCGCCGTCTCCGCGCTCGCGACTGCCTTCCCCGAGCTCGTCGTCGAGGCGGTCCGTGAGCCGTCGGCGGAGGCCGCGGCACGGCTCGCCGAGCTGCGGGCCGCGGTCGAGACGCTGCCGCGCCACGCAGCGCTGAAGGCGGTGCTCGGACTGCGAGGAGTCTCCATCCGCGAGGACGTTCGCCGCCCCCTGCGCTGCCTTCGTGAGGAAGAGCGCGGCGAGGTGGAGCGGATCGTCCGGGAGTTCGGTCCGTGAGGATCGCGGTCGGGGGCGCCGGCGCCGCGGGAGCGAGCGTCGCCTACCACCTCGCACTCGCGGGCGCGCGGAACGTCGTGCTCGCGGATCGAGGCAAGGTCGCGGGCGGCGCAACCTCGAAGGCGATGGGCGGCGTGCGCCAGCAGTTCTCGACCGCGCCGGAGGT
>JBBQDZ010000084.1:0-9873 GCA_038320185.1 Gaiellales bacterium
TTCTTCAAGGTGATCACCCCGCCGGCGAGCCTCGTCTCGAAGGCCTAGCGGGACGGAAATGGAACGAGACCGGGGGAGGCCCGAGCGCCTCCCCCGGTCGAACGCCCACCCAACCGTGGCGACCGAGGCTCGAGCCCAACCCGCTCTTCCCTTGAGCCGCCGCGCGGTGCCGAGTCTCAGCGCGATCTTCGGGGCGCTGCTCGTGGCGGCCGTCCTCGCCTGGCTTACCGTCAACGTCGTCAAGACGCCGGGCGACTTCCTGCACGTACTCCTGATCGGGGTCACGAACGGGTCGGTCTACGGACTCGTGGCGCTCGGCTACACGCTCGTGTACGGGATCCTCGAGCTGATCAACTTCGCACACGGCGACGTGTTCATGCTCGGCGGGATGATCTCGGCGACCTTCGCGACGGGCGTCTTCGGCCTCGGCGCCCACGAGCACGGCTACGTGCTCTGGCCGCTCGTTTTCGCCACCCTCGGGATCGCGATGGTGCTGTGCGGCGCGATCAACGTCACGGTCGAGCGGATTGCCTACCGGCCGCTGCGGCACGCGCCACGCCTCGCGCCTCTGATCACGGCGATCGCGATGTCCTTCATCCTGCAGAACGTCGCGCTGGCCTGGAAGGGGCCGAACTACGTCTCGCTCCCCTACATCCTGCCGCAGGGCGCGGTGTTCACGATCGGCGGTCTTCCCTATCGCTGGGCGAGCCTGATCGTCGTCCTGATCACGGCCCCGGTGCTCGTCGCCCTTATCTACCTCGTCCAGCGGACGCGGCAGGGAAAGGCGATGCGGGCGACCGCCCAGGATCGCGAGGCGGCGGCGATGCTCGGGATCAACGTCAACCGCACGATCTCCTTCACCTTCCTGATCGCCGGCGCGCTGGCCGGCGCAGCGGGCCTCCTCTACTCCTTCTACTTCACGTCGGTCCGCTTCGACCAGGGCTTTCAGCTCGGCCTGATCGCCTTCACGGCGGCGGTCCTCGGTGGGATCGGCAATCTCCCCGGCGCCGTCCTCGGGGCTCTCCTGATCGGGCTGATCCAGGCCTTCAACGAGGGCCTCAGCTGGCACTCTCCGGGGGGCGACTGGACCCAGTCGATCGTGTTCTCGATCCTGATCCTGATCCTCGTCCTTCGCCCCGAGGGCCTCCTCGGCGAGCGCACTCCGGAAGGGGCGTAAGTGCTCTATCTGCGCGTGCGTCAGTGGCTCTCGCACGCGTGGTGGAACGCGCTCGGCCGGATGGGCTTCGAGCGCTCCCGCTGGGAGGCGTTTCCCGACACGACACGGCGCGCCGTCCGCGCGGCCATCGTCGCGCTGCTCCTGCTCCTCATCCTCGCTCCGATCTTCGGCTTCGACGCCTCGGCGCTGATTACCTTCGGCATCGTTTTCGCGCTCTATGTCCCGCCCTGGGAGCGGATTCCGTACGTGGGCCGGCTGCTCGTCCCGCTGGCGGTGATCGGTCTCACCGTCGCCTTCCCCTACTACTACGACAGGATGTTCACGATCCCGATCTTCGGCGCCTTTCCCGACGTCCACACGGGCGTCGCGATGCTCGTCTTCGTGATGATGGCGCTAGGGCTCAACATCGTCGTCGGCTACGCGGGGCTGCTCGATCTCGGCTACGTCGCCTTCTACGCGATGGGCGCGTACACCTGCGCCTGGGTCGCCTCGCTGCAGTTCGCAGGAGCGAAGGCCGACGGGTCTCCGCAGCGCATCCTCCACTTCGGCGCCGTCGGCGTCGACTCGCAGCTCGGCGGCATCCACGTCTCGATCTGGATCCTGCTGCTCGCGGCCGGAATCTTCACCGCGATCATCGGCGTCGTGATCGGGTTGCCGACGTTGCGGCTCCGCGGCGATTACCTTGCGATCGTGACACTCGGGTTCGGCGAGATCATGCCCCAGATCGCGCGCAATGGCGACAAGCTGTTCGGGACCGGGTTCAACCTGACGAACGGCCCGAACGGGATCACGCCGATCGACTCGCCCGGCTTCGGGAATGGCCTCTCGAGCTTGACGCACGGCGTTCTCCCGGCGAACTACATCGCCGACCCGAACAGCGACTACCTCTTCTTCTGGACCGCGATCGCGCTCGTCCTGATCACGATCTTCTGCTCGTACCGTCTGCGCGACTCGCGGCTCGGGCGCGCCTGGATCGCGATCCGAGAAGACGAGACGGCCGCAGCGGCGATGGGGGTCCCGCTGATGCGCACGAAGACCTGGGCCTACGCGACAGGCGCGTTCTTCGGCGGGATCGCCGGCGCCTACTACGCCGCCTTCAAGAGTGCGACCTTCCCACAGGATTTCTTCTTCAACATCTCCGTCTTCATTCTCTGCATGGTGATCCTCGGCGGCATGGGCAACATCTGGGGAGTGATGCTCGGCGCGGCGTTCCTCGCCTATCTCGACCAGGCAGGGCTCGCGAACACCGGTGCCTGGATCGGCGACCACCTGCACGCGCAGATCGACGTCCCGAAGTACGAGTTCGGGATCTTCGGGATCATCCTGCTCGTCGTGATGCTGTTCCGACCCGAGGGGTTGATCCCGAGTTCGAGACGCAAGCTCGAGTTCGAAGAGGGCGTGGCCGACCAGCCGCTCATCGACGTCCAGCACGGCGCGCATGGAGGAGGCGCTTAGTGGATCGACCGGCAACGTCCACCGGTTTCTGGCCCGCGATGAGACGGCGCCATGCCGCGTCCTCAGTCGCACCCATAGTCACGACTATGGGCACTCCCTGCGCCCTTGCCTGGCTTGCTGCTCGCGACCCAGAATTCCAGCAACGTTGCCGGCCGACCCACTAGTGGCACCTCGCGATCTCCTCGTCGTCCAGGGCCTGCGCAAGGAGTTTGGCGGGCTCGTCGCCGTGGACAGCGTCGACTTCGCCGTCCCGGAAGAATCGATCGTGAGCCTGATCGGGCCGAACGGAGCCGGCAAGACCACCTTCTTCAACATGCTCACGGGCATGTACAAGCCGACGGGCGGTCGGATCGTCTTCGACGACGCCGACGTGACCGGCAAGCCCCCGCACGCGATCACGAAGCGCGGCATCGGCCGCACCTTCCAGAACATCCGGCTCTTCCGTGAGATGACCGCACTCGAGAACGTCCTCGTCGGGATGCACGCCCATCTGAAGGGCGGGCTTCTGCAGAGCATCCTCGGGACGCCGCGCATCCGGCGCGAGGAAAGGGAGGCCCACGAACGTGCCAGGGAGCTGCTCGTGTTCAGCGGCCTGCAAGGGCGCGACGACGCGATCGCGAGCAGCCTGCCCTACGGCGACCAGCGGCGGCTCGAGGTGGCGCGAGCGCTCGCGACGCGCCCGAAACTCCTGCTCCTCGACGAGCCGACCGCAGGCATGAACCCGCAGGAGACGGCCGCATTCACCGACTTCGTGGCGCGCCTCCGGCGCGAGGAGAGCCTGACGGTACTGCTGATCGAGCACGACATGCGCGTCGTCATGGGCGTCTCCGACCGTGTAACCGTGCTCGACTACGGCGAGAAGATCGCCGAGGGCACTCCTCAGGAGGTCCAGCGGAACCCGCGGGTGATCGAGGCCTATCTCGGGACGGCGGCAGTGGCGTCATGAGCACGGCGGGCCCAAACGGGAAGATCCTCGAGCTCGAAGACGTCCACACCTACTACGGGTCGATCCACGCGCTGAAAGGGATCTCGCTCGATGTCGGCGAGGGCGAGATCGTGACGCTGCTCGGCGCGAACGGCGCCGGCAAGTCGACGACGCTCCGCTCGATCAACGGCCTCAACCGGCCGAGGCGGGGGCGCATCCGCTTCCAGGGCGCGGACATCACCTCGACGCCGCCGCACACGATCGTCAAGCGCGGAATCGCCCAATCACCGGAAGGCCGGCGTCTCTTCCCGCGCATGTCCGTGCTCGAGAACCTGGAGATGGGCGCCTTCCAGCGCACCGACCGCGCCGAGATCAAGGACGATCTCGACCGGGTCTTCACGCTCTTCCCACGGCTCGCGGAGCGGCGTAACCAGAAGGCCGGGACGATGTCCGGCGGCGAGCAGCAGATGTGCGCGATCGGGCGCGCCTTGATGGCGCGGCCGAAGCTCCTGATGCTCGACGAGCCCTCGATGGGCCTCGCGCCGATCTTTGTCGAGAAGATCTTCGAGATCGTCGTCGAGATCAACAAGCAGGGCACGCCGATCCTGCTCGTGGAGCAGAACGCGCTGATGGCGCTCGAGGTCGCCGAGCGCGGCTACGTGCTCGAAACCGGACGGATCGCCCTCGCAGACGACGCGAAGCGCCTGCGCCAGAACGAGCAGGTGCGCAAGACCTACCTCGGCGAGGAGTGACCGCCGGCCGGCGCGCCCAGCCGGCGGCTTCGGGTGCCTCAGCCTCGAACCGAGGTGCTCGGGGCGAGCGTGGAGGCTCGCAGCACCCCGTAGAGGGCCGAGAAGGTGGTGATCGTCGGCGGCACCGGCTGGAGCCTCGTCACCTTCAGCAGCGTGCAGCTGTTGAGCGGATCCGCGATCGGCACCTGCGGACCAAAGAACGTGTGCGCGATCGCGGGCTCCGCGAGCGCGATCTGATCGATCACCGCCCAGGTGCCCTGGAGCGCGTCCGCGACGATCGACGTGCTGCACCCGGAGAAGACGAGGGCCGTCGCGGCGAGACCGCCGGCGTTGTCGACGTCCGTCTGGAGCTTCTTGATCAGCTTGTCCTGTTTGGTCGCCCGTGCCTGCAGGGCCTTGATCTCGGCTTGAAGCTGAGCGTTCGTCGGTGCGGCGGCAAGCGCCGACGGGGCCAGGGCTCCGGCGGCGAGGATGGCGGCTAGCGCCCGCTTCATCTGTTCCCCCTTGTTGGGACGGTGTCGCGTCGTGCTTCCCGATCCGCGCCCGTCCTACGCGGACGCGGTGCGAAGCGGAAAGTACGGCGGCGAGAGGAGATAGCCGATGCGCAGCGGCCCTTCGACCCGGCCTTCGGCCATCGTCAGGGCTGCGCCGATCCCATGGGTCGGCACGAAGCCGAGTTGGCGGGCGGCGACGGCATCGCGGCATCCCGCGACGAGCACCGTGCCGAGCCTGGCAAGAGCGGGCCCGCACGCCTCCCAGTTCGCGAAGGGGAGGCGTGGGTGGCACGTACGCCCCGCGCGGTAGGCGGCGACGGCCCGCTCGTCCGCGGCCGCGTCTTCCTCGGCTGCGCCCAGCGTCTCCGGGTCGCGGCCCGTGCGAGTCGCCTGGAAGAACGTGCGGTACGGCTGCTGGGTCGGATGGGAGAAGTGGCGGAGGAAGCGGTGGACGAGGATTACCGTTCCGCCCTCGACGATCGGGAACGACTCGCGCCAGAGGCGTAGCGCGAGCCCCAGTCCGAGGTAGGTCGCGAGCAGCGGGTTCGGGCGCTCGCGTGGCAGATACGGCGTCGAGCGGGGGATGCCGATGCAGATCGCGTCCAGCGGCTCTTCGACGGAAGCCGAGCGAGCCTCGACCGCGCGGATCAGCGCCTCCGCATGCGCCACCGAGGGAGGGCCCGCGAAGGCCGCGCTCGCCGAGAGCTCGAGAGGCAGTGACCGCAGGACGCGCGCCCTGATCGGGCCCGGCAGGGCGCCGAAGCCACGTCGGAGCGAAGATCGCGCGACGCGCTCGACGGCTTCGACCTCGTAGGGGTACCCGCGGAGAGCACCATGGAGGCGCGGCAGGTTGAGCGTCAGCGAGACGCCGATCAGCGGTACGCGGCTGGCCAGCGCGCGCTCGAGTTGGAGCGCCGCCTGCCACCCCGCAGACGACGAGGTCTCGGCGAGCGAGATCGCGCGGGCAGTACGGCTCGTCCGGCTGTCGGACGCCGCCAGGAGCGAGGCGGGGCCACCGTCGAGCACGGACTCGGCCGCGGTGACGACGACCACCGCCTCCGTCTCTACGAGTGCCGGGTTGAGCCGCCCCGCACCGAGTGCCACCAGATTCGGGTCCTCCGCGTCGTGGACTGCCACGCGGCCCCGGAAGCGTCGCGCGAACTCGGGCGAGACGAGATGCTCGAGGTCGCGATGGCCCGTCCGCCGCGCCAGTCCCGCGGCCACGAGGATCGTCTGGCGCTCGAGCGGGACGCCCACGCGCTCGAGCTCCTCGACGGTCGCGGCGATCGCCGTGCGGCGGGGATCGTCCGCGCCGCCGGGAAGTGGGAGCGCCGGCGGCTCGACGAGAACGGTCGCACGGCCGCCCCGCGTGGTGAGAGCCTCGAGAGGGTCCCCCGCGAGCGGGAACCGCAGCGCATCCCGGACAGCCGCGCCGACGTCGGCGATGGCCTCTCCGGGCGGCGGTGGACGCAGAACGGTCGCGTGCTCGCCGGCCTCGACGACGGCGAGGCGGGTCCCGAACAGGATGGGCACGCGCGACACGGCCCCGAACGGTAGACGTCCGGGCTGCGCACGTCACAGGGCTTCCGAGCGCTAGGGAATGGAACGGTAGAGCCGGAAGAACGTCTGCCGGAACCCTCGCCGCGGCCAGAAGCGTGAGGAGAGCAGGTTCGTGACACGCCAGTCGGTGACCATGGACGGATATCCCTGTTCGCGCGCCCACGCGAGGGAGGCCTCGGCGATGGCGACGCCGAGTCCGCTACCCCGAAACTCGGGGAGGATGGACGCAAAACCGAGGAAGCATGCGCCGTCCGGACGGAGAACCCCCCGGTGCTCGCGTGAGCCCTCGACAGGCATGACGGCGAAGCAGGCGACCGGCCGCCCTCCGTAGGCGCCGATGAAGAGCTTCTCCTCCTGCTCCGGCACGGCGCCGGCAAGGGTCTCGACCCAGTCGGTGCGGGCCTCCTCCCGGTCGGGCGCCGGCAGGCCCGAGAAGACGGGAGAGCTCCGCTGGTGGTTCGGCAGCGCGAGGTCGATCTCGATCAGCTCGTCGATCTCGTCGGCGGCGGGAGCTCTGATCTCGAAGCCGTCGGGCACCGCGATCGCGTTGCGCGCGAGCGGCTCCTGGATGCCGTGGGCGTGCTGGCGTCCGAAGCAGAGCCTGCTCCAGGTCTCCAGGAGGTCGGTGTCTGTCGCCGCCACCAGCGCCCAGTGTCGTGTCCGTCCCTCTTCGACCCAGCGCGCAGCCGCCGACGCGTAGAGGTCGCGCACGTCCTCCGGCTCCTCGACCGCGTGGCCTGCCCCTTCGACCCACACGTTTGCACCCCAGACCGGATCCGTCCGCGGCGCGCCGATCAGGTACCCGACGAGCCGCCCGTCACGGAAGGCCGCGGCCCCGGACGCGCCCTCCGCGCGCCACTCCCGCTCCACCTCCGCGCGTGTCTGCGCGGGATCCTCGTAGTGGGGCGAGAGCAGCGGCTCGAGCTCGCGCTGGCGCCGGTGCCGGGCGGCGAGTAGACGCGCGGCGTCGTCGAGGTGAGAGTCCTCGAAGGGAGCGATTTCGGGCGGGCGCACGCGGCGTAGACTCGCAAAGATGTCGCCGAAGACCCTGTCGGGAGCCGAGCTGCAGGTCGACGACGCGCCCGCCCGCGAGGCCGAGCTCTTCCTCGTCGACGGCAACAACCTCGCCTATCGCGCCTTCTTCGCGCTGCCCGAGGAGCTCGCGACGAGCGAGGGCTTCTCGACAAATGCACTCCTCGGGTTCACGAACATGCTCTTCAAGCTTCTTGCCGATTACCGGCCCAAGGGCGTCGCGGTCGCCTGGGACACCCGGCCGGTGCACCGGACGGAGCTCTCGGCCGACTACAAGGTCGACCGGCGGCCGATGCCGGACCTCCTACGCGAGCAGTTTCCCTACTTCCGCCCGATCGTCGAGGCGTTCGGCTACCGCAACCTCGAGTTCGAGGGCTGGGAGGCCGACGACGTGATCGCGACTCTCGCGACGCGGGCCGACGAGGCGGGCGTGAAGACGTGCGTCGTCTCGACCGACCGCGACGCGTTCCAGCTCGTCTCCGGGAACGTCTGCCTGATGATGACGCCCCGCGGCGTGTCGGACGTCCACGTCTACACGCCCGAGCGGGTCGAGGCCCGGTACGGCATCCCGCCCGAGAAGGTGCCCGATTTCATCGGGCTCAAAGGGGACACCTCGGACAACATCCCCGGCATCCCGGGCATCGGCGACAAGACCGCCGGCCAGCTGATCGCGCAGTACGGCTCGCTCGAGGCCGTGATCGAGCACGCTGAGGAGCTCTCGCCCGCGCGGGGCCGAGCCGTCCGCGAGCACGCGGACCAGGCACGCGACGCGAAGCTGCTTGCGACGATGCGGCGCGACCTCACGCTCGACTGCGACCCCTCAGAGCTCGTCCTCAGCCCGCCCGACCGCTCGCAGCTGAAGGAGATGTTCCGGCGCTTCGAGTTCCGCAACCTGCTCCAGCGAGTGGACCTCTTGGACGAGGCCGTTCCGGCGGCGCAGCTGCCGATCGAGGGCGAAACGCTCGAGTGGACGGAGGGGCCGCTACCGCGGCTCGAGGGACGGGTAGGCCTGGCGGTGGCAGGCGAGCGCATGGCGATCGCGCGCACGGGGGAGGCGGTGGTCGTCACCCCGCTCGCGCTGGAGCAGGTTCGCGAGGCGGAGCTCGTCGCGCACGACTTCAAGTCGCTGCCCCGTCTGACCGTGACGCCGGCGGACGACACGCTGATCGCCGCGTACCTGATCGAGCCCGGTCGTCCCACGTACGACCTGGACGATCTGTCGGCGGAGTACGGGCTGGAGCTCGAGCCCTCGCCGCCAACGGAAGAGGAGACCGCCGCGCTCGTGCGCCGGGCCGCGATCCCCCTGCGCCTCGCCGGACGCATGCGCGAGCGCTTGGAGGAGCGCGGCGCGATGGAGCTCTACCGGACCGTCGAGCTTCCGCTCGCAGGCGTGCTGGCTGCGATGGAGGACGCGGGCGTGAAGATCGACACCTACCGCATGGGAGAGATCACGGCCCGGCTTGCCGAGCGGGTCGAGGAGCTCGAGGCCCAGGCCCACGAGCTCGCGGGGGAGGAGTTCGTGGTCGGCTCGACGCCGCAGGTGGGCCGGATCCTGTTCGAGAAGCTCGGCCTCACACCGGGCCGCAAGGGTAAGACCGGCTACTCCACCGACACGCGCGTCCTGCGCACGATCCGGCACGAGCACGAGATCATCGAGGTGATCGAGGAGTGGCGCGAGTACTCGAAGCTCCTGAACACCTACCTCGGCCCGCTTCCCTCGTTGATCTCGGAAACGGATGGCCGGCTGCACACGACCTTCAACCAGACGGTCGCCTCGACCGGCAGGCTCTCGACCTCGAACCCGAACCTGCAGGCGATCCCGATTCGCACCGAGCTCGGCCGCGAGATCCGCTCCGCGTTCGTGGCGGAGCCGGGGGCGAAGCTCCTCTCGGCGGACTACTCGCAGATCGAGCTGCGCATCCTGGCCCACGTCTCCGGCGAGCCGAAGCTCCGGGAGGCCTTCGAGCGCGGCGACGACATCCACACGGCGACTGCGGCGGAGGTGCTCGGCAAGGACCCGGCGACGCTGACGAAGGGCGAGCGCAGCGTCGCCAAGATGATCAATTTCGGGATCATCTACGGCATCTCGGCGTTCGGCCTCTCGGAGAACCTGGAGATCTCGCGCGAGGAGGCACAGGCCTACATCGACGCGTACCTCGCCCGCTTCCCCTACGTCCAGGACTTCATCCAGCGGACGATCGAGCAGGCGAGGAGCGACGGCTACGTGACGTCCCTGCTCGGACGCAGGAGGCCGGTGCCGGAGATCCGCGCCGGGAACCGCCAGACGCGCGCGCTCGGTGAACGCCTCGCCGTCAACTTCGTCATGCAGGGCTCGAACGCGGACATCATCAAGGTGGCGATGATCGCCATCCATCGCCGGCTCCGTGAGGGGGGCAGAGGCGCGAGGCTCGTCCTCCAGGTGCACGACGAGCTCCTGCTCGAGGCGCCCGCGACCGAGGTGTCAGCGGTGCGGTCGCT